>JAVBUD010000147.1:0-5097 GCA_031555755.1 Eubacteriales bacterium | reverse complement strand
GGGGGCTTGCCCCCGCCGCCGCGTGAGCGACGTCCCCCCAGCCATTCAGTCGCGCGAGGTAGAACGCGGGGGAACGCTCAGAGGGCGCTGCCCTCCGAGACCTCCCGCCAGGGGGATTAAATCCCCCTGGACCCCCTTGTTCGCTTCGCTGTGTTCTATCGCTGCTTCACCACTCCGCCACCACGCCGTCCGTATCCCGCCAGACGGGGTTGTGCCAGTCGTGGCCCACCTTCGCCATCTCCCGCACGTACCGCTCGTCCACCTCGATCCCCAGCCCCGCACCCGTCAACCGCTCGCAGTACCCACCCCGCCACGCAAACACCTCGCGCTCCACCAGATAATCCAGCAGATCCAGCTCCCCATTGTAATGGATCCCCGCGCTCTGCTCCTGAATCACCGCGTTTGGCGTACAAAAGTCCACCTGCAGGCACGCCGCCAACGCGATCGGCCCCAGCGGACAGTGCGGCGCCACCGCCACGTCGAACGCCTCCGCCATCGCCGCGATCTTTCGCGTCTCCAAGATCCCGCCCGCGTGACTCACGTCCGGCTGGATGATGTCCACCCCGCCCCGCACCAGCATCTCCTTGAACCCCCAACGCGTGTAGTTCCTTTCGCCCGTCGCGATCGGGATGTTGCATGCCCGCCTGAGTTCCAAAAACTCGCGCTCGTTCTCGCACAGCACCGGCTCCTCCACGAACATCAGCTCGAACGGCTCCAGCTTCTTCATCAGCACCCGCGCCATCGACTTGTGCACCCGCCCGTGAAAATCCACCGCGATTCGCAGCTCGTCGCCGACCGCCTCTCGAATCGCCGCCACCCGCTCCACGCACGCGTCCAGCGCCCGGTATGTGTCCACCCAGCGCAGTTCGTCCGTGCCGTTCATCTTCACCGCCCTGTAGCCCTGCGCCACCGCCTCCCGCGCCTGCGCCGCCACGTCGCGCGGGTGGTCGCCGCCGATCCAGCGGTAGACCTCGATCCGGTCCCGGACCTTGCCGCCCAGCAGCTCGTGCACCGGCACGCCGTGGAACTTGCCCAAAATGTCCCACATCGCCTGCTCCAGCCCTGAAATCGCGCTCGTAAGCACAGGCCCGCCCCGGTAAAACCCGCCTCGGTACAGCATCTGGAACGCGTCCTCGATCTCGCCCGCCGATTTGCCGATCAGCACCTGCGCCATCTCCCTCACGCACGCGGCCACCGTCGCCGCCCGGCCCTCCACCACCGGCTCACCCCAGCCCACCAGCCCCGACTCCGTCTCCATCCTGACAAAGCACCACCGCGGCGGCACCAAAAACACCTCGATACCCCGAATCTTCACATAACCGCCCCTTTCCGCATCCGTCTTGACAACCGCGCACACAGGCGCTATCATCATACCATAGAAACGCAACAATGGGAACAACAAGGGGCAAGCGTCACGGCTTGCACTTGAAAGAGGATGAAACTGGCGCCAACCACTCCCCCGCCGTCATCCTGAGCGCCAGCGAAGGACCTTCCTCATTCTTTGTGCCTGATGAGTTTGAAGAAGGTCCTTCGCTGTGCTCAGGACGACGGGTGGAGGTCAATTGTGAATTGTGAACTGTGAATTGTCAAATAACGTCCCAAAGGAGGCCCAGCCCATGCGCACAGAAACCATCGCACACATCCTAACCCACAAGCTCATCGCCATCGCCCGCGCCGTGCACGCCGACGCCCTCGTCCCCTTGGCCGAGGCGCTGCTCGCAGGCGGCATCTCCATGCTGGAGCTGACCTTCGACCCGCGCGAACCGGACACCTGGGCCGAGACCTGTCGCGGCATCCGGACCCTGCGCGACCGGTTCGAGGGCCGGCTTCTCGTGGGCGCGGGCACCGTGCTCGACGTCGCCCAGCTCGACATGGCCCACGACGCCGGCGCGCGCTACATCATTTCGCCCGACGTGAACGAGGCCGTCATCCGGCGCACCGTGGAGCACGGCCTGGTCTCCATGCCCGGCTGCATGACGCCCTCCGAGATGACCGCCGCGCTGCGGGCCGGGGCCGATTTTATCAAGCTGTTCCCCGCCGGCGACCTCGGCATCGGCTATGTCAAGTCCGTGCTGGCGCCGCTGAGCCACGCCAAGGTGCTCGCCGTCGGCGGTATCGACGAGCGCAACGCGGCATCCTTCATGAAGGCGGGCTGCGTCGGCCTCGGCATCGGCGGCAGCCTGGTCAGCAGAGACCACATCGCGGCCGGGGACTACGGCCGCATCGCCGACGCCGCCCGGGCCTGTGTGCAAGCGGTCAAGATATAGCGAAAGAACGCCCGCCAGGGCGGGCGCGGCTCAGCCCGCCCGCCAGAAGCTCCAGTTGCGGATGCGCTGGCCGCACCAAGACAGCTCGCGCTCGTCCAGTTCCGCGAACCCATGCTTCAAATAAAACGCCCGGTTCGCCCGCGTGTTCGTCGTCAGCGCCACGCCGCCGCCGCCGTGGGCCTTCACATGCGGCATGATGCATCCCTCCAGCATCTGCCCGCCCAGGCCCCGCTGCTGCCAGCTCATGGCCACCGCCAGCGAGCTGACGAACCACTTTCGCGCCTTTATCCCATCACAGACTGACTCCGCCTCCCCGACCAGCCCCAAAAATTCGATCAGCGCGGGCAGACTCACATGCGCCAGAAGCGCCAACCCGCCGCCCATCAAATAGTCCCACATCCCCACCTGAGGCCGATCCGGCGACGCCAAGAGCGCCGCGCACACCACTTGCCCCGCCTCGACCCCCACGTAAACCAGCTGTTTTCGCATGAACGCCCTCACGAACACGCCCTGCAGCGCCCGCAGAAACCGCCTGAACCCGTCCTCGTCCCGGAACCGTCCCCGCAAAACACGAAACAGCGGGTATTCCGCATAGGCCTCAGCGTTCAAATCCGCCACCAGCCCTGCCTCATCCCGCCGCGCCAATCGATACACCAACCACACGCACGTCCTCTCCGATCACTCCTTACCATATACTGCCAAATCGCCAATCCACTACAGGCCAGCCCGCAAACCGCTGTGCCCGGGCCATGCGCGGTCAACATGGGCCAACTGTCCCATTCATGATCCAATTACGCCCTGCCACGCTTTACACGGATGTGTTATCCTATAAATGGACACACGGACCAATCGTTGAAGGAGTGATTCTCGGTGGTAAGCAAGCGTGCTCTGGTTCCGTTTACCCACGGCGAAGTGAAGCCCGCCGGATGGCTGCTTGGGCAACTGCGCATTCAGGCCCAGGGGCTGAGCGGCAATCTGGACAAGGTTTGGCCGGACATCCGCGACAGCCGCTGGATCGGCGGCGACCGCGACGGCTGGGAGCGGGTGCCCTACTGGCTGGACGGGTTCATTCCGCTGGCCTACCTGCTGGACGACGACGACCTCAAGGCCCGCGCCAAGCGCTATGTGGACGGCATCCTGGACCGGCAGGAGGACGACGGCTGGATCTGCCCCTGCCCTAAGGAGCAGCGTGGCGCCTACGACATGTGGGCGTTGATCCTGATCCTGAAGGTGCTGGCGATGTACGGCGACCTGTCCGGGGACGAGCGCATACAGCCCGCCGTGGAGGCCGCCCTCAAGAACTTCGGCGCGCACATCCGCCACAACACCATCTTCGACTGGGCCGCCACCCGCTGGTACGAGGCGCTGATCCCCATCTTCTGGCTGTACGAGCGCACCGGCGAGCCGTGGCTCATCGAGCTCGCGCACCGGCTGCAGGCCGAGGGCGTGGACTACAAGAAGATTTTCGACCCCTACCTGGACCAGGAACCCTACCCGTACTGGACCTTCCTGACCCACGTGGTGAACCTGGGCATGGCGCTGAAGCAGGAGGGGCTGGTGAGCCGCATGTCGGGCGGCGACGCCGACGCTTTCGCACTGAAGATGCACGAGACGCTGCTGAAGTATCACGGCATGGCCGTGGGCCATTTCACCGGCGACGAGTGCGTGTCCGGCGACAGCCCCGTGCAGGGCAGCGAGCTGTGCTCCGTGGTGGAGGCCATGTATTCCTTCGAGGAGCTGCTGGCCGTGGGCGGCAATCCGCACTGGGGCGACGCCTGCGAGCGCCTGGCCTTCAACGCCCTGCCCGCCACCAACAGCCCCGACATGTGGACCCATCAGTACGTGCAGATGACCAATCAGGTCCGATGCTCGAGGCTGCCCGAGGGCCACGTTGTGTTCCGCACCAACGGCCCCGAGGCGCATGTGTTCGGCCTGGAGCCCAACTACGGCTGCTGCACCGCCAACTTCAATCAGGGCTGGCCGAAATTTGCCATGGCCACGTTCATGAAGACCGAAAACGGCGTCGCCAGCGCGCTGATCGCGCCGTCCAGCGTGACCTTCAAGCAGGGCGACGCGGACGTATGCGTGACCTTAGAGACCGATTATCCGTTCCGTGCCTGCGCGAAATACACCGTGACCGCCTCCGCGCCGGTGGAGATGGAACTGTCGCTGCGCATCCCGGGCTTTGCAAAGTCCGCCACGGTGGACGGCCAGCCCGCCGTGCCCGGCGCGTTCCACACCATCACGAAAACCTGGTCCGGCACGACCAGCGTGGACGTGCAGTTCCGCTTTGAGGCCGAGCTGGTGGACCGACCCCGCGACATGCGCGCGCTGTGGCGCGGCCCGCTGCTGTACTCGGTGGCGATCGAGGAAGAATGGAAGCGCGTGGAGTACGAACACAACGGCGTGGAGCGCAAGTACCCCTACTGCGACTACGCGATCAGCCCGAAGTCGGCGTGGAACTACGGCTTCGCGGGCGACAGCTTTGAGGCCCAGGAAAAGCCCGTCGGCGACTGCCCGTTCAGCCCGGACGGCGCACCTGTGGAGATCATGGCCCAGCTCGCCGAGATCGACTGGCCCGAGCAGCACGGCATCTGCGCCGTGGAGCCCCAGAGCCGCAAGCCCCTGGGCGCGGCGCGTGCAGTGCGCATGATCCCCTACGGCTGCACCAACCTCCGGATGACTGAGATGCCGGTCGTGGAGAAGTAAAAACGCACATCCGCCCCCCGCCGTCATCCCTCGCTACGCTACGGACCTTCCTCAACGCCCTCCCCCGTGTCATCCATCGCTGTGCTACGCGCAGTCGAAGGATCTCCCCCGCGTGAGCGGA
>JAVBUD010000092.1:0-3741 GCA_031555755.1 Eubacteriales bacterium | reverse complement strand
GATTTTCAGTTACCCTTCCATCCGCGGTCCTCCTGAGCACAGCGAAGGACCTTTATAAAACTTCCGTTCCTGTTCAGTTACAGGAAGGTCCTTCGCTGCGCTCAGGATGACCGCGTTTGGGGTGGATGACGGATGACGGGTTATTTTCTCGCGAACCGCCTCAACACCTGATACTGCCGCGCGACGCACGCCGCCGCGTATTCGGTCTCTTCCTCGGTCGTGTCCGGCGAAAAGCTGAACCGCAGTGCCGACTCGGCCCGGTTTTTATCGATGCTCATGGCGATCAGCACGGGCGACACTACCTGCTTTTTCGACGAGCACGCGGAGCCCGTGGAGCAGTACACCCCGTCGCCCTCCAGCGCATGCAGCAGCACCTCGCCGCGCACGCCCGGAAAGCTCAAATTGATGATGTGCGCCGCGCCGCGCTCGATCTTCGGTCCGTTCAGCAGCACATTCGGCACGCCGGCTCGGACTTTTTCGTAAAACCTGCGCTTCAGGTCGCCCATCTCAAAACCGCGGCTCATCGCGCCGAAAAGGCCCATGATCCCCGGCACGTTTTCGGTCCCGGACCGAAGCCCTGCCTGCTGTCCGCCGCCAAGTTGCCTGGGCAGAATCCGCACGCCTCTGTTCACCACCAGCGCCCCCACACCCTTCGGGCCGTGGATCTTGTGGGCGCTGAGTGTGTACAGGTCGATCTGGCGCATGTCCAGCGGCAACCTCAGAAAACCCTGCACGCCGTCCACATGGATCTTCGCACTTGGCGCGAGTCGCCGAATCAAGGTGCTCAGCCGAGGCACATCTAAGATCGCGCCCACCTCATTGTTGACCTGCATCAGGCTCACCAGCGCGGGTGGATCGGCCAGAATCGCCTTTTCCATCGCCTCGAAGTCCACGCTACCATCGGCACATGGCGCGATCAGCGTCACCCGGTGCCCGGCGTCCTTCAGGGCAGCCAGCGGCGCCAGCACCGACGGATGTTCCACCGCGCACGAGATCACGTGCTGCGGCCCGTATAGCGCCGATACTGTGCCTATTATCGCCAGGTTGTTGGCCTCCGTGCCGCCGCTGGTGAACAGCACCTGGGCGTCGGGCTTTGCGGACAGCGCCGCGCGAATCTGTACGCGCACCCTGTCCAGCGCCTTTTCCGCCTGGATGGCGGGGCTATACAGCGAAGACGGATTGAAATAGCCCTCCGATAGCGCGGCCATCATCGCGCCGATGGCCGCATCGCAGGGCTTTGTGGTGGCCGCGCTGTCCAGATAGCAGATCACGCCTGCCACACGCCGAAGTTCAGGTAGTTGTGGGACTTGATCAGTGCGATCATCTCGTCGGACAGCTCGCACACGACCAGGTGCTTGACGTTGCTCTTGGTGAAGTAGAAGAAGTACAGCTTCGCCTCGCGGTTCAGGAACCAGTTGTGCTTTTTCACGCCCTGCATGGTGACGTAGCGCTGAAAAGAGCTGGCCGTGACGGGGCCGCAGGCCTCCACATTTTTCATGGGCAGGCTGGTCAGGTATTTCCGGCGGGTGTTGTTGAGCACCTTGGCGATGTCCAGGTCGCCGTTGGTGAACGAGTATTCGTACTCGGTTCTGAGCTCGTCCTTGTTTTTCCAAAGCAGGAACGCCGCGCCGCCGAACAGCACCATCATGATCAGCGACATCAGATCAAACTGGCCTGAGGTGAAAAAGCTCATCACACCCGAAAGCCCGATCAGCGCCACCAGGCCCGACACCACCAGCATCACCCACGACAGGTAATACATGAACGAATACAGCCCGCGCTTTTGCCGGACCGCCACCTCTTCGCGGAAATTGTCAATGCCCAACGCAATAACCCTCCTTGACGATACCAAACTACCCTACATTATACCACACCTTCGCGCGGTAGGGAATGCGTTTTGTGACAAATCCGGCACGGGATTGTGAATTTAGCGCGAAACAAGGGTGACAGGGCGGGCTGTGAATGGTATAATGGGGGGTACGAAGAATGACTTGATGCCACAAGCGCTTTCGCCGCCCCTCCGCCGTCATCCTGAGCGGAGCGAAGGACCTTCTTCAAACATCCATTCCTGTTCAGTAACAGGAAGGTCCTTCGCCGCGCTCAGGATGACCGTGGGTGGGGAGGATGACTGAGAATATCCCATTCCCCCGAAAGGAGGCGCAATTCATGTCCCAAAATGATGCCGTCGAGTCCGGTCGCACGTCTGTGGTGCGGATCAAGCGACGCAAGGGCGAATCGCCCCTGCGGCTGCTCGCCAATGTGCTGACGCGGCTGCTGATCATCTGTTTCAGTGTCGCCTTTTTCGGCTACCTCCTATACACCGCGTTCTTCTGGTTCGACAGCTGGCGCACGGGCCGCATCTATGAAGTGGGCACCTACCGCGCGCCGCTGGTGGAGGAGATGGTCATGGAGGACGGCCAGCTGGGCCACGCGCTGACCTTCTTCGGCAACGACGGCGACCTGCTGTTCATCCCGGAGCTGAACCGCTCGTTCCCCTTCGTGGGCGGCATGACCGAGATCGACATCGCCGACAGCTCCTGGTTCGACCTGAGCCCGGAGGGGGAGACAGCCGCCATCATCAATATGACGCCGGTGGTGCTGACAAACAAGAACGGGCGCGTGGCGCTGCCCGGCATGCAGCTCACAGTTGAGACGCCGCAGTCGCCCCTGGAGATGATCGAGCCCAAGAGCGACCGCGAAGAGGTGGACACCAGCAAGTTTGAGCTGAAGATCAAGGTCGTGCGCGGTTCCAAGGTGCTCGTCAACGGCGAGGACCAGACGGACATGGTGAACAACGAGGGCGAGCTGTTGGCCGTGGTGGACGTGGACGACATCGGCGACAACCCCATCAGCGTCAGCGTGTCCACCGCACACCATCGCGAGACCAGAAAGGACATCATCCTGTACCGTGAGCCACAGACCATCGAGATGGAGCGCAGCATGAACACCGTCAAGTCCACCACAAAATCCTCCGCCACCATCTCCGGTACGGTGGAGGTCGGCGCGAACATCGTCGTGGACAGCACGTACAACGAAGGATCGCTGGAGGTGAAGGAAAACGGCTCGTTCTCGTTCAAGGTGCCGCTGCCCATCACCGGCGACAATGTCATCACCTGGCACGCCACCATGCAGGGCAGGCAGGACCAGTACGCCAGCTACACGATCTACCACGTGCCGCCGCTGACAGAATACGGCGGCAAGGCCTGGAAGATGGACTACAAGGGCCTGCTGGACACCAACGAGCGCTGGTCCGCCGACAACCGCATCTTCGCGGTGATCGGCCCGGTGGTGGAGGTCTGGGACGAGGAGGGCACCCAGATGATGGCCATCGACGTCGCCCCCGCGGAGGCTGAGGAGCGTCAGATCTGCGTGCTGGAGAACCGCGCCGCCGTGCAGAACCCGGAAAAAGACAGGCGCTACAAGGCCTACGCCGACGTGCAGCCCGGCTTGGTGTTCTACAACGGCGCCAACTGCCCGAAGCTGGTGTGCAGATATCTGGTGGACCCGTAGCGAATCAAAATGCACGACCCTGTGCATTGCACGATGCCGTCACCCCGCCCCGCCGTCACCCCGCCCCGCCGTCATCCTGAGCGCAGCGAAGGACCTTCTTCATACTTAACCACCCACCCAATCCGGAAGGTCATTCGCTGCGCTCAGGAGGACGGCGCGGGTGGGAGGGACGATGAATGACGATTTTTATCTCTGAGGTGAAAACAGTGTACCGATCCTTCATAAAGCGGT
>JAVBUD010000150.1:0-4255 GCA_031555755.1 Eubacteriales bacterium | reverse complement strand
AAACCGCAGGACTAGCAGCGCTAATTCAAGTGTTTTTGCGGGACTGCCTGGGCGGAAAAGCAGCCCATTAGCGCGTTCGCTGCTTTTGCGGTGTTGCCCTAGCAAACCAGTTACAGGAAGGTCCTTCGCTGCGCTCAGGATGACGCCTCGGGGATTCGCGCCCATGTGAACCCGCAGAAAGGGACCTCCGCCATGCCCAAAAACCTCTACCTCCGCCTCCCCACCCAATTTTTTTACCGCTTTTTCATGGGCCTCGTCATCGGCGTCGCCTGCGTGACGCCAGGGCTCAGCGGCGGCGTCATCGCAGCGGCGTCCGGGCTGTACGAGCCCGCGCTGCACGCGCTGGTGAACCTGCGCCGGGCGTTCCGGCGCGGCTGCGGGCTGCTGATCCCGCTGGGCCTGGGCGGCGGGCTGGGCGTGCTGCTGTTCAGCCAGATCATGCGCCAACTGATGCTGAGCCATGAGCACACGGTGCTGTACGCTTTTCTCGGGATGGTGCTGGGCAGCGTGCCCGCGCTGATCAAGGAGGGCGGCCGCGACGGTTGGCATCCGCTGTATCTGTTGGTGACAAGTTTGGGTTTTCTCGTCGCGGCGGGCAGCGGACCGCTGCTGCGCGGTCTGACGCAGGGCGCGGGTACGGGCGCGATGGAGGGCGCGGACGGGCTGCTGGCGGGCGGCGTGTTCGCGTTCGGCACGGTGATCCCGGGCATCAGCGCGTCGTTTATATTGATGGCCATGGGGCTGTATCAGCCGTTCCTGGCGGCGATTGCGGACCTGCAGGTGCAGAGCCTGCTGTGGATCGGCGCCGGGTTTTTCGGCGTGGCCGCGCTGACGGTCAAACTGGCGTCGTGGCTGTTCACGGTGTGCCGAGGACCCGCATACTTCGCCGTGATCGGGCTGCTGCTGGGCTCGATGTCGATCGCTTTTCCGGGGATCAGGACGGGCTGGCCGCTGGCACTGGACCTGGCACTGCTGTCGGGCGGCGCGGCGGCGAGCTGGGCCGTGATGCGGATGCAGGCGGATGGGTGATTATGACCGCCCGTCCCTCACGTCGTCATCCTGAGCGCAGCGAAGGACCTTCCTCAAACTTTCAACATCCAGTTTGAGGAAGGTCCTTCACTGCGCTCAGGATGACGGGGATTTTGGGATGACCCCAGCGTGATTCCCCTCACCCGCACCCCATCAGCACCCCGTCCAGTCGCCGCATGCTGTCGCAGCCCATGGACCTGAGCAGCAGCATCGCGTTCCAGTCGAAGCCCGAGTGTTCGATCAGCCGGAACGCGGCCGCCATCAGGTCCACGAACGTACCCTCCCCCGGCGCGTGCGCCAGCACGCCAACGCATAAAAACCGGGCCAACGCGTACACCGCGCACAGCGACACATGCGCCTCCCACACATTTTCCCGCCTGCCTCCGAACGGATAGCCGCACACGAACGCGTGATTGACCAGCATCTGCTCGAACCACAGCGGCCAATCCGGGTGGATTGCCGCGAACCGGGCGGACGCCGTGCGATAGCGGGACGCGGCGATGGACAGCTGCGCCACGTCCGGCCCCTCCCCCAGCCCCAGCGCCGCCTGCGCCTGCCTGCACGGGTCCGCGATGCCGGAATCCCGCTGGATGCATTCGTGGGCCAGGCGCTGCTGCACCTGCAGGCTCAGCGCCGGGTTGGGCCTGGCCTGCGGCCTGGGCAGTGCCCGGTCCGCGCATGCCCTGAGCGCCGCGCCCACAGAAGCCGGATCGTGGCGCACCAGCCCCTCCCCCAGCGCCATCGCCGTTCTCGACAGCCCCATCAGCCGCTGGGCGATGGGCCAGTCCCGCCGCTGCAGCGCGCCCAGGCACGCCATCCGCGCGGGCTCATGGCAGGCGGCCTCCAGCGCGTCCTGCCGCGCGGGGTCCTCCACAAACTCAATCGAAAGCGGCATGCGCCGAAACCGGATCGGCTCGTCCCGGCCCACCAACAGTTCCAGCGTCGCCTCGCAGCTGTTGGCGCAGGCGCACTGGGGCACGGGCGACAAGCGGGCGGCGCGGGGATACAGCCTGCAGATGGCGGGCAGCGCGTCCTCGCCGCACTCGGCGTGCAGCCTGCACAGCCCGTCCGCCCTGCGCAGCGGGCAATCGCCGTCGTAGCGGCGGTTCAGCTCCGCATAGCGCTCGGGGCTGGGCTGGTCCGCGATGTGAAACGCGCAATCCAGCCGCGCCCTGAGCGCCGGTTCGCAGGGAAGCCCCACCAGCTGGAAGTACTCCCTCATCGAGATCGAAACCCCCCAGCCCACACAGCAACAGGCGCGGCAATCCTGCCCCTTGCAGCGGAACGAACCGTAGTAATCCGGCACCAGAAACAGCCGCTCTTCGGCCATGGACAGGCCCCCTCGCGAAAGATTCGGAACATGATAACGCCGCCGCCCGAGCGCGCGCAATCCCAAAAAAGAAAAAAATGTGTAGCGGTTTTGGGGCGTCGGCAGTACATACAGTAGAGGCATGTGCAAGCCCTCGCCGCCAAGTGGCCAATACCGCCCGTCCTTCCCTCTCACCCCGTCATCCTGAGCGCCAGCGAAGGACCTTCCTCTCACTTTTTTCACCCAGCTTTGAAGAAGGTCCTTCGCTTGCGCTCAGGATGACGGCGCGGGGCGGGGGCGTTGGCGGTGATATTGGCGGGTTGTTTTCCGCGATCATTGGGTTTCTGGTTTGTGGTTTACAAGGGGATAATGATGTGGTACACTGTTGCGGAGGTGGTATGGGCGTTGGGTTTTTGGGGATGAGGAGCGTGTTTTTGTGATCGATGCGAAGAGCAATTTTATGCTGTTGACGAGTCTGTTGGAGCTGGTGCCGAAGGACGTTGCACGGGAGCTGGACACGGATGTGACGCTGATTTCGCGGTGGCGGACGGGGCAGCGGCGGCTGGTGCCCGGGCGGCCCTGGGGGCCGAAGGTGGCCGCTTATTTTGTGCGGAAGGACGGCGAGCGGGCGGAGCCGATCCTGCGGACGGTGATGGGCGCGCTGTACCCGGACAAGGCGCTGGGCACGGCGGAGGCGCTGACCTCCTGCGTGCTACAGTTTTTGTACTGTCCGGGCCAGCTGGAGTACCGATACCGGCTGCACCGGTACGAGTCGCTGGCGCACGCGCTGCCGGGCAGGCTCCAGGCGCCGGTGAATCCGGACGCGCAAGTGGACCACATGGGCACCTGGTCCCAGGGCATCCTGAAGACGCAGTCGGCGCTGATGGAGTACCTGAGCGCGTTCCTGCGGGAGGACGCGCCGCCGGAGCGGATGATTTTGGTCGCGCCCGACGGGCTGAACCCGATCTTCGCGATGGACGAGCGGTTCGCGGCGAAGTTTCTGGAGCGGCTGGAGCGCGCGTTTTCGATGGGCCATCGGCTGACGCTGGTGGTGAGCCCGAAATACCGGTTCAACGCAGGCGAGCCACACCAGTTGCGGATTGAGGGGATGTGCCTGGCGGCGAGCATCGAGACCAAGTACTGCAAGGAGTTCCGGCGGCGGGGCTTGCTGAAGGAGACCTGCATCCTGACCAGCAAGGAGCGCGTGTGCGTGACCGTGATCCTGCCCGCGGGCGAGCCGCAGCGGTCGCGGGTGCTGGTGGTGAAGTCGCCGGTGACGTGCGCGAAGACGCATCTGATGGCGCTGCGCCTGGCGAACCTGGGCGATGATCAGGACCTGCACCAGCTGCTGGAGCGGCCCGACGGGTTTTTCTCGGGGTTGCGCGAGCGGGCGCAGGCGCTGGAGGGCGCGTATTATTGCCTCAGCGACGTGCCGCTGTTCGGGGTGATGGGCATAGACCAGCTGCGCCAGCTGTACGGCATGACCCGGGACGAGGCGCAGTGGTTCGAGGAGCGGTACGAATTGCTGACGCTGCGCCCCGCGGACTTGCCGAGCGCGCGGGTGCGGTATGTGCTGTGCCGGGACGACATGGAGCGCGCGCTGATCGGCGGCGGGCTGCACTGCGTGGAGATGAGCCGCATTTTGGGCCGCGAGGTGCGGCTGGACCGCGTGGGGGTGATGAAGCTGCTGAAGGCGCTGCTGAAATGCATGCGGGACGCGGGGTGGATGCAGCTGGCGCTGCTGCCGCGCCACATCATGGACACGGTGCACATGCGCGCCATCATCATGGAGGGCACGCTCGCCGTGGGCTGCGCCAGCGACGGGCACACCACCGGCACGGTCGACCCGGATCGCGTGAGCCGCTGCATGCAGTACGCGGACATGGTCTGGGACCGCATCCCCACCGGCATGCGGGC
>JAVBUD010000134.1:0-43435 GCA_031555755.1 Eubacteriales bacterium | reverse complement strand
TCAGCGGACGCCTCCTCCCTCACATGGGTACATCGCCTGCGGGCGGGGAGATCCTTCGACTTCGCTCAGGATGACACGGGGGTGGCGTTCGAGGTGAGGAAGGTCCTTCGCTTCGCTCAGGATGACGAGGATTGCGTTCGAGGGGAGGAAGGTCCTTCGCTGCGCTCAGGATGACGGGGGGGGTGGAGGGGGGTGCGCAGCGTTGCCTTTGTTCATGCGATAGGCCTGTGGCGACTGGCTCCATGGTGGCGGATCGGGCGGCGGTGTGGTATACTGGGACAAAGAAAACTGTCGGGTGAAGGAGGCGCGTTCCATGAAGGTGACGGTCAAGGCTAGCTGGGCGGAGCGGTGGATGGGCGGCGTGAAAGTAAAGGTCGTGGAGGGCGATGCGCTGTCGGCGCTTCAGGCTGCTGTGTTGGCGGGGATTCCCGAGGACGAGGTGGGGATCGCGGAGCGGCAAGGGGTGCTGGTCGATGTGGACGCGACGCTCAAGGACGGGGACGCGGTGGAGGTTTATCCGGTGATCATCGGCGGATAGAGGGCATGCAACCGCAATCGGCGATCCTGTAAGAGGACGCTCTTTCCGCGCCGGTTTCGTAGCCTTCTGCGCCAAGCGCATTGCCTTCGCGCCGACCCTATGATACACTCAACGTACCAACAAAAGGGAGGGTCTGCAAATGAAAAACACACTCGGGCGGATCGGTTGTGCGGCGCTGGCATTGTGCCTGATGGCGACGATGGGTGGCGCGGCGATGGCGGACGTGGTGCTGTCGGATCTGGATTATTCAAACGGCGCGTATTGGGTCGCCCATGCGGAGCGCGCGGACAAACCTTATGACGTGTTCACGGTGTGCCCGACGGTGTTCTATGGCGAGGAGGCCGAGGACATCCCTCATGTGCGGATCGACAACCCGGTCTTTCGCGAGTCCGCCGCGGGCTGGCTGAAGGCGGTGGAGCCGGTGATCTCGGGCGGGAATGTGTACTCGCCGCTGTATCGCCAGATGAACGCGATCATGCTGGGCCAGCATAGCCCGGAGGAAATCAACGCGCTCTCCCTGGGCTTGCCCAGAGACGACGTGTTCGCGGCGTTCGACTATTTTCTGAAGCACATCAACAAGGGCGAGCGCCCGTTCGTGCTTTTCGGGCACTCCCAGGGCTCGTTGATGGTGGCGAGCATCGCCACACAGCTGCTTGGCGACCCGGCGTACGCGGCGTACAATGATATGCACGCGGCGACCTACGCCTGCGGCATCGCGGTGACCCAGTCACAGGTGGACCTGAACCCCCAGCTTCACTTCGCCACAGGGCGGTTGGACACCCAGGCGATCCTGGCCTGGAACACCACGGCGCCCAGCGAAATCGCCAGCGGCGAATACAAAAACTTCGTCACATGGAACAAGGACGCGCTGGTGATCAACCCGGTGAACTGGACGCGCAACGAACTGCTGGCCCACAGCTGGGACAACCAGCCGGTGACCATTGCGGGCGATGAGGGTGAATCGCTGACCGTGCGTCCCAACGCGCTGGTGGACATGGAGGCGCGGCTGTTGGTGGTGACGAATGTGGACGAAGCGATCAGTCCGAAGCGGTTCCCGATCCTCAGCAGGTTTCACGGCTTTGACGTGACGTTCTTCGGCGCATCGATCAGGGCGAACATCGAGGACCGGGCGGGGATGCTGCTGAAGTAATTGATGTTTCATTGTGCCCGCAACTGTGGTATACTGCTTCCAATCAGACTTTTTGAGGGGTGAAGGGCATGGACGCAATCGCGCGCAGGCGGGCCGTGGCGCGGCTCATTGAGTCCACGGCGCAGCCGCTGAGCGCCACGGCGCTGGCCAGCGCGATGGGCGTGAGCCGGCAGATCATCGTGGGCGATGTGGCGCTGCTGCGGGCAGAGGGGCTGCGGATCGTGAGCACGGCCAGGGGCTACCTGGGTGGGGACCGGATGACCGCCGGGCGGCATGTGGGGCGGGTGGCGTGCAGACACGGCGCGGACCGGACACAGGCGGAGCTGTACGCGATCGTAGACCTGGGCGGCCAGGTGCTGGACGTGACCGTGGAGCACTCGATCTACGGCGAGATCACGGGCCAGCTGGGCCTTTCATGCCGCGCGGACGTGGACGAGTTCTGCGCGCGGCTTCAGGAAGAAAACAGCATGCCGCTGTCGGTGCTGACGGGCGGCATCCACCTGCACAGCATCGCCTGCGCGGACGAGACGGTCTTTTGGCGCATCAAGCGCGAGCTGGACCGGCTGGGGCTGTTGGTGCCGCAACATGAAGTAGGTTGATCGATGAGGACAAACGAACCCCCTGCCGGACGTGCCGACTGGGGGTTCGTTCATTATTGCCATTCTATTTGAAGAACCGCTCTCCATACCCATACTGCTCAAACACGAAATCGATGTCCTTGTCGCCTCTGCCGCTCAGGTTCACCAGAATCGAGCCCGTGTCGTGCTCCTGCGCGTACTTCATGGCGTAGGCCAGCGCGTGGCTGGACTCCACGGCGGGGATGATGCCCTCGTAGCGGCACAGGTAGAAAAACGCCTTCATGGCCTCGTCGTCGGTGCAGGTCACATAGTGCACGCGGTTCAGGTCGTGCAGGTGCGCATGCTCCGGGCCGCAGCTGGGATAATCCAGGCCGCTGGCGATGGAATACACCGGCGCGGGCTCCCCATGCTCGTCGGCGAGCATGATGGACTCAAACCCGTGCATGACGCCCTTTTTCCCGTACGTCATGGACGCCGCGTGATCGCCCAGGCCCGATCCCCTGCCCAGCGGCTCTACGCCGAAAATCTCGACCGGATCCGCCAGGAACGGCACGAACATGCCGATGGAGTTGCTGCCGCCGCCCACCGCCGCGCACACGGCGTCGGGCATGATGCCGGTCATCGCCACAAATTGCTCGCGGGCCTCCTCGCCCACCACCATCTGGAAGTCGCGGACCATTTTCGGGAAAGGATGCGGGCCCACGGCGCTGCCGATGCAGTAGATGGCGGTCTTGTATTCCTTCTGATACCCCTCAAACGCCGCGTCCACGGCCTCTTTCAGCGTCTTCAGGCCGTGAGACACCGGGATCACCCGCGCGCCCAGCATCTTCATGCGGGTCACGTTCGGCGCTTGCTTCTTGATGTCCACCTCGCCCATGTAGATGTCGCACTCCAGCCCGAAATGCGCGGCGGCGGTGGCCAGCGCCACGCCGTGCTGGCCCGCGCCGGTCTCGGCGATCAGCTTTTTCTTGCCCAGGTATTTCGCCAGCAGGCCCTCGCCCATGCAGTGGTTCAGCTTGTGCGCACCGGTGTGGTTCAGGTCCTCCCGCTTGACATAGATCTGGGTCTTGCCCAGCATGTTCGACAGCCGCTCGCAGTGATAAACCGGCGTCGGCCGCCCCTGGAACTCGCGGCGGATGCGGCGCAGCTCGTTGATGAACTGGGCGCTGTGGCAGATCGTCTCGTAGGCGTCGTTGATCTCGATGAACGCCTGGGTAAGTTCCGGCGGCAGGTACGCGCCGCCATACTGGCCAAACCGGCCGTCCTTGCTGGGTTGCTCCTTCAGGTAGTTGTCAAAATCGCGATACTGGTTCATGGTGTTCACCCTAGCTCCCAGTGTTGGCCGGAAGCGCTTCCTTTCCTCATCCTTATTCTCTGTGAATGCCGGGCATCCATGCACAGAAACGCCCTCGTCGCATCGATAGATGCAACAAGGGCGATATACATCGATACCGCGGTGCCACCTTGTTTCCCCGTCCGCTTTGATGGGCAGGGCGCTTTGCGAGATGCCAACACATCCCCCGCGAGATAACGGTCGCGTGACCGTCGCCTGCTACTGGGCGCCAATGCACCGTTCGCGGCGCGCTCCATGGGCCAAATGCCGGGCCGGTTCCTGCAGGGATCGCACCGTCCCCCGCTCTCTGAAAGGCCGCGTCCTGACAAAATATCCATGTCATCGCTGTTGGGTAGGATTATAGCACGGTGAAGTGGCGATGTCAAGGGGTTGTGTTCATTTTGCGCATGTCCGTGGCGAGCGCGACATTGGCAAGGCTACTCCTCCCCCACCATCATCCTCCGCCCCTGTCATCCACCCTCTCGCCGTCATCCTCCCTCTCGCCGTCATCCTCCCTCTCGCCGTCATCCTGAGCGGCAGCGAAGGACCTTCCTCAAGCTTATCGCACCCTCCCCGTGTCATCCTGAGCGAAGCCGAAGGATCTCCCTCGCCTCAGCGGACGCTCTACCCGATCAGGGGTACGTCGCCTGCAGGCGGGGAGATCCTTCGACTTCGCTCAGGATGACACGGGATGGCGGCGTTCGGTTTGAGGAAGGTCCTTCGCTGGCGCTCAGGATGACGGCGGCGGAAGGATGACGGCGAGGGGCGGATGACGGCGAGGGGAAGGATTCGGCGAGGGGAAGGATTCGGCGAGGGCGTGGATGACGACAGTTCGATAGTGCCGGTTGGGTCATCTCATTTTCAGGTCTGTCACATCGTGACTGGAAATCAGCGCGTACCTTTTTCCGTCCGGCCAGACGATCCAATTGGCGTCGGTCTGCATGTAGCGCCCGTGATACAGATACTCCTGCCGGGCGCTGGACTGCAGGTCTGACGGGTCCAGCTTTTCGGCGACGCACACCGCGCAGGGCGCGTCCGCGCACATGATGCCTTCGTAGCACTTGTCGCCCGCGCGGGCGTCCGGCGCCATCTGCTCCAGCACGCGATTCGCGTAGATCAGCGTCTTTTCCACCGGATCGATCACATACACGGCGTCGCCGATGTTGTCCATTACCGCTCTGAGCGTGGCCGCCTGCCGCTCGCTGCGGGCCTGGCTGTGCCTGGCCTGCATGAAGGTGCCCACGATCTCGGTGAGCGACTTCAGCGTGTCGTGCTCGTCCTTGGTCAGGATGCGCGAGTTGCGGTATTCCTCCAGCACGAAGAATCCGTAGCACTCGCCGTCCTTGGACTGAAACGCGCCCTGCAGCGTGGCCCGCGCGTTGGGCGTGACCACGATCCCGTTCGCGCCGTCGCGCCCGATGTCCAGGATGTGCAGGATACCGTCGGCGGCGAACCGGGCGCGGTACGCGTCGAACGCCTCTGGCGTCATCTCCCGCGCCCAGCCTGCCGGGGCGGGCTCCACGCCCGGCGCGTACCAATCGCTGGTGAGCCGATACGCGCCCAGGTCGAAGTCATACTCGTAGGTGAACGCGTGCTGGGTGTCATAGTGCTGGGCGAACAGCTGCAGCACCGCCTCAATCGCCAGGCCCAGGTCGTCGGCGTGGTACAGGATCTGGAACACGTACTCGGGCATGTTTTCTGTGAAGTTCTTGCTCAAATAGTACTCGATGCCCGTGGCGGTCATGGTCAGCGGGTCCAGCTTGTCGAGGCCGTCGCAGTACACGCAGTACTTGTTCTTGCCGTGGTTCTTGGCATGATACAGCGCCTCGTCCGAATGGGCATACAGCGCATCGAATGTGACGCCGTGCTGAGGCGCGAACGCCACGCCCACGGAACCTGAGATCTGCAGATCCTCGCCCTGCCGCGAGTGCGTGGCCTGCATCCTGTCACAGATCAGCTGGGCCCGCTGCATGGCGAACTCCTCGGACGGGATGTCGGGCAGGAAAATGGTGAACTCATCGCCGCCCATGCGACCGATCATGTCCGTGCGCCGGAAAATCTGCTGCAGGTGGCTCGCCATCTCGGACAGCACCGCGTCGCCGTACATGTGGCCGAACGTGTCGTTGATGCCCTTGAAGTTGTCCAGATCGACCATGAACAGGGCGCACATCGTGTCCTTGCGGTCCTCCAGCGCCTTTTTGATCTTGGGAATCACTGCGCTGCGGTTGTACAGCCCCGTCAGCGGGTCCGATTCGGCCCGCTGCTGCAGCTCCAGCTCTGCCCGCCTTCTGGGGTCGATGTCGTTGACATAGATCAGTGCGCACACGTCCCCCGAGACCTCAGCCCTCGACATGAACACCGACAGCGACACCCAGCGGCTGCCTGGGCCGTCCATCATCTTGCCGTCAAATTCCAGGCGCTCGTCCTGACTGCCCGCGTCGAACGCCGCGATCAGCGCCACGCCGGTGAGCTTGCGCAGGCCCCGCGCACGCTGCTCGATCAGGCGCATGCGCTGGGTGATGGCGTCCTGGAGCTGGTCATAGTCGCACAACCCGCCCGCGTCCAGCCAATCGCCCTCGCAGGCGTACAGTTTTCCGGTCGTCAGATCCGCCTCATAGGAGGCGAGATGGCCCGACCGCATGTGGCGGGTCAGGTTGCGCAGGCGCACCAGCGTCAGCTCGATGTCCTTTATTGCGTCGGTGGTCTGGGTCAGGATAAACGCGCCGTCGGGTTTGCCCGTTGCGCCGAAGACCAACATGTAGCTCACATGCAGCCAGTGCTCCCGCCCCATGCGGTCCACGGCCAGGATGGCGCAGCTGTCGTTTTCTTTGTTGCCGCGCATGGCCTGAAACAGCGCGTCCAGCGGCGCCCGCGACGACTCCGCCACAAACCCGATCTGGTACAGCGTCTCGGGCACATTCGCGAACCCCTCTGCGGGCCAAATCCCCGCCTGGATCCAATCGCTGTGGCACAGCGCCAGCTTCAGGTTTTTCGTTTCAAAATCATAGAACCAAACGTCCGTGGACGTCTGCCGCAACATCTGAGTGAACCCCGCCTGATTTGGCGTGGCGGGCTGTCCGGGCTGTTGATTCATTTTGCGCTCCTCGGCTTTGTATTGCGCCCATTTGTCATAGGAATTATTACCATATAAGGCTCCGCATCATTGTACAACACCGCAGACGAAAACACAAGCAAAACCCGTCGAGCGCACATGGCACGCAAGGGCGATTGAGCGCTCGCGGGATCGCCCTACTCCACCACGCCGTCATCCTGAGCGAAGCGAAGGATCTTCTGCAAACTGATGTGGCATAACGTTTGAGGAAGGTCCGTAGCGTAGCGATGGATGACGGTGTGGGAGCACGGCGGCCGGTGTGGAGGCGCGACGGGCGGCGAAAGGTGCGCCCATGCCTTGACAATCCACCCATTTTTCGCTACTCTATGTATGGTTCACTACACCCGAGAGGACGACACCAATGACCGAACGCACAATGGCTCTGCGCGAGCACGTCATCGCCGAGCGCGGCGCGGGGGCGAGGGTCCGGACGCTGCCCGCCATGGCGGAACAGTCGCTCAGGCGCACGGCCTCAGAACCGCTTGAGATCCGCCGCGCAAAGGCCCAGGCGCACATCCTGGACACCGCGCACACAGCGCTGCTGCCCCACGAACTGCTGATCGGCAGCTCGATCGGGAACTGCCCCCTTGACCCCGCCGCGCCGGATTATGCCCAACTGAAGAAGGCGGGCGAGCACATCGCGGACGCGCTGGCGGCCACGGGCGCGCGCATCCTGCCGCCGCTGCGCACGGGCCTCACGGCCAATGCCTTTTCCGCCAAGCACATCGCCTTTGAGGATCATCAGCGGCTCACCCGGGAACTGAGCCTCGCCCATCGCGGCCCGAACCTCGCGCCCGGTGCGCTGCCCTCCGCGCTGATGCGAGCGGGCGGCGGCAGTATGACCGCCGGAGAGCGGGCGCTAAGCGAGCTGCCCTGGACCCCGGCATGTCGGTTCGCGCCGGATTTTGAGGCCTTGCTCAACATCGGTTTTCGCGGCCTGGACGCGGCCTGCAGGCAGGGTCTTAAGGCCGCGACCAGCGCGGAACAGGCTCAGTTTTTCGAGGCCCGGCGCATCGCACTGGGCGCAGCACAGCGGTTCATGCTGCGCTGCGCGAACGCCGCGTCCGCCGAGGCGAACCGCACGCCCGGCGTGCGCGGGGCGGAACTGTCCGGCATGGCGCAGACCCTGCGAAAACTGGCCGCCGAGCGCGCGGACACATTTTACGAGGGCATGCAGCTGATCCTCTCGGTGCTGACGATGCTCAGCCTGTGCGGCAGCGAATCGGTGGCCGTGGGCCGATTGGACGCGCTGCTGGGGTCGCGCTACGACGCCGACATCCTATCCGGAGACCTCGCCGAGGCCGACGCCATAGAGCTGATCGCGTGCCTGTTCATCAAGCTAAACGAGCCCGGAACCCCAGGCACCTGCGCCGTCACGCTGGGCGGCGCGGGCGGCGAAAACGCGCTGACAAAACTGTGCCTGGACGTGGCAAAGGAACTGGCGCTCCCCCACCCAAGCCTGGGCGTGCGGCTGTCTGAAACCAGCCCTGATTGGCTCGTCGAGGCCGCCTCAGCCCTCGCAAAAACCGGACTGGGCCAGATGAAGTGCCTGTCCGACGAGGTCCTGATCGAGCGGCTGATCCGGCGCGGCGTGCCCTATCAGGCCGCCCACGACTACTGCCTGATCGGCGACGGCCTGGTCGGCGTCCCCGGCACGAGCGCGGGCCTCATCGACGCAGGCCCGCTGGTGCTGCCGGACTTGATCCAGCGGGTGCACGCAAAGTGCCGCGCGGGCGAGTTAGCGCTGGCGTCCTTCGACCAGTTCTTGGAGGGGTACAAGGCCGAAATCTCCCGCGCGGCGGCGGAGATCTGGCTCTCCGCCCACGAGGCGTCGCGGGCCATGGAGGCTTCATCACGGGACCCATTGGCGTCGCTGTTCATCGCAGGCTGCGCGGAGTCCGGGCTGGACGCGCTTCGGGGCGGCGCGGCGCTTGGCAGGACGTTCCTGGTGCCGCTGGTGGGCCTGGCGAACGCGGCGGACGCGCTGTGCGCCGTGAAAAAATGGGTCTACGACAAGGGCAGCGTGCGCTTGGACACCCTGGCCCAGGCCGCGGAAGAGGGATTTTCCCAGCGCGGCATGCTGCTGCGGCTGCTGCGCGAGTCGCCCCGGTACGGCAACGACCTGGCCGAAGTGGACGACATCGCCCGCGCGGTGCTGCAGGTCGCCAGCGAAGCGGTGTCGCAGCTGAGCCTCGCGGGCGGCGCGGACCGGTTCGTGCCCGCCCTGGCGGATGGCGCGCTGCACGCGGCGCTGGGCGAGCGCATGCCCGCTACCTGGGATGGCCGGCTGCGGGGTGAGCCCCTCTCGGGCGGCGCGGACCCTCACCCAGGCCGGGACGCGGGCGGCCTGTCCGCGCTGATCCGCTCGGCGTCAAAGCTCGACTCAGACCGGCTCACCGGCGGATTCGCGCTCAACCTAACGCTGAGCGCGGTGTCGCTGGCGCAGGATGGTTGGATCAAAAAATGCCTGGACGCGCGACTGCCCGCGTTCCGGCTGTGCGCACAGGACACGGAAGCGCTGTTGGACGCGCGGGACAGCCGCGAAAGAGCACACACCGGCTGCACCGGCGGCCTGTGCGAATGGTTCTGCGAACTGGACGCCGCGCTGCAGGACGAGATCATCAAAAGGACCGTCAACTGACCGCGCGGTCTGCTCCGCCTGCCCATCTGCCCCTCGGCGACGGCGAGGTGGACATACCGCGTATGATCGCCCTCGCCACATCGAGCAACTGCCGCGCCGTGATCGAAACCAAGACGCTCGCCGCGCTGGAGCGGTCCGTGGCTATCGCGCGGTCTTTTTTCTGATCGCCCGGTTGACGCCCGCGATGGCGCTCTCCAGGTCCACACCCTTGGGGCAATGCTTGGCGCACAGCCCGAACCCGCTGCAGCCGGCCAAGCCCCCGCGCGCCTTCATGGCCTCCCGCGCGGCAGGTGTCAGCCCGTTCATCGTCAGCTGGCCCGCGATAAACGCGCCCACGAAACCGCCGCGCCCGCCCACATTCGGGCACGCGTCCAGGCAGCAGCCGCACTGCACACATTGGGAATAGGGATACAGCGCGTTCACCTTTTCCGGCGCCAGCGGCTGTAAATGGCCCACCTGGAACCGCGCCAGCTGGTCCCGCATGGCGCGCCGGTCCACGATCAAATCCCGCACCACCGGGAACGCCTTCAGCGGCTCCAGCGTCAGTACGCCGTCCACCGCCAGCTCCAGCGCAAACGCGGAGCAGGCCAGTCGCGGCACGCCGCTGACCCGCATGGCGCACGCGCCGCAGACCTCCTCCAGGCAGTTGCATGCCCAGGCCACCGGCGGGACCTGTACACCCTCCACCGTGATGGGCCGCTCACAGATCAGGTTCAGCGCGTCAATCGCGGTCATCCCAGGCCAAGCGGGCACGGAAAACCGGTCCCAGCGGCTCGCCCCCTGCGGCCCGTCCTGGCGCAGCACAGCAACGGTCAACTCATGCATCGCCAGGCCCTCCCATCACCGAAGTGTCCACGCGCACATACGAGATGTCCGGCGCGTCCGCGCCGTATTTCGCCACCGATGCCAGCAGCAGGTTCGAGCGCTCGCCGCCGGTTTTCTTCGCGTGGGCGCCTCGGCTCTTGTGCCGCCACAGCGCGCTGTGCACGATCGCCCGCGCCATGGGCAGCTGATCCTGTAACTGGCGCACCAGCATCGCGCCATAGTTCGCGCCCTGTGCGTCGTCCATGGGACAGCTGTGTAAGAGCCTGTCCGACAGCTCGCACAACGCGGCGTCGGCGTCCAGCAGTTGCCGGTCGTCGCGATAGATAAACGCCGCGTCCCTGAGGATCTCGCCCAGCTTCAGCATGATATGCCCCAGCGGCTCCGGTCCCTTCATGGCAAGAATCGCCCGGTCGCGGCTGCGCTGCTTCTTCAGTTCGTCCATCGCCATAGCGTCCGCAGGGCCGTCAGATCCGGCTCCGTCTATCGCGCCGTTGGCCGCCACGCCGCCCGAATGCAGCGCCGACAGCAGTGAGTTGCCGCCCAGCCGGTTCGCGCCGTGATACTGCTGGTCGCATTCGCCACACGCCCACAGCCCAGGGATCGCGGTCCTGTGCTCGCCGTCCACGCGCAGACCGCCCATGAAATAGTGCGCCGCCGGGTACACCCGCATGGGCACCATCGCCGGGTCCTCGCCGCTGAATTTCTGGTACAGCGCCAGCACGGAGCCCAGCTTATCCCTGCGCACCGCCTCTGGCAAATGCGTCACGTCCAGGTATACCTGCGGCTTTCCGTCGATGCCCAGGCCCATCTCTTGGCACACGCGCATGATCGCGCGGCTGGCCTCGTCGCGGGTGATCAGGTTGCCTTTTTCCGGGAACATCTCCTCCAGAAAATACCAGGGCTCGCCGTCCCTCAGCGTCCAAATGCGCCCGCCCTCACCGCGCACCGCCTCCGTGATCAGCCTCGCCTTGTCCCGGCCCGGCATCGCCGTGGGGTGGAACTGCACGAACTCCATGTTCGACAGCGGCGCGCCCTGCACGTACGCGGCCGCAATCGCCGCGCCGTTGGAGAGCACCGGGTTGGTGGACTGGCCGTAGATGGCGCTCGCGCCGCCGGTGGCCATGATCGTGGCGTCGGCGGTGACACAGGTCAGTTCGCCCGACGCGTAGTCCTTCGCCACACAGCCCCGGCACCGGCCCGATCCGTCCAGGATCAGCGACACGAAATCCAGCCCCTCCATCCGGCGCACCCGCCCGGCGGCCTCCAGCGGCAGCAGCGCGTTGTCGTAGGTCTGCAGCAGCGCCTGGCCCGTCGATGCACCCGCATAGCACGCCCGCCGCGCCGAAGCGCCGCCCAGAAAACGCTGCGCAAGCCGCCCGTCCGGCAGCCGCGTCAGCAGCGCGCCCAGCGACGCGGCCTCCGCCAGGATGTTCGGCGCGTCCTCGCACAGCCGCAGCACCGGCGCTTGGTCCGCCATATAGTCGCCGCCCCGGATCGTGTCCTCGAAGTGCAAATGCACGCTGTCGCCGTCGTTCATGTGGTTCAAGGCCGCGTTGATGCCGCCCTGTGCACACCCGGAGGCCGCCTGCCGCGCGTTCAGCCGCGAAAGCAGAATCGCCTCGTGCCCGCGCTCCGCCACCGTCTTTGCAGCCCTGAGGCCCGACAGACCCGCACCGATGATCAGTATCGCGCTCATCGCACCATCACCCCCGTCAGCACGCCGTGCATCACGAAGAAAACCCGCCCGAACAGCCACAGAAAGTACGCCGCGAACAACGCTGCGTACCCCAGCGCCATCATACGAAAAGCGCGCCGCCGGCCGGGCGTCCGCGCCCAGCCGCTGGCCATTGAGAAGGTGTACACGCCGTATCCGATGTGGAACGCTAGCGCCAAGATGCCGATCATGAACAAAATCGCGGTCGGCCACAGCAGCCGGATGTCCACGCAGGCTCGCTTGAACAGAAACGGATGGATCGTGATGAACAGCAGCACCGCCACCGCCGTCGTCCGCTGCAGCACAGCGATCGCGCCGCTACGCCGGGCTCGCGACCCGGTGTTCTGGCGCAGAATATAAAGGCCAATCAGGATGTGCAGCAGCCCCGGCACGCCCATGATGATCAGGATCAGCACTATCGGCGGCGAGCCCAGCGTGTCCGTCAGGTATTCGTTGCCCACCATGTGCATGTGCAGCGGGATCGAGATCGCCAGCGGGATGAGCCCGAGCAGCGAATGGATGCGGCGCAGGTTGTAGTCGAGATGCTTCATGGGGGGACCCTCCGGATCATTTGTGATGGTGTCTCAAAACTATACCGCATTTGGTGCGAATCACTACAGCCGCACCCGGCCATGACAAAGTCCGCTCGGAGGGCGCTGCCCTCCGAGACCTCCCGCCAGAGGGATGTATCCCTCTGGACTCCCTTTTCGCTTCGCGCAGGTGAATCGTGGTTTTTAATAGCCGGGGATGGTTCGGACCAGGTCTTTTGAGGCGGCCGGGGTCTTGGCTCTGATCAATGCCAGGATGCGCTCCGCCTCGCTGCCCGTCACCACATGGGGCTGCGCGGTAAACGTCTCCAGCGACTTGCTGTTGAGCGCAGGCAGCAGGCTCGGGTTCGCCACCTCCACATACCCGTCGCTGAACACGTGGAACCGCTGCTGATAGATCACGCTGTCCTTCGTTACATAGGCGCCCGACTCCGTCTTATGTCGGATCAGTGACACAAAATTCCCCAGGTCGTAGGCGATCATCTTGCCCTTGTACCGCTCGATCCCCGACACCATGTGCTTGTGGTGGCCAAGCACCAGGTCCGCGCCGCTCAGCACCGCGAACCGCGCCATGGCGCGCTCAGATGCGTACACATTGCTGCTCCATTCCGGGCTCGTGGCCCAGTGGAATGAGGCCACCACGATCTTGCACTTGCTCGTCAGCTTCAGCGCCCGGATCGTCTTTTGCACCTCGTCCCGGCGCGCGGGCATCTGGAACGAGCAGAACCCCATCCTCACGCCGTCGATCGTCGTGGTCGCCGTGTTGTTTTTCCCCTGACCCACCACCTTCAGCCCCGCCGAGCGCAGGTTCGTCACCGTGTCCCGATGGCCCTGCTCGCCGAAATCGTACGCGTGGTTGTTGGCGATGGAACCGATGTCCACGCCGCTGCCCGCCAGCACTTCCCGGTATTTCGGCGGGCCTGCCAGCACCACCGACTTGTTCTGGTGGGTGGGCACATTCGTCAGGTTGCCCTCGATGTTCGCGATCGTCACACTGTCGGCGGTGAGCACATTCGCCACCTTGCCGAAGAAATAGCCGGGGCCGTGGGCGTCGTACAGCGCCTTGAACCGGGCGTAACTTGTCAGCCCGTCGCCGATGGGGTCGTCCGCCTTTTTCACGCGCCGCTTGTCCCCGCCCAGCGTCGTGTCGCCCACGGCAGACAGCTTGATCACCGCCATGTCGCCGCCCCGCACCCGCACCTTCAGCGAGGCCTTGATGTTGTCCACCGCGCACGTCGCGGTCACCGTGCATACGCCCGGGCCGACCGCCTTGATGACGCCCGTCTCGCTGACCTTCGCCACCGCCTCGCTGGACGTGGTCCACGTCACGCCAGGATACGTCGCCGACTTCGGGCTGATTGTGGCGGTGATGCCCGTGCTGTCGCCCGCGTCCATCACCGCGCTGGACGCGCTCAGCGACACGGCCTTCACCTTGATGTACGGCGCCTGCACCGGCAGCGTCGCCTTCTTCGTGGGGTTTGATTTGCTGGTCGCCTGCACGCGGAACTTGCCGCCGCGCAGGATCGTGACCACGCCCTCGGCACTCACCGTGGCGATCCGCTCGTCGCTGGTCTTCCAGGTGAGCGCCTTGTCCGTCGCCGTCTTCGGGAGCACGGAGACCAGCAGGTTGAAGTCATAGGTTTTGCCGATCGTCAGCGTGGCCGACGCGCGCTTGAACTTGACGCTCGAAACCTTCACCACCGGCGCGGGGTTCGCCTCAGGTTCGGCCAGCGCCACCCCACCCAGCATCAACAAAAGCGCCGCCATCGCGCAGCAGAGACCCCTCATCATTCGTCGCATCATTAGGCCCTCCCTTGGGTATCTACGCCCATTTTACCATAACTTTCATATGTTAGATGCGGCAGAAGGGCGGCACGGATCATGCGATGTAAGATTTAACAATTTAGGCAAATCGAGGCACGCTCACGACCCCGTGCTCAGATAGTGCCGAACCCCCCAACGCCAGATCCACAGGCACGGCACGATGAACAGCATCCCCACCACCGGGCTGAGCACATAAATCCACTCGCTCCCACCGGCCCGCCCCACGATGTACGTCAGCGGCAGATAGTTAAAGCACCCGAACGGCAGCACGAACGTGAAAAACCGCGCCATCCATTTCCCATAGATCGACAGCGGATACCCCGCCGCTTCCCGCCCCCCGTAGGTGAACACATTGATCCACTCCAGGCCCTCCACCGTGAAAAAGCACACCACCGCGCCCAGGATGAACACCCCCGTGAAGATCACCGTGCCCGACAGCACCATCAGGCAGATCAGCCAGGCCTTGCCCGCCGTCAGCGGCAGCCCCGGCAGCGCCACGCTGATGGCCATCAGCCCTTGGATCACCCGCCCCAACCGCCCGATCTCAAACGCGCTCCCCAGCATCTGCAGCAGCGTGGACCGGGGCCTGAGCATCACCCGGTCGAACTCACCCAGGCGAATGACGCTGGCAAACCGGTCGAATCCCCGGGCAAAGCACTCCGCCAGCGCGAACGCGCAGTTGGTCACGCCATAACACAGCGCCACCTCGCCGAATGTCCAGCCGCGGATGTTGCTGAACTGGGCAAACAGCAGCGAGATGCCGAGGAACGACAGCATCGACATGCCGAACTGGCCCAGCGCCGTCAGGATGAACGTGGACCGGTACTCCATCGTCCGCCGGATCTCCATGGAGATGTAGCGTAAATAAATCATCGCACATCAACCTCCCTGAATGACGGTCCGGGAAAGCGCGCGCCTCAGGGCGATTTGGCCCAGCAGCACCAGCGCCGCCGCCCACCCAATCTGGATCGCGATGCCCCGCAGCGCCTCAGCGCCCGCGATGTTGCCCGAATAGATGCGCAGCGGCAGGTCGGCGACATAGCGGAACGGCAGCCAGGACAGCACATTTTGCAGCCAGCTCGGCATCAGTGGGATGGGGACCACGCCGCCCGAAAAAAAGTCCGACACCATCAGCAGCATTAAACGCGACCCCAGCGGCGACAGCGTCACGAACGTCAGCACATATACAAACATGCTGATTGCCACCATCACGCACAGCGCCAACAGCAGCGACACCGCGAACAGCGCCGCAGCCGCAGCGCCGGGCGGCGAACCGATGCCATACGGCGCGGGCAAAAAATGAGCCACCGCCAGCACCGGCACGCAGCGCATCATCGCCGCCGACAGCCGCTGCGCGGTCATGCCGCCCGCCCACATCCAGTACAGGTTGATGGGCCGGGTCAGCTCATAGGCGATGTTGCCGTTGCCGATGGACGCCAGCAGGTCCATGTCGATCACCACGACCATGATCATCAGGAACGCCTGTCGGCACCAGATGTAGTCTACCAACTGCTCAAAAGGCATCTCCGGCGCAACCGTCGCGGAGTCGTAGAATGCCTTGTACACGAGGATAAACACCGCGCCAAAGAAAAACTGCGTCGCCACGCCCGCCCAGGCGGCGGCGCGATACTGGAACCCCGCGATCAACCGCATCCTGAAGATGCCCGCATACGTCCTCATAGCCCGTGCTCCTGATACAGGCGCGCGATGACCTCCTCGATCGGGCGGGATTCAGAGGTCATGTCCTGGATATCCAACGTCTGCGACAGCTGCGAAAGCACACTGGACACAGAGGTTTTCTCTGTGTCCACCTTGTAGACCGCTCGCTCAGGCGACCAATCCACGATCTGCGCATGGGGTATGCCCACCCGCTCCTCATGCCGCGAAAACGTGACCGTCAGCGTGCGGTAGCTGTCGAAGTCTCGCTTCAATTGCGACATCGACCCGTCGCGCAAGATGGTCCCTTTTCCGATCAAAATCACCCGGTCGGTCAGCGCGTCGATGTCGTTCATGTCGTGGGTGGTCAAGATGACGGTGAGCTGTCGGCGCCGGTTCACGTCCTTGATGAACTGGCGCACGGCCAGCTTCGACACCGCGTCAAGGCCGATGGTGGGCTCGTCCAGGAACAGGATTTTGGGCGAATGCAGCAAGCTGCACGCGATCTCCGCCCGCATGCGCTGGCCCAGTGAGAGCGAGCGCAGGGGGGTGTTGAGGATCTCGGACAAGTTCAAGGCTCCGTCGAGCTGGTCGAGGTTTCGCTTGTATTCCGCCTGGGGCACCTTGTAGATGTCGCGCAACAGCTCGTAGCTGTCGATCACCGGCACGTCCCACCAGAGCTGTGTTCGCTGGCCGAACACCACGCCGATGTGCTTCACATACTCCGCGCGGTCCTTCCAGGGACAGCAGCCCATGATGTCCGCTTCGCCGACGTCGGGCACCAGGATGCCGGACATGACCTTGATGGACGTGGATTTGCCCGCGCCATTCGGGCCGATGTAGCCCACGATCTCGCCCTCGTCCACCTGGAACGAGACGGACCGAAGCGCCTCCACGAAGCGGTATTCGCGATGAAAAAGGGATTTGAACGCGGCCATCGCGCCTGCTTGGCGCGTGGCGATCTTGAAGGTCTTGGAGATGCCGGAAAGTTTGATCATGCCGTGTATATCCTCCGTTTACCGGTAGGGCGTATCACAGCGCTGCGGATGCCCGCTGCGAAGTCTCAGCGGGCAGGGGGCCGCGGGGAAATCTCATCGTTCACGGTTTTTTAGACGCAAAACCGTGCGCCGTCATCCTGAGGCCACAGCCGAAGGACCTTCTTCAAAATCAGTTACAGGAAGGTCCTTCGCATCGCTCAGGATGACGGGAATTGAGGTGACCACAGGTGCTGTCGAACTAACAATCACTGTGAATCACACCTTAATCTCCACCTCCACCCCCAGCTCGCCCCGGTTCTCAGCCAGCACCGGGTCCACGAACTCCGCCACGTACTCGTCCACCTGCTCCGGCGCGCGCCCGACGAACGCCTCGGGCTTCAGCAGGCCCTTCAACTCTTCCTCCGTCAGGCCGAACACCTCGTCCTGAAGAATCCGCGCCAGCAGGTCGTTCTCGCCGCCCTCGTTCTTCACGACCTGGGCAGCCGCCACGCTGTGGGTGCGAATCGCCTCGTGCAGCGCCTGCCGGTCGCCACCCTTTTCCTTGACGCAGTACATCATGATGTTCTCCGTCGCCATGAACGGCAGCTCGTCCCGTAGGTGCCGCTCGATGATCTTCGGATACACCCTACAGCCCTTGATGATGTTCAGATACAGCGACAACATGGCGTCAACGGCCAAAAACGCCTCCGGCACGGCGATGCGCCGGTTGGCGCTGTCGTCCAGCGTGCGCTCAAACCACTGACCGGCGGCGGTGAACTGGGGATTGAGCAGATCCGCCATCACATACCGCGCCAGGCTGGCGATCCGCTCCGAGCGCATGGGGTTGCGCTTGTACGCCATGGCAGAGGACCCGATCTGGCCGGTCTCAAACGGCTCGTCAAACTCCTTCAGGTGCGACAGCAGCCGCAGGTCATTGGAGAATTTGTGGGCGCTCTGGGCGATCCCGGCCAGCGCCGACAGCACCATGAAGTCCAGCTTTCGCGTGTACGTCTGCCCGCTGACAGGGAACGCGTCGCCGTAACCCATCTTTTCGCAGATCATCTTTTCCAGCAGCTTGACTTTCTCGTGGTCGCCCTGGAACAGCTCCAGAAAGCTGGCCTGGGTGCCCGTGGTGCCCTTGCAGCCCAGCAGCTTCAGCTTCGGTAGCAGCTCATCCAGCTGCAAAAGGTCCATCATCAGGTCTTGCAGCCACAGTGTCGCCCGCTTGCCCACGGTGGTCGGCTGCGCGGCCTGGAAGTGGGTGTAGGCCAGCGTGGCCAGGTCCCTGTGACTGAGGGAAAAATCGCGCACGGCCTTTATCGTGTTGATCAGCAGCTTGCGCACGAGCAGCAGCGCCTGGTGCATCTGGATGATGTCGGTGTTGTCGCACACGTACATCGACGTCGCGCCCAGGTGGATGATCCCCTTGGCAGAGGGGCACACCTCGCCGTAGGTCAGCACATGGGCCATCACGTCGTGGCGCACCGCCTTTTCGTGCATGGCGGCCCGCTCGTAGTCGATGTCCTCCACATGCGCCTTCAGCTCATCGATCTGCGCGTCTGTGATCGGAAGGCCCAACGCCTGCTCCGCCTCCGCCAGCGCGATCCAGAGCCACCGCCAGGTCTGAAACTTGGTGTCGTCGGAAAAGACCGACTTCATCGCCGCGCTGGAATACCGCGTGGACAGCGGGGAGAGGTAGGTGTCGTGCATGGGGGAGGACCTCCTTGGAGAAATTCACAATTCACAATTAGGGGGACGGAGTAACGGCGGGAGAAGAAGTCCCCCGCCGTAACCAACAAATAACCCATCCATTATACCCCTCAACCCCAACCCCGTCAACCCCTCCATGCCTCGCCCAGCGCCTCCGCAGCCGCGCGGATCTCGGCCTCGTCCATCCCGCCATATCCCAGCACCAACGCGCCGCCCGCGCCCGCCCGCCCGTACTCGCTCAACCCGTGCACATGCACGCCCGCATCCCGGGCGCGCCGGACCAGCTCGGCCTCCGTCAGCCTCTGGTGGGTCAGCAGACAGTGCAGCCCCGCCTCGTCCCCCGACAACCGCACACCCTCTATCCCCGAAAACGCCTCCACCAGCGCGTCCCGACGCCGCCGGTAGATCCCCGCCATCCGCCGCAGGTGCCGCAGATACTGCCCCGTGGACAAAAATTGCGCCAGCGTCTGCTGCTCGAACCGGGACACGGCGCAGGCGGCGCCCTCGTAGCGCTCCCGATGCCGCATCAGCAGCGCCGCGGGCAGCGCCATGTACGCCACGCGGATGGACGGTGCGAGGCTCCGGTTGAAGGTGCCGATGTAGACCACGCGCTCGGGGTCCATGCCCTGCATGGCCGGGATGGGGCGGGTGGTGTGGCGGAACTCGCTGTCGTAGTCGTCCTCCACGATGTAGCGGTTTTCCGCCTGTGCCGCCCATGCGGTCAGCCGCGCGCGCCGCCCGGCGGGCATGGTGATCCCGGTGGGAAACTGGTGCGAGGGCGTCACGCAGGCCACGTTCGCCCGAGACGCGGCCAGCGCAGCCACGTCCATCCCCGCACCGTCCAGCGGCACCGGAACGCACCCGCGCCCGCCGTCCGCCAGCGTGCGGCGCATGGCGGGATAACCGGGGTCCTCCAGCGCAAACACCGCCTCTGGCCCCAACAGCACCATCAGCCGCCCCAGCAGATGGTCCACGCCCGCGCCGATCACCAGGTGGACCGCGGACGTGCGCACTCCACGATAGGCGGACAGAAAAACCGCCAACGCCTCGCGCAGTTCCAGGTCCCCCTGGGCGTGTCCCCGCAGCAACAGCGCAGAACCGTTCTGCACCACGCCCTTATACAGCTTCGCCCAGGCGCGGTACGGAAACGCGGAGGTGTCCACCTGCGCAGTAGAAAACGCATACTTGTAGGGCGGGGTCTTGCCCCCGCCGCCCTCGCGCAGTGTCGCGGCAGGTGCGGCGAGAACAAGCCCCCGCCCCACAGAGACATACGCCCCTTCGTACGCCATCACATATCGCCCACTGCGCTCCCGCGCCTGCACATACCCTTCGGCGTCCAGCACCGCATAGGCCGCCTCCACTGTGCTACGGCTCAGCGACAAATGCCCGCATAGCGCCCGCACCCCCGGCAGCTTTTCCCCCTCGACCAGCCGCCCCGCTCGGATCTCACCGATGATGTGCTGCGCCAACTGCTCATAGAGCGGCTCGGGCCTGCCCGCGTCCAGCGCGACCGTAAACGCCTTCACGTCATAACTGACCCCCTCAATAATCTCGTTTCTGGACATTTACATCGGTCCAGTCCGGCGCTACAATCATAGCCATTGAGAGACAGTTTGTCAAGCATGGGAGGCGCTTTTCACATGAGCAACAGCAGGCAAGGTCTGATGGCCGTGGTGTACGTGGGCATGATGGCCGCGATGATCTTCGTAGCGACTTACTTCTTCAAGTTCGAGCTCCAGACCCCCACCGGCCCGGTGATGATCAAGACCGCGAACATCCTGTGCCTGCTGTCTGGGCTGCTGTTCGGCGGCGTCTACGGCGGCCTCGCGGCGGGGATCGGCTCGATGATGTTCGATTTGATGGACCCCAAGTACATGGCCATCGCGCCGTTCACGCTGGTTTTCTTTTTCCTGATGGGCTTCGTGTGCGGCGAAATCGCCCACCGCGGCGGCGCAAACGGCCAGAGCTCGGTGCGCAACGCGATTGGCGTGGTGCTGGGCGCACTGACCTATTTCGTGCTGAACGCCGGGCGGAACGTGCTGACGATGGTGTTCGCGGGCAGCGCCCTGCAGGCCGCGATCCTCGCCAACGGCATGAAGATGGGCGTGTCGGCAGTGAATCTGGTGGTGGGCGTCGCTGGGTCGCTGGTGGTGTACAACATGGTGTACAGGCCGCTGAAGGCGGCGGGGATACTGGATAAGTTCAGGAAAATTTAATTCAACAACTCATTCAGTCATCCCCCCACACGCGGTCATCCTGAACGCAGTGAAGGACCTTCCTCAGACTTTCATGCAAATGGTTTGAGGAAGGTCCGTAGCGCAGCGAGGGATGACCGCTTGGGTGGGATGGAGGTAGCATGCGAGTGCCCTACTCCCCCGCCAACCCCAGCACCCGCAGCCGCTCTCTGATCTCCGCCTCGTCCCGCTCATGCAACTGCTCGATGATGCCGATGTCCACCCCGTTCAGATAGGCTACCCGCAGCCGCCGGTCCTCGTCCTGAGGCCATGGCCTCACCGCGACCTCCGCCTTTTCCAGCGCACGCGGCGGCGCATCCCGCGCCTCCCCCTGCCCATACTCACGAATCGCCTTGAGGAAAACCGCACCGTACTTCGCCAGCTTCACTTCCCCCACGCCGGACACGTCCAGCATCTGGTCCTCCGTCCGGGGCCGCTTCAGGGCCATGTCCCGCAGCGCCGCGTTGGAGAACACCACATACCCCGGCACCCCCGCCGACCGCGCGATGTCCGTGCGCAGTGCCGCCAGGACCTGATACAGCCCGCCCTCTTCCGCGCCGCCGACCGCCTGAGGGATGGGGACCGCGCGGGCAGGGGTGGGCGTCCGTGCAGGTTTCTGCTTCCCCGCCCGCTCAAACTCCGGACTCACCTCAAACTCCATCCCCAAGCAGTTCGAGCAATGCCCGCACTCATCCTTCGCTTCATCCCCAAAATACCGGAGCAAATAGGCCCTGAGGCACCCAGCGCCCTCGCAGTACCGGATCATCTGGTACAGCTTCTGCATCTCGCGCCCGATCAGCTTCTGCCGCTCCTGAGGCGTGATCTGGTCGTTGTCCTCCGCCGTGCGCTCGATCATCATTTTCGCCGTCACGATGTCGCCCCGACCGAACAACAGCAGGCAGTCCGCGGGCTCCCCGTCCCGTCCGGCGCGGCCCGCCTCCTGATAGTAGCTCTCCACGTCCTGGGGCATGTTGTAGTGCACCACGAACGACACATTCGACTTGTCGATGCCCATGCCGAACGCGTTCGTGGCCACCATGATCCGCTTTTCGTCCAGCCGGAACGCCTCCTGATTCTCCGCCCGCTCCAGGTCGGACAGCCCGGCGTGATACCGCGTCGCAGAAAACCCATCCTGCTGCAGCTTCTCGCACACCGACTCCACATTCTTGCGTGTGGCGCAGTACACGATGCCGCTGGACGCGCGCTTACCCGACAGGTACGCGCCCAGCGCCTTGTACTTGTTCTTGGGCATCTGCACCCAGAAGAACAAATTGGGCCGGTCAAAGCCCGTGGATACCGCCAGCGGGTCTTGAAGCCCGATCAGGCTCAGGATGTCGTCCCGCACACGCGGCGTGGCGGTGGCGGTGAACGCGGCCACGGTCGGTCTCCGGGGCAGGCCGTCCAAAAAGTCGCGGATGCGCAGGTAGCTGGGCCGGAAATCCTGGCCCCACTGGGAAACACAGTGCGCCTCGTCCACGGTGACCAGGCTGATGTCGCCGGTCTGCGTAAAATCCATGAAATCCGGCACCATCAGCCGCTCCGGGGCGACGTAGATGATCTTGTACTGACCCTGGCAGGCGCGGCGCGTGGCCGCGGCCAGCTGCGCCGGGCTCAGCGAGCTGTTGATGTAGGCGGCCGGCACGCCCATCTGGCGCAACGCCTGGACCTGGTCCTTCATCAACGAGATCAGCGGCGAAATCACCAGCGTTGTGCCGGGGAGCATCAGCGCCGGCAGCTGAAAACAGATGGATTTTCCCGCGCCGGTGGGCATGATCCCCAGCGCGTCGCGGCCCGAGAGCAGCGCGTCCACGACTTCCTTCTGCCCCTCGCGGAACTCAGCGTGGCCGAAGGTCTGTTTGAGGTGGGGGTAGGTTGAGTGCATCACAATCAGTCCTCGTCTGTGGTCGTTCGTGACAGTAAAAGTATGCATCCACGCATACACCGTCATCCTGAGCGCAGCGAAGGACCTTCTTCAAACTTTACAAAGCTCAGTCACAGGAAGGTCCGCAGCACAGCGAGGGATGACGGGCGGGGGACCGAGCGGAAAAATGATCTGCGCTTATCCCATCAGTTCCTGCACCTGCTCCGCCGTCAACCGGAACCCGTCCGCGCTCATCACTTCCTCCAGCTGCATAACCGACGAACACCCGACCAGCGCCGTCGACTGCAGCCCGCTGTCCCGGACAAAAGCCGCCGCGACCGCAGCCACCGCCACGCCCATCTCCTTCGCCAGCGCGATCAGCCGGTCCGCCCGCTCATCATTCCAGGGCAGGTAGCCGTAGTAACCTTTCCCACCCGGCTTCTGCTCGACCCCCGCCGCCCGCCGCGCGAAATAGCCTCGGCCCTGGCTGCCAAAGCACATCACCGGGAACTGCTCGCGGCGGTACCACTCGAACTCGATAGGGTTCATGGGCACATGGGTGATATCGCCGGTGGCGGGCGCGGTGGTGTCAAGCAGCGCATAGTGCAGCTGGCACACGGACAGCTTCGCCAATCCCGCCGCTTCCGCGTATTCATTCGCCTGCTGAATCCGCGTCACGGACCAGTTAGACACGCCCACAGCGCGGGTCTTGCCCGCCTTGACCAGGGCGTCCAGAGCCTCCATGATGGGCTCCACGGGCAGCTTCGGGTTGTCGCGGTGCAGCAGATGCAGCTCCGAATGGTCCGTGCCGATGGCGGCCAGCGACTCATCGAGGTCCCGCTGGATCTCTTCTTTTGAGAGCCGCGTCAGGTGCATCGCCGCCGGGTCCAGCGGGTGGTTGCCCTTGGTGCACAGGCAGACCTGGTCGCGGTTGCCCCGGCTCCTAAAATACTTGCCCAGCGACCTGTCGCACTCGCCACCCGCATACAGCCGAGCCGTGTCGAAGCAGTTGCCGCCCAGCTCCAGATACCGGTCCATGATCCGCGCCTGCTCCTGATCCTTTTCCACGTCGCCGCGCCCGCCCGCGCCCAGGGAGATGTCCGTGATGGAAACGCCGGGGACGATCTCGATTTTGCGCATGATGATGCCCTCCCATTTCGCCATAAAATGTGGTATACTCTGAGTATATCACGCATCGGCATTCGGTTCAAGGAGGACGCTCATCATGGCATGGTCACAGAGCGAAAAAGACAAGGCCCGCATCGCGGGGCTTCAGGGGCTGGAAGACAAGCGCGTGGCGTTTGCGCAGCGGCTGCAGGCGCAGGGCCTGCGGTTTTCGGACGCACTGCTGGTGCAGCAGGGCGGCGGATTCCAGGGGATCGGGCTGGCGGACGGGCGTGTGTACCTGCTGACCGGCCCCGCGCCGGGCGAGGCGGAGGCCGATTTCGTCTGCGAGCCGCTGGACGGCCCGCAGGCTGTGTTTGAGCCGTTCTTGGTGGAGTCCGAGGGCATGGGCGGCATGCTGGGCATGGGCAAAAAGGGCGGCGCGGGCTATGTGCTGCGCCTCGAATGGGACGGCGGCCAGCGGGAGATGGAGTTCGTGCCCGCGCTGATGAACGTGCTGGACGTGCGGCCCGGTGACAATCTGCCGCTGCTGGACGTGCGCCACAGCAAGAAGGATTACAATTTCGTGTGGGATTTCCGCGCGATCGACGGCCGCGAGATGGACCGGATCGTGGCGCGATGGGCGGGGTTGTTGGCGTAGGAAAAGGTCTCACCGCCGTCTCCCCCACGCCCCGTCATCCTTACAGCCACTCGCTCTTCTTGAAGATCCGATAGATCACCACCGTGATCAACACCATCATAAGCAGCGCCATGGGGTAGCCGAACCACCACTGCAGCTCCGGCATGTGCACGAAGTTCATCCCATAGATCCCGGTGATCACCGTCAGCGGCCCGAAGAAAACCGTGACGATGGTCAGCTTGTTCACGGCGTCGTTGGTCTTGCCCTGCATCTTGCTGTCGAATGTGCCCTGCAGCTGGTTCGACAGCTCGTACAGGCTCCCGGCGTAGTCCCTGAGCCTGCCCAGCCGGCCGTTGATGCTCTGGAAGGCGCGCATCTCGCCCTTGATCAGGAAGCCATTGCTGTTCACCAACAGCTGGTCGCCGATGTCGGCCATGGCGCGCATGTGTTTTTTGATGGCGTAGCACTGCTTGTGCAGCTGCGTGATCTGGGCCAGGTGCCGCCGGTCCACCTTGGCGATGATTCGGTCCTGCAGCTGCTCCAGCTCGTCCTCCACGGCCTCCAGCGTCTCGGAGGTGCCCTGCAGCAGCAGGTGAAACAGCGCACCCAATGCCCGGGTTAAAAACACCTCGTCCGGGCCATGCAGCGTAGAGATGGCGGCCTGAAAACGATCGATCAGCCCGGATACGCTCGCTGTGGGCGCGTCGGGCGCAACGAAGATCAGGTATTTGTGCGACAGATACAGATTCAGCTCGCTGGTCGCGACGCGGTCCTGGTGGGCCTCGATTTGGACCAGGCTGATGAAATCATACTCGGGATAGCTGCTCAGCCGCACCGACTCGTCCAGGTCCGTGCAGTCGCGCACGGTGTTGTCGTCAAACCCGAACGCGGCCTGAGCAGCGCCCATGTCGGCGGCACGGCATATCAAGACCAGCCGGTCCAGCGAGCGCCACGCCGGATCAAGCGCCGAAGCGCTCAGCCAGCGACGGCCCGCGTGATCATATGCGCGCATCGAAAACAACCTCCTCGGCGTACCGGATGGGGATAGGGTACATGATCGGCACGGAAATGTCAATGGCCTGGAGAGCGCTATCATCGCGTTTTGCGCAAAGAGGACGGCGGCGCATCCGGCCCCGCTCGTCATCCTGAGCGCAAGCGAAGGACCTTCCTCAAACTTCAGCACATTTATGTTTGAAGAAGGTCCGAAGTGCAGCGAGGGATGACGGAGGAATGTGCGCACAGGACGACGGAATCGGCGCTATCCGATCTCTTGCCGATTATCCTTGTATTCATCCCATGATTGTACTATAATATAATTTGTGTCGAACTGTGTCGATATGGGAACGAATAGGTAAAAATGTGTACAGGATGAGATGAACGATGAAGCGTATCTTCGGCGCGTACAGCGCACTGTGGGAGAAACTGTTGAGCAGGCTCGGCCTCGGGATGCGGGCCAAGCTGATCATCCTGTTTTTGGTGGTGAAGCTGATCCCGCTGATCCTGGTCACGGTCATCGCCTGGCAGCAGTTCATCGCGCTGGGCAATGTGCTGCGCGACATCGCGGTCAGCGACTCCAGCGCGGCGCTGAACGCCAGCGCCGTGGAGAACATCGAGCGCATGACCACCGACACGGGCCGCCGGGTGGCCACATTCCTGTATTCCCGGGACGACGACATCCGCTACATCGCGTCCATCGAACCCACGGAGGAAAACTACAGGCTGTTCTGTGAGAACGCCATGCGCAGCATGGTGGACCCGTCCGAGTGGGTGCTGGGCGAAGTGGAGCACACCGCCGAGGACGGCGCCGTCACCAAGCAGCAGCGCTGGGTCATGAAAGAAGCGCCCGCCGCTTTCGAGGGCGGCACATCCACCAACAATGAAAACAACGACATGGACGGCTTCCATGCCATCGCACGCACGCCGATGCAATACAAGAACGTGCCGCTGTACGACGAGATCACCTACGTCGATCTGTCCGGCCAAGAGCTGGTCAAGTACGTCACGCCCAACTCCACCAAGGCCCACCATCCCCTGTCCCGGGAAAAGCGCAATGTGGCGGACCGGCTGAACACCTATGTCAAGGCCGAAACCTACTTCCAGCATCTCAGCCAATTGAAGCCCGGCGAGATCTACGTCTCAGACGTCACGGGCGCCTATGTGGGCTCCAACTACATCGGCATGTACACACCCGAAGCCGTGGCGAAGGCCGCCGCTGACCGCGGCTATGAGATCGAGTACGATCCGGCACACCAGGCCTTCGCGGGCCAGGAAAACCCCAACGGCCAGCGGTTCGAGGGCATCGTGCGCTGGGCCACACCCGTGGCGGACGAAAACGGCCAAGTCAAGGGCTATGTCACCTTCGCCCTGAACCACGACCACATCATGGAGTTCGTGGACCACATCACGCCCATGAACGAGCGCTACACCGAGCTTCCGTCGGCGTTCGAGGGCAACTACGCGTTCATCTGGGACTACAAATGCCGCTCCATCTGCCACCCGCGTCACAACTCCATCGTGGGCTTTGACCCCGAGACGGGCGATCCGCAGGTGCCATGGCTGGAGACCTCCATCTACGAGGGCTGGCAGGCGTCGGGCACGGATAACTGGTTCGACTATGTGCGCGAGGCGAACGTGCCGCTGTTCGACGGACAGTCGCGCCAGAAAAAGCCCGCGCCCGCGCTGACCAAGGCTGGTCTGGTGGGCCTGGACGGGCGCTATCTGAACAACGCGCCGCAGTGCACCGGCTGGATGGACCTGACCGAAAACGGTGGTTCCGGCTCGTTCTACATCCTGTGGTCGGGCCTGTACAAGCTCACCACGGCGGGTGCGATCCCCTATTACACCGGCCAATACGCACCCAGCGCGGAGAACAACTTCTCCCGACGCGGGTTCGGCATCGTGACCATCGGCGCGGGCCTGGAGGACTTCACCCGCCCCGCCCAGGAGACCAAGGCGCGCCTGAACGACGCGGTACAGCACAACATGTCGGACACGCTGCGCATCCTGCTGCTGACGGTGTCGATCCTGATCGCGCTGGTGGTGCTGGTGGCGATCTGGCTGGCATCAAACATCACGGGCAGCATCACCAAGATCATCAAGGGCGTGTCTCGGTTCCGCAGCGGTGAGCGCCAGTTCCGGTTCCGCTCCACTCAGACCGACGAATTTGGCCAGCTCGAAGGCTCCTTCGACGACATGGCCGACAGCATCGTGGACAGCGTGCACAGCCCGCTGGCCATCACCGACATGCAGGAACGCATCATCTACATGAACGACCAGGGCTTGGCGCTGGTCCACGACACCCTGCAGCACGTGGTGGGCAAGCCCTACGGGGAAGTGACCGTGTATCCAAGAAACAGCAAGTATTATCCCATCTCCCAGCTGGACAAGGGCAAGGAGGCGGAGGTCTACTACGACCCCAATTCCCACCGCTACATCAAGGGCGAGGCCAGCTATTTCTGCGACAAGGACGGCCAGAAGGTGGGCTACATCATCGTGACCCACGACGTGACAGAGATGGAAAAGGAGCGGCTGAAGGTCGAGGAGCAGCGCACGCTGCTGGACCAAATTTTCTCCGCGTCTCCGGACCTGATCTGGTACACCGACGCCAGCGGGCGCTACCTGGCAGTGAACCCGCGCTTCTGCGCCATCGCGGGCAAGATTGAGTCCGACTTCATCGGCAGAAGCGCCTCCGACGTGCTGCCCCGCCGCATCGCGGACAACTTCAACCGCCTGGACGAGGACGCGCTCAGGCGCATGATGCCGCTGTACAGCGAGGAGCGCATCTCGTTCGCGGACGGCCATGAAGAAATTTTGGACTCCGTGCGCACGCCCATCGCCGACAGCAGCGGCCAGCTCATGGGCCTGTTGGGTTTCGCGCGGAATGTGAACACCCGCGTCACCATCGAGTCGGAGCTGCGCTCCACCCAGTTGGAGCTGCAGCAGGCCGTGGAGGACGCCAACCGCGCCAACCAGCACAAGGGCGAGTTCTTGGCCCGCATGAGCCATGAGATCAGAACCCCCATGAACGCCATCATCGGCCTGACGAACATCGTCACCAAAAAACTGGACATGTGCGACGACAAGCCCGAGGCGCGGGAGATCAAGGGCCATGTGCGCCAGATCGAGACCTCGTCCCAGCACCTGCTGGGCCTGCTGAACGACATCCTGGACATCTCTAAAATCGAGGCGGGCAAGATCGAGCTGACCGACGAGCTGATGGAGCTGCCGAAACTGCTGCAGACGGTGGTGGGCATCATCCGCCCGCGATGCGACGAAAAGCAGATCAGCTTCGACACCGACTACACACCGTTCGAACCGTCCACATTCATTGGCGACTCGCTGCGGCTGCGGCAGGTGTTGATCAACCTGCTGGGCAACGCGGTGAAGTTCACACCCAAGCAGGGCACAATCCGGTTCCATGTGGAGCGCCTGGAGCGGCGTGATGGTCAGGCGCGGATGCTGTTCAGCGTCAAGGACACCGGCATAGGCATCAGCCAGGAGCGCCAACTGAGCATTTTCCAGCCCTTCGAGCAGGCTGACGACAAGATCACCCGCCAATTCGGCGGCACCGGCCTGGGCCTGTCGATCAGCCGTCGCATCGTGCAGCTGTTCGGCGGCGACATCGAGCTGGTCTCAGAAGTCGGCCAAGGCTCGGAGTTCAAGTTCTCCATCTGGCTGCCCGAGGCACCACAGGAGGGCACAGTCAAGGCGGCGCCGCTCACCGACATCAAGGGCCGGTACAGGGCCGTCCGCGCGCTGCTGGTGGACGACGTGGAGATCAACCGAATGATCGTGACGACCATGCTGGAGGAGACCGGCATGCGCATCGACGAGGCCTCAGACGGCATTGAGGCCGTGACGCTGTTCGGGGACGCAGCGCCCGGCACCTACGACATCATTTTCATGGACATCCAGATGCCCGGCATGGACGGCTACGAGGCCACCGAGACCATCCGCAACATGGACCGCCCGGACGCGAAGACCGTGCCCATCGTCGCCCAGACCGCCAACGCGTTCAAGGAGGACATTGACAGGGCGCTGAAGTGCGGCATGAACGCGCACATCACCAAGCCCGTGGACATGGAAAGGCTGATCGAGGTGCTGGTGAAATGGATTCCGGAGCAGTAGCATTTTGCGCTCATTCCCCCACGCCGTCATCCATCGCTGCGCTATGGACCTTCCTCAAACGAAAACACGAAAAGTTTGAAGAAGGTCCTTCGCTTCGCTCAGGATGACGGCGTGGGTAGCGCGCAGACTGATCGCGCTTGTTGTCTGCGCTGGTATTGGGGTATAATGGAGAGGGGACGTCCCTCCCCCACCCCCACAGAAACGGAGCTGAAACCATGAACGAGCAGATCCTCACCCACCTCACCCGTAAAAACCGCGCCCAAGAACCCTACGAGCTCGCGGACGCGCTGTCCTTATCCCTCGCCGACGTCGAATCCGCCCTCGCCGCGCTGCTCCAATCCGGCCAGGTGCTGCGCACGAAAAAAGGCCGCTATGTCACGCCCGCCGCCGTGGGGCTGGTGGCCGCCCGCTGTGTGGTGCTCAAGAGCCGCACACTGGCCGCGCGCGCCGGCGACGGCACGCCCGACATGATCATCGAAAATACAGGCCCTCTCCGCCCCATGCTGGACGACATCCTGCTGGTCTCCCCCGCGCCTCGCCACGGCGAGGGCCTGGGCCGGTGCGAGCTGTCCGCCATCGTCCGCCGCGCTCGGGAACATTTCGTGGCCCACATCGCGCCCGGCCCGCGCGTCCTGCCCGCAGACTGGCGGCTGGGCACGGCCGAGATCGAACTGACCAGTCCGATGCTGGGCGCGACAGAGGGCGACCTGATCCAGCTGCGCATCGATCGCTATCCCGAGGGCGACAGGCCGCTCCGCGCCACCGTGGAGCGCGTGCTGGGCCGCGAGGACGACATCCGCGCCCAACTCCGCGCCGTCGCCGCTGACCGCGCCCTGCCGGACAGCTTCCCGCACGAGGCGCTGCGCCAGGCCGAGGGCATCCCCCAGTCCGTGTCCGACGCGGACCGGGATAACCGCGACGACCTGCGCCACATCGCCTGCTTCACCATCGATGGCGCGGACGCCCAGGACTTTGACGACGCGGTGTCGCTGGAGGAGACCGAAGGCGGCTTCCGCCTGGGCGTGCACATCGCGGACGTGTCCCACTATGTGCGCCCTGGCACCGCCATCGACCGGGAAGCGCTCAACCGCGGCACGTCCGTGTACCTGCCCGGCATGACGATTCCCATGCTGCCCGAGGCGCTCTCGAACCGCATGTGCTCGCTGATGCCCGAGGTGGACCGGCTGGCCATGAGCCTTTTCTTGACCGTGCGCGACGGCGCTGTCACCGACCACGAGCTGTCCCCGTCCGTGATCCACTCCAGCGCCCGGCTGACCTATGACCAGGTCAACCGCATGCTGGACGGCCTGGACTCGGACGTGCCCGAACCGCTCCACAACACCCTGCGCCGCATGGTCGCCTGCGCGAAAACCCTCCGCGCCAAGCGAAAGGCGCGGGGCAGCATCGACTTGGACATGCCCGAGCCGGCGTTCACCCTGGACGCCCAGGGCCGACCCATCGACGTCGTGGCCCGCGAGCGGGGCGAGGCCGAGCGGATGATCGAGGACTTCATGCTGGCCGCCAACGAGACCGTGGCGGCGCTGGCGAAGACCACAGAGCTGCCGTTCATCTACCGCGTCCACGAAAAGCCGGACAAGGACCGCGCGTTCGCGCTGGCGACCTTCCTCTCCAGCCTCGGCATCCGCGCCCGGCTGGGCAAGGACCCGTCCCCAGGCCAGTACCAAAAGGTGCTGAAGGAGGCCGAAAAGCGCCCAGAGGCGGGCCTGATCGCCCAGGTGATGCTGCGCTCCCTGCGCCGCGCCGAATACGCCGCCACCCCCGAGGGCCATTTCGGCCTCGCCGCCCGCGACTACTGCCACTTCACCTCCCCGATCCGCCGCTATCCGGACCTGATCGTGCACCGCATGCTGAAGGCGCTGCTGAAAGGAAAAGTGAACCCAGGCGACGAGGCGAAGATGCCCGACCTGGCCGCGCACTGCAGCGCCACCGAGCACCGCGCCACCTTGGCCGAGCGCGACGCCGACGACCTGCTCAAGGCTCACTACATGCTCGGCCACATCGGCGAGGCTTGGGACGGTGTGGTCACCGGCGTCACCGCCTGGGGCCTGTATGTGACGCTGGAAAACACCGTGGAGGGCCTGCTGCCCATCCGGCTGCTGCCCGGCGACTGGAATCTCGACGAGGCCCACCACGCGCTGCTCGGCCCGAAAAAGCAGCAGATCCGGTTGGGCGACCCGATGCGAGTGGTGTGCACCAGGGTCAGCGTAGCGCTGGGGCAAATTGATTTTGATTTGGCGGAGTGATTACCACCTCATCCCCCCACACCGTCATCCTGAGCGCAGCGAAGGACCTTCCTCAAACGACGCCTGTATAAAAGCTTGAGTATGGTCCTTCGCTGCGCTCAGGATGACGGCATATGGGGGACGGACGACGTCACCACCTTTCCCATTTTGATCATTCCCCATTTGACAACCCCTCCCCCGCTCCCGTATACTGTCACCATCCACATCACACACGGAGGTACGCACACATGCCTCGCTACGACCTCATCGCCCCCACTAGCATGGGCGTGCGCATCGCGCCGCTCAACCGGCAGCCCGTGCACACGTCCTGCGACTTCCGCATGCAGGCCACCAGCGCTGAGTCCAACGTGCTGTCCATCTCGGCGGCGCTGGGCCTGCGCACAAAGGTGCTGACCGCGTTCGTCCAGGGCAGCCCCATCGCGGACTTCATCCAGCGCGACCTCGCCTACCGCCACATTGAGTATGAAGGCCCGGAAGTGCCCCAGGGCGGCGCTTGGGGCCACCGCCACCAGTTCAACATCGCCGACGCGGGCTTCGGACTGCGCGGCCCCCGCGTGCACAACGACCGCGCGGGCGAGGTGGGCCGCACGCTGGACGCAGGCGACTTCGACCTGGACCGGATTTTCGCAATGGACGGCGCGCAGATCCTGCACATCTCCGGGCTCATCGCCGCAATCTCCGAGGAGACCTGCCGGTTCTGCCTGGACCTGGCCCGCGCGGCGAAGAAAAGCGGCGCCCGCATCAGCTTCGACCTGAACCACCGCGCCTCGTTCTGGCAGGGCCGCGAAGCGCAACTGCGCAGGGCGTTCACCGAGATCGCCCAATCCGCCGACATCCTCATCGGCAACGAGGAGGACTATCAGCTGGCGCTGGGCATCGAGGGCCCGGCGGCAGGCGGGGAGGGACTGGGCGGTAAGATCGACGCCTTCCAGGGCATGATCGGGCGCGCCCGAGAGGCATTCCCGAATGCCCGCATTTTCGCCACCACACTGCGCGAGGTCAGGAGCGCCAACGAGCACCTCTGGGGCGCGATCCTGTGGGCGGACGGCGGTTTTCATGTGGCCGAGCCGCGCGAAATCGAGGTGCTGGACCGCATCGGTGGCGGCGACGCGTTCGTCGGCGGGCTGCTATACGGCGTGCTGAGGGAATGGCCGCCGGAGAAATGGGTCCAGTTCGGCTGGGCCTGCGGCGCGCTGGTGGCGAGTTTGGAAACGGATTGGGGCGCACCGGCGGACGAGGAGCAGGTTTGGTCGATCTGGAAGGGGAACGCCAGGGTGAGGCGGTAATCGAAACGGGACCTTCTCCTTCCACCAATATCACATCAGGAGGACACAGTATGCAATCCAGCATCGGTCTGATCGGCCTCGCCGTCATGGGCGAAAATCTGGTGATGAACATGGCCCAGAAGGGCTTTTCCGTCTGCGTCTACAACCGCACCACGCAAAAGGTGGACGATTTCCTCGCGGGCCGCGCCGCGGGCCTGCCCATCCAGGGTGCGCACACCATCGAGGAACTCGTCTCAAAGCTCGAACGCCCCCGCAAGGTCATGATGCTCGTCAAAGCGGGAAAACCCGTGGACGACTTCATTGACGCACTGATCCCCCACCTCGACCCCGGCGACATCCTCATCGACGGCGGCACTTCCCACTTCCCCGACACCGCCCGCCGCAGGGCCTATGTGGAAGAAAAAGGCTTCCTGTACATCGGCACCGGCGTCTCCGGCGGCGAGGAGGGCGCACTCAAAGGCCCCAGCATGATGCCTGGCGGATCGCCCGCCGCATGGCCCCATGTGAAGCCCATTTTCCAGGCCATCTGCGCCCATGTGGACGGCGAACCCTGCTGTGACTGGGTGGGCGAAGGCGGCGCGGGCCACTTTGTGAAGATGGTCCACAACGGCATCGAGTACGGCGACATGCAGCTCATCTGCGAGGCGTACCAGCTCATGCGCGACCTGCTGGGGATGACGGCGGACGAGATGCACGAGGTGTTTGCCGCCTGGAATGAACAGGAGCTGGACAGCTACCTGATCGAGATCACGCGGGACATCCTGGCCCATCGGGATGCGGACGGCAGTGCACTGGTAGACAAGATCCTGGACGCCGCCGGACAGAAGGGCACTGGAAAATGGACCGCCATCGCCGCACTGGACGAGGGCGTGCCGCTGACGCTGATCAGCGAAGCCGTGTACGCCCGCTGCCTCAGCGCCATCAAGGATGAGCGCGTCGCGGCGTCGAAGTATCTGTCCGGCCCGAAACCCGCATATGCGGGCGACAGAGGGGCGCTCATCGAGGCCATCAAACAGGCGCTGTACGCCTCGAAAATCGTCAGCTACGCCCAGGGCTACCAGCTCATGCGGGCGGCGGCGAAGACCCATGGCTGGGATCTGAACAACGGCGGCATTGCACTGATGTGGCGCGGGGGCTGCATCATCCGCTCCGTTTTCCTTGGAAAGATTAAAGACGCGTTCGACCGGGACCCGGCGCTGGTGAACCTGATGCTGGACCCGTACTTCACGGGCGAGCTGGCCAGGGCGCAGGCGGGCTGGCGCAAGGTGTGCGCCGAGGCCGTGCTCAGCGGCATTCCGGCGCCCGCGTTCACGGCGGCGCTGGCGTACTATGACGGGTACCGCACGGAAAACCTGCCCGCCAACCTGCTCCAGGCCCAGAGGGACTACTTCGGCGCCCACACCTACGAGCGCGTGGACGCCCCGAGGGGGGAGTACTTCCACACCAACTGGACCGGCCAGGGCGGCGATACGAAGGCGAGCACGTACAACGCGTAGATGAGACGTCGCTCACGCCCCACCCGTCATCCTGAGCGCAGCGAAGGACCTTCCTCATACGAGAACGAAATAGTTTGAGGAAGGTCCTTCGCTGCACTCAGGATGACGGGGTGGGGCGTGGCGGATGACCGCCCATCTCTACACCTGTTCCGCCTCCTCCACCCGCTCCATTCCCTCAAAGCTCAACTGCTCCCCGTCCACCTTCACCTTCACTTTTTCGCCCAGGTGGATCTTCCCGGCCAACAGCGACTCTGACAGCGCGTCCTCCACCATCCGCTGGATGGCCCGCCTCAGCGGCCTCGCGCCGTAGGTGGTGTCGTACCCCTCCTTCGCCAACAGCGCCACGGCCTCGTCTTCGAACGTCAGGTCGATGCCGCGCTCGGACAGCCGCTTGGCCACGGTCCTGAGCATCAGCTTCGCGATCTGGTCGATCTCCTTTTCCTCCAGGCTGTGGAACACGATGATCTCGTCGATCCGGTTCAGGAACTCAGGCCGGAAAATCTGCTTCACGTCGCCCATGATGTTTTCCTTCATGGACTCATAGGTCTTTTCGTTGTCCAGCGAGCTGCCAAAGCCCAGCGAGCGCTGCTTCTTGATGGTGTGCGCGCCTGCATTGCTCGTCATGACGATCACGGTGTTCTTGAAGTCCACCACGCGGCCCTGGCCGTCGGTGAGCCTGCCGTCCTCCAGGATCTGCAGCAGCACGTTGAACACGTCCGGATGCGCCTTTTCCACCTCGTCCAGCAGCACGATGGAGTACGGCTTTCTTCGCACCTTCTCGGTGAGCTGGCCGCCCTCGTCGTGGCCCACATAGCCGGGCGGCGAGCCGATCATGCGGCTGACGGAGTGCTTTTCCATGTATTCCGACATGTCGATGCGGATCAGCGCGTCGGCGTCGCCGAACAGCGCCTCGCCCAGCGCCTTGCACAGTTCAGTCTTGCCCACGCCCGTCGGCCCCAGGAAAATGAACGAGCCGATGGGCCGGTTCGGATCCTTGAGGCCCGCGCGCGCCCTGCGCACAGCCCGCGCCACGGCCTTCACAGCCTCTTCCTGGCCCACGACGCGCTGATGCAGCAACTCCTCCAGCTTCAGCAACCGGTCGGCCTCGGCCTCGGTCATGCGGGTGACGGGGATGCCGGTCCAGCTGGACACGATGTGCGCGATCTCGTCCTCGCCCACGGTCTCAATCTGCTCGTCCCGGCGCTGCTCCCAGTTTTTGCGGCGCTCCGCCATCTCGTTCTGCAGCCGCTTTTTCTGGTCGCGAAGGTTGGCGGCCTTCTCAAAGTCCTCGTGGGCCACGGCCTCCTCGGTCTCCTTGTTCAGGTCCGCCAGCTCCGCCTCCTGCTCCTTCATGTCCGGCGGCGCGGTGAATGCCTTGATCCTGACGCGGCTGGCGGCCTCGTCGATCAGGTCGATGGCCTTGTCCGGCAAGAACCGGTCGGAGATGTACCGGTCCGACAGGTTCACGGCGGCCTCCAGCGCGGCGTCGGTGATCTGCACCTTGTGGTGTGCCTCGTACCGGTCCCGCAGGCCCTTCAAAATCTCCAGCGCCTCGTCCTTGGTAGGCTCGCCCACCTTCACGGGCTGGAACCGGCGCTCCAGCGCGGCGTCCTTTTCGATGTGCTTTCGGTATTCGTTGAGGGTGGTCGCGCCAATGCACTGCATCTCGCCCCGGGCCAGCAGCGGCTTTAGGATGTTCGCCGCGTCAATCGCGCCCTCCGCCGCGCCTGCGCCCACGATGGTGTGCAGCTCGTCGATGAACAGGATCACATTGCCGGCCTTTTTCACCTCGGCCATAGCGTTCTTCAGCCGCTCCTCGAACTCGCCGCGATACTTCGCGCCCGCCAGCATGCCCGCCAGGTCCAGGCTCATCACGCGCTTGCCGCGCAGGATCTCCGGGATGTTGCCGCTGACGATCAGCTGCGCCAGGCCCTCGACCACAGCGCTCTTGCCCACGCCCGGCTCGCCGATGAGCACCGGGTTGTTCTTCGTGCGGCGGCTCAGAATCTGCACGATGCGCTCCATCTCGGTCTGACGCCCGATGACCGGGTCCAGCTCGCCCGAGGCGGCGGCCCTGTTCAGGTCCCGCGCGAACTGGTCCAGCGTGGGGGTGGCGCTGTCCTTCTGCTGGCCGCTCTGGGCGTCCACGGCGATGTCGTCGGCGTTCAGAATGCGCAGCAGCGCCTCCCGGGCCTTGCCCAGGTCCACGCCCAGCTTGACCAGGATGTGCGCCGCCACGCCCTCCCGCTCGCGCATCAGCGCCAGCAGCAGGTGCTCCGTGCCCACATAATTCTGCTTCAGCTCCCGTGCCTCCCGGGCGGACTGCTCCAGCACCTTTTTTGTGCGCGGCGTGTAGCTGATGTTCTCCGGGCCGGCCTCGCTGTCGCCACGGCCCAGCAGCTCCACGACCTCGGCGCGCACCTGGTCCAGTGTGATGGGATTGAGCACGGCAGCCGCCGCGCCGGGGTCGGCGAGCACGCCCAGCAACAGATGCTCCGTGCCCACATAGGATCGGCCCAGCCCGGCGGCCTCCCGCTGAGCGGCCAGGATCGCGCGCTGTGCGCGCTCGGTGAACCGTGAAAAGAATGCCATGGTGTTTTCCTCCGGTTTTTGATAATGAACAATCAATCATGAATCGGGAGTGCGACAGATCGTGTCTCTCTCAGCCCTCCACCCCCGCCGTCATCCTGAGTGAAGCGAAGGACCTTCTTCAAACGAAACCCACGTCATGTCTTCGCGCTCAGGATGACGACGGGGATGGGGTTGGGCGGCAAACGCGCTTGCACTACTTCGCCGCGATCGTCCTGATATAATCCCTCAGCAGGTCCGCCCGCACGGCGCTCTCCGCGCCCTCGTCCAGCGCCTGCTCCGCCCGGACACCCAGGCTCCCCGGCTGCAGATCCATCATCAGCTGGTCCAGCTCAGTCAGGTCCGCGTCCACGACGCCCATGGCCGCCAGCAGCCGCAAGTCCGAATACCGCTGCATGAACTCCTGGGCGTTCATCAGCCGCGCGTGGCCCATGATCCCCACGGAGCGCATTAGCTTGTCCAGCATCACGAGCCCTTCGTCCTCGCGCAGCTTTTCCCGCACGGCCCGCTCGTGGTCCGCGATCTGGGCGGCTGCTGCGATCAATGTCTTGATCATGTCCTCCTCGGTGCGGCCCAGCGTGACCTGGTTGGAGAGCTGATACAGGTTGCCCTTCGCCTCGCTGCCCTCGCCGTACAACCCGCGCACAGTGAGGCCCAGCTTGGAAAACGCGCCCAGCACCGCCGAGACCTGGCCCGCAGCCGCCAGCGCGGGCAGGTGCAGCATGGCGCTGGCCCGCATGCCGGTGCCGGTGTTCGTGGGGCAACTGGTCAGATATCCCCACTGCTCGTCGAACGCATACCCGTGCGCCGCGCTCAGCGCGTCGTCGGCGCGGAACGCCAGGTCCGCGGCCAAAGAAAGCTGCATCCCGGGCAGCAGGCCCTGTATGCGCAGGTGGTCCTCCTCGTTGACCATGATGGACACGGTCTTGCCGGTGGAGATCAGCGCGGCGGAGTGGTCCACGAACTTGAGCAGGTCGTAGCTGATCAGGTGGTGCTCCACCAGCTCCTTCTGTCTGTCTTCGGTCAGGTCCGCCATGACCATCAGCTCGTACGTCCCGTTGCCGTCCATCATGGCGTCCCGGGCGCGCTCCACGGTCTCGTCGGCCCAGGCGGCGGTCATCATCGGTGCGAACGGGATGTCCGCGTAATTCCGCGCCAGCCGCACGCGGCTGGAGATGATCACGTCCTGTTCGGGCGCTCGAAGCGTCTGCATGGGGCTGCACCTCCTCCAGCGCGATCTCCCTGATCTGATCGCGCAGCACGGCGGCGCGCTCGTATTCCTCGTCCTGGATGGCCCGCTGCAGCGCCTGGCGCAGGCTGAACAGGTTCACCTGGTTGCCCACATGCTCGGGCCGCCCCAGCCCGGGCATCCTGCCCACATGCTGGCTGTGGCCGTGGATGCGGGACAGCACCTTCGAGAGCGGCTCCCGAAAGGCCCTGTAGCAGCCCGCGCAGCCCAACAGCCCGCTCTTTTGGAACTGTTCATAGGTCGTGCCGCAGTCGGGGCAGGTGATGTCGATCTCGCTCTGGACCACCAGGCCCATTTTCTTCGTCGCGGCGAGCAAACTCGCCAGCATGCCGTCCAGGCCGCTGAGGTCCAGGTTCGGCAGCGTCTTTTTCACGTCTGCCAGACAGTGGGCGCATAGGTTGCGCGTCACTTTCTCGCCGTCCACAATGCTCATCAGCCGGATCGTCGCCGGGCGGATGCCACATTCATCGCACATCATGCCCTTCGCCCCCTTCCATGTTCCGAAATGCTTGGATCAGCAAACTGCGCAGCACGCCCGCCCGCAGCACGTCCTTGGCGCTCACCGGAATCTGCAGCGCCGCGTCCGCCGTGGCCGCCGCCATCAGCCCTGCCTCGCGCTCTGTGATCAGCTCCAATTGCAACAGTTGATGCACCAGCCCGCGCGCCCCGTCCTCATTGATCTGTGTGCCCACGCGCCCCAGCAGCTCGCACAGTAGGTTTTCACCAGAGCAGTCGGGCCGCATCTGCACGATGCGCACGTACCCGCCCTCACCCCTGCGGCTGTCGATGATGTAGCCGCGCTCAATGGAGAACCGCGTGGCCAGTACGTAGTTGATCTGCGACGGCGCGCAGGAAAAGTGCTGCGCCAACTCGTTGCGCCGCAGCTCGATCCGATCCGCGCCGTCCATCAACTCAATGATGAACCGCTCGATGCTGTCAGAAAGTCTCGCCATGATGACGGCCCTCCGGAAAAATTTTTGACTATCCCTGACTTTATTATATGCGATTTGCGGGGAAAAGCAAGAGGAAAAATCGGGATGCGGGAAATGTTAACGAAGGGATGCGGTAGGAAACATTGTGGTGAAACACACCGTGCGGCGACTCATCTTCCCCACACCGTCATCCATCGTCGCCGGGAGGACAGCATGCCCGAATCAGCCATGGTTCACCGCACCCCCATCGTCATCCTGAGCGCAAGCGAAAGACCTTCCTCATTCTTTACACTTGATAAGATTGATGAAGGTCCTTCGCTGTCGCTCATGATGACGACGCCTAGGTAAGCACTCAGCACCTGACAGCCTTTCGCTTGAACCCAATCCGCCCCTTCTCCAGCGCCTTCCTGATCGTCTCCGAAGCCTCCGGCACGGCGCACTTTTTCTTCGGCGCGGTCTCGCAATACACCGACCCCACCGCGTCCGCCACACGCAGCGCCTCCTCGTGCAGCGGCTTGAATGACACGCCCACCGCCGCCAAAAAACCGTTCATGGCGTACCGCGTCCGGTTCGGCTGGTCGTGGATGGTCTTTTCCACCATTTCCAGCATCCGCCGAATCTTCTTCTCGTCAAACGCGTCGTCCTTCTTCCAGCCCAGCAGCCATTCATAGCACGCCCAGCCCGCCGACATGCGCATCTCCTCGCCGCTGTCGATCCATCTGTCCGCCACTTCCTGGGCAAAGTCCGACTCCGCCAGGCTCACGGCTACCACAAAATCCGACAGCATGTAGAAATACGCGGCGTCGATCCAGCGCTCAAAATCATCCAGGGTCATGGCCTTCGGGTCGCAGATCATGCCCGCAAAGTACATCGCGTCGTAGTTGCCGGTCTGATACAGCTGCTCCGCCAAGGGCTGGTCGCGCTTGATTTTCTTGGCCATGGCCTTCATGTCGCCTGTCGCCACGCCGAACAGCGGCTCGTGCGCCCCGTTTGACTGATAAACCCGCTTGGTGCGCTCCGTGCCCAGCGCCGCTAATTCCAGCATGACCTCATCGTATGTCATCACCATTCACCTCATCGTCCGTTATGCGGGTAGCGTACACGGAATCGCCGCGTTTGTCAAGATCCTATCGCACCTTGACGCCCAGGATGCGCGCCATCTCAAGCAACTGATCCACGCTCACCGTCGCGCCGCGCAGCACGCCCTCGCCCACCACAATCCCCTCCAAGTCACATGTCGCCAGGTCCACACCCTTCAGCGCTATCCCTGCCCACTCGCTCCCCTTCAGCTTGCACCCAGAAAGTGCCAAACCCTCATGCTTCAGCTCGTGAAACGAGCCATTCGATAGGTCGCAGCCCTCAAACGCCACGCCCCTCAGCTTGCACTGTCCAAACGCCACATACGGCATCGTGCACTGCGAAAAACGCACATGACCCAGCGCCGCCTCCATGAACATCGCGCCCGTCAACCGGCATTCACGCATCGCTACCCGAACCAGCCCACACTTCACGAACCGCAGCGCCGACAGATCGCAGTGCTCAAACGCGCAATCCGAAAAGCTCAGCCGCTTCACATCGAGCCCCGCGAATGTGCAGTGATCAAACCGGCACCCCACAAACTCCAGCCGCTCGCACTCGATCCCCTCAAAGACCTCCCGCTCAAACCCAATCCCCTCAATGTCGTCATTCCCCTCCACAGCACGCGACACCAGTCGCTCCACATCGCTGCATCGACCCAGATAATCGCCAATCGCCGGCGCCAGAATTTTCATAAAAACGCACCTCCCCATCGCTCTCTCAATCCTACCACATCCGCACCCGATTGTCACGGCATCCTCATCGGCACGCCACAATTCCCCGCTTGCAATCGGGCCTGCGTCATGATATAATCAAAGCGCTCCAGATCCGTCCGGAGCGCCTGACATGGGGGCGTACATGGTTTCGACGGGGATTTTGGGGATACGAGAAGCGAGCGGCGGCCCTGAACCGCCTCAAAAACGGGGAAAAACAATAACTGCGAACGATAATAACGTTCTAGTCGCCGCTTAAGGCGACTCGTCGGCCTTAGACCTCCCGCGGCCTAAGCCACCGGCGTCATTAAGGCGGGGAACGGGTCCGCCCAAGCTTTGAATCGGACCGGCACTCATGAAGCTACCAAAACCGCACTCTTGTCCTTGGGCGTGCGGCGGCGGGAATTTTGAACCAAGGACTGCGCTCGGAGACGCTCCTATTCTCAGGTTTTCGGACATGGGTTCAACTCCCATCGCCTCCACCACAATCGAACGTTACGTTTGATGCAAAAAGATCATCGTTTATGGCGATGATCTTTTTGTATATATGGGCTCGAAAACCCTTGTATTTCAGCATTCCCACGCACTGTGCAACGCCGAAACAAACCAACTTCGAACAGCCAACCGTAGCCAACTTAACCACAAAGCCACATTTCGGGATTCCAACCCACCTTAACGAAATCTCCAAAATGCACCCACCCCGAGGCAAACGACGGAAGTATCGGGGGTAACGACTGGGGTTTATGCGATGCCGCCCCCTACAATGCGTTCACTCAACGCCCACAGCCGCCGCGCCAACTCTGGGTCATTCGATGCGCAGGACGACCCAGCTGGCTTCTGTCGATAATAATACCCGCCCGTCGCGCCTACCACGTCCGCGCTGGTGGCGAGGTACACCGCCGTCTCCGCGCCCTGTTCGGGCGTCAGGAAGAATGGCCGCAGCAGCGCCATCACCGCCTTGCCGAATCCGGTATCGCGATCCACGCCCATGTTGGTGCCCACCGCGCCGGGATGCACGCAGTTGACCGTGATGCCCTGATCCTCCAGCCGCAGCGCCAGTTCGCGCGCGAACAGCAGGTTGGCTAGCTTGCTCTGGCCATACGCGCGGAACACGTTGTAGCCGCGCGTGAGGTTGATGTCGCCGAAGTGTATCTTCCCGATCTTATGCGCGCCGGAGCCAACCACCACGATCCGCCCACAGCGTCCCATCAACGGCAGTAGTTCCTGTGTCAGTAGAAAGTGACCGATGTGATTCACGCCGAATGTCTGCTCCAGCCCATCCTTGGTCTCGCGCCGATCCAGCGTGATCACGCCCGCATTCAAGACGAGCACATCCAAACGGTCGTGACGCGCCCTGAACTCCGCCGCGAACCGCCGGATGTCCGCCATATCCGCAAGATCACACAGCGCCAGTTCCGCGTCAACGCCCTGCGTCCGCACATCCCGAAGCGCCGCCTCGCCCCGCCCCCGGCTGCGACACAGCATCACCATGCGAAACCCCTGCCGCGCCAACGCACAAACCGTCGCCTTGCCCATGCCTGAGTTTGCGCCTGTAACCAGTGCGAACTTGTTATCCGCCACAACTCTTCACCGCCCCGGTTGGGCTGACTATACCAGCCCCAGATATTTCTCAAAGAAGGACAGCAGTTTGTCGATAACGCCCTGTTTTTTCGCCGATCTCCCGCCGCCACCGCTACCGAACCGCGATACCGGCGGCAGGATTTTGTCCACATCCGTGCCGGTGGTTTTCATCTGTCCATCGTGGAAGGCGTTGTCTACAAAGCGCCGCGTCTCCTCGGGCTTCAGCTTCTCGGCCTCGATCAAGGCGGTTAAATCCGTTTCCTTTTGCTCATGAACGAATTGCTGCCAGTCGTCATCCACCTTGGTAGACAGGTTTACCCGCGAGATAAAACCCTCAATAAGCTCCTTCTTGCTCCGAAGCTCGATGCTGGAGCTGACGGCTTTGTCAATCGCCGCTAGGATGCTCTTATCGGTGCAGTTGGACTCGTGGTATTTGGCCACGAGCATCAGGATGTAGTCGATGTTGACCTCGATCTGCTTGATAAGCTCCAGCTCGAACACGATGTCGTCATTGATGTTTTCTTTGTCGGCATCCTTGCCCTTGGTGAAGGACTGATATAGGTCGAGGTACACGCTTTGGTAATCCTGAAAATCTCGGTCGGATAGGATTTCGTTGCCCGCGAACTCATCGAAGGAGGTCAGGATATTCTTCAGCCGCAGGATAGCGCCGAACAGG
>JAVBUD010000043.1:0-10015 GCA_031555755.1 Eubacteriales bacterium | reverse complement strand
AGTTTCGTTTGAGGAAGGTCCTTCTCTGGCGCTCAGGATGACGGCGTTTACGCGGTTGCGATATGATTCCGTAACGTTACTCTACGTCGCCCGCCTTGAACACGCCCAGCCCGTCCAGCGCCTTCAGGAAGCTGGCCTGATAGGCGGAGCTGGTTTCAGGCCAGTGGAAGCCCAGGCGCACCAGCGCCTGCGTGGTCAGGTGGTTTTCGGCCAACACATCGCGGACCTGCGCCGCGCCCTCCGTGCGGTAGGCCACGAGGCTGAGCAGTTGCTCCGCGAGGCCGGATTGTTTTGCCGCCTGCGCGAACGCCGCGTCGAACTCGCCGTCCTCCACCATGTCGATGGTGAGCCCCGCCTCGTTCATGTTCCGGATCAAATCGCCCATCAGGATCGGGTGGTTGTTGTACGGGTGGAACACGCGGCACGCCTCGGCGGTCTGCGAAAGCATCACGATGGCCTCGGCGGTGCTGTCGATGGGCGTGAGGTCCGTGGTCTGTTCATAGGACGAATAGGGGAAGCAACCCACGGCATAGAAGGCGCGCAACACGCCGATGAAGCTGTTGGACTGGGCGTTGATCTGGAACTCACTGTCCAGCTCGCGGGCCATCAAGTTCCCCGCGCGCATGATCTTCGCGTCCAAACCATCCGCCGCGCAGGCGGACAGGATCTCCCGCTCGGCCATAAACTTGCTGTGGATGTACTGGTTGTTCACCGTCTGGCCCACGAACAGCGCCCGCTCGTCGAACACCGCGTCCGGACCGGGGCAACCGTCCACCGACAGCCCGCACACGCTCACCGTCGACACGTGCACCAGCCGCGCCCGCCTGCGCCCGCACAGCTCGATCAGCCGCCGAACGCCCCGCACATTGACGTCAAACTTGCCCTCCTCGCTGGCAAAGTGGGCGACGGTCGCCGCACAGTTGAACACGGTGTCGATGTCAAGCCCCAGCAGCGCGTCCATCGTGCCCGGCTCCAGCAGGTCGCCTTCGATCACGCGGATGCGCCCGTCCTGGAACAACGGTTGGTAGTCGTTCTCGAAGTAGTAGAACAGCAGGTTCTGCAGCCGCTTTTGCGCGGGCAGCCTGCCTTTGCGCACGAGGCAGTGGATCACATCCGCGCCGGACCGCTCGACGAGCTCTCTGAGCACATGGATGCCCAGAAAACCCGTCGCGCCGGTCAGCAGCACAGTGCCCAATGCGCGGCCAGGGCGCTCGCGCAGCGCCTCCGTCGTATTGTGCGCGAGGAGCGCGTCGATGGCGGCGTAGTCGAAGCCTTCCCCCTCCAACAGGTTCTGGACCTGGGCGCTGCCCGAGCGCATCAGCCTGGCGAGCTGGCGCGGCGACGGGTTCTGAAACACGTCCGCATAGCCGAACGGCCGCGCGTCCTTGATATCGATGGACTGCGCCTCGAACACGAGACGGGTCACCTGCAGCGACGAGCCGCCCAAATCAAAGAAGCTGTCTGTAGCGCCCACGTTTTCAAGGCTCAGCACCTGCTCAAACACCTCGCAGAGCCGCTGCTCCAGCGCGTTCGCGGGCTTTTCCCTCACACCCGCCTTGAGCGGAACGGGGCTTGGCAGCGCGCGCAAATCGGTCTTGCCGTTGGGCGTCTTGGGCATGGCTGCAAGCTGCGTCATGGCGGTGGGCACCATGTACGGCGTGAGCTTTTTGCCCATTTCACGGCGGATGTCCTCAGGATCGAGCGGACTTTGCGCCACATAATAAGCGCAGATGTGCTCGACATCGCCGATCTTGCGGATCACGACCGCGCACGCGTCAACGCCGGGATACTCCATCAGGCGGCTCTCGATCTCACCGAGCTCTATGCGCAGCCCCCTGAGCTTGATCTGGCTGTCGTTGCGGCCCAGGATCACCACTTCGCCGTCCTCCGTCCAGCACGCAAGGTCGCCGGAGCGGTACGCCCGCTCGCCCGCGACCGTGACGAACCGCGCCTCGGTCTGCTCGGGCAGGTTGTGGTATCCGCGCGCCACACCGATGCCCGCGATGGTCAGCTCGCCCGTCATGAGGCGCGGCAGCGGATTCAGGTCGCTGTCCACGATCTGCTCATGCACGCCCAGCATCGGCGGGCCCACCGTCACCCTTGTCCTGCCGTTGACCTCCACACAGTTGCAGGCGATGGTCGTCTCCGTCGGCCCGTAGGAATTCATCCAGATGTTGCTGTCCGGGAGCGCCTCGATCTTTTTAAGCAGCGCGTCGGGCAGTTTTTCCCCGCCTACGATGACCAATTTGCAATTGGCGATGGCCTCGCCCAGCGCCGGGAACATCATCAGCTCCGCGATGCGTGACGGCGTGCCGCACAGGATGTCCGCGCCCGTCCGTTGGAACAGCGCCGCCAGCGCGGCGGCATCGCGGCACGCGTGCTCGTCGGCCAGCACCAGCGTCAGTCCGTTGCACAGCGGCACCCAGACTTCCTCCTCAAACGCGTCAAACGCGACCGTCGAGATGGTCATCAGCGCATGGCCGCGCTCGCGCATCCGCAGGGCGTGCAGGTTCTCTTTTGAGGGGCGCACATAATTGGCCAGCCCCCGATGCTCCATCACGACACCCTTGGGCACACCTGTGGAGCCGGATGTGTAGATCAGGTAGCACGCGTTCGTCGGGGCGATGGCCACGCGCGGCCGCTGATCGCAGCCCTCGGCCATCAGCGCATCGAAATCCACCGCGTCCGGATACGACTCCGCCCATTCCGGTGCGGTGATCATCAGCTTAGCGCGGCTGTCCTCCAGCACGTGCCGCACCCGGTCTTCGGGATAATCCGGGTCGATCGGGATGAACGCGCCGCCCGCCTTCATGACGCCCAGCATGGCGACGGGCATCCTCGTGGTGCGCGGCAGCAGCAGCGCCACGCGGTCCTCCAGCCCCACGCCCCGCGCCATGAGCGCGTTGGCGATCCGGTTCGCGCGCGCGTCCATCTGGGCGAATGTGTATGCACCGTCGATGCCGGTCAACGCGATCCTGTCCGCGTACGCGTCAGCGGCGCGCTCGAACACGTCCACGAACACCGCCTCCTCGGCGGTGCCCGTGTCGTTGAAGCGGGCAATGGCCTCGGCCTCCGCGCCTGAAAGCAGGCTGAGCGTGGCGATCGGCGCGTCCGGCGCTGAGATGATCCCCAGCAGCGCACATTGCAGCGTCTCCGCCAGCGCCCTGCCCAGCGCCTCGGAATAGCGCGCGTCGTCATATTCCACATTCAGCGTGAACGCCCGCTCCGACTCGGTGGCGGTGATGCTCAGCGGGAATTTGGGCGCGTCCCCTTCGCCCAGGCCGATGATCTTTGCCTCGCAGACGCCGATGCGGGGCGCTTGGAGCAGGCCCAGTTCGCTGCTGTAGGAGATGGGCGCCGAGAAGCCGAATCGCTCGGCGACCTTCGTGTAGGGATACCCTTCATGGTCGATCGCGCCGGCAAACATGTCGCCCACGGCGCGCGCGAAATCGAGCCTGCTCTGCCCCATGCCGCGCCGCACCCGCAGCGGCAGCGTGCGCACGAACATGCCCATGCTCCCCGACAGGCGCGGGTCGCTTCGTCCGCTGCTGATGCCCGCCATGTAGGCGTCGCGACTGCCCAGCCAGCGGCCCAGCGCGTAGCCTGTCGCCGCCAACATCGTCGCCGACGCCGTGATCCCGGTCCGTTTTGCGAACGCCTCCACCTGTTCGCGGGGCACGGAAACCGCCTGCTGCCGCGCGGTGCCGACCTTACCGGACGCGGGCAGATCCCCCGGCAAATCGCTCGGGTCCACATAATCCGAGAGCAGCGCCGCGAAAAACGCCTCGTCTTCGCGCCAGGCGTCGCCGCCCGCGCGCCCCGCGTCCTCCAGCGCGAAATCCATCTGGGACAGCTTTTCCATGGAGGGCGCGTCGCCCCTGTAGGCGCGGTCGACCGCGTCCGTCAGCACACCCACGGAGGTGCCGTCAAAGGCGATGTGGTGCGCGTCGAACAGCCACAGCGTGCGCCGCTCTGTGACCACGATCTTCGCGCGGCACAGCGGCCCTTGCTCCAGGTCGAACGGCTGCTTCCAGGCGCCGAGCACCTCTTGAAGTTGCGCCTCGCTGAGGTTTTCCACGGGCACATTCGCCTTCAGCCCCGTCATCATTTGCACCGGCACGCCGCCGGACAGCGCGGTTCGCATGCTCAGCACCGGATAGGCATCGATGGCCGCCTCCACGGCGCGCTGCAGGCGCGCGGCATCGACCGCGCCGGACAGCTCGAAGGCGAGCGGCACATTGTAGAATGTGGAGCCTGGGTTCAGCATGCACTCGAAATAGATGCCCTGCTGGCTGGCCGACAGCGGGTATTCGCTCAGCGCCTGATGGCCGCCCTCAAAGGCGGGCTGGTCCGTGCGGCTGAGCAGCTTGTCCAGCACGGCGTTTTCCAGCGCGAGCAGCGTCGGGTCCTTCATAAAATCCCGCACAGAGGGCGCGGCGCCCAGCGCGTCGTCGATCCTGCCGATCAGTTTGATGCAGGACAGCGACGTCAGGCCCTGGCGCATCAGGTTGTCGGTCAGGCCGAACTGGTCATGGCCCAAAACCTCAGCGGCGATGGCCGCGAGCTTGGTTTCCAGGCTGTTGAGCGGGCGCGCGCTGGCGCTCTCTTCGCTGCCGCCGTACACCGGCGCGGGCAGCTTTCGGCGGTCGACCTTGCCGTTTGGGTTGATGGGGATGGCCGCCAGCTGCATCGTGGCGGCAGGCACCATGTAGGGCGGCAGCGCCTCCTCGATGAAGTCGTTCAGCGCGTTCACGTCGATCGGCTCGTCGCCCACGATGTACGCCACGGCGCACTTGCCGCCGCCCGGCGCGTCCAGCGCCACCACAGCCGCGTCGCGCACGGCGGGATGCTGGCGGATGCGCGACTCGATCTCGGTCAGCTCCACGCGGAACCCGCGAATCTTGACCTGGAAATCGCGCCGCCCCACGAAATCGATGCTGCCGTCCGGCAAGAAGCGCACCACATCGCCCGTTCTGTAGACGCGGTCATAGTCCGCCTCTCCGGAAAAGGGGTTTGGCGTGAACTTCTCCGCAGTCAGGTCTGGCCGGTTCAGATAGCCGCGCCCCACCTGCCTGCCCGCGATCAGCAGTTCGCCCGCCACGCCCACGGGGGCCAGCCGGTTTTGCTTGTCCACCACGTACACGGCGGTGTTTTCCCCCGCGCGCCCGATCGGCACGCGGTCATACAGCCGGTCGACCGGCTGCTGTGTGCAGATGATCGTGCACTCCGTGGGCCCATAGGCATTGAAAACCTCCAGGTCCTCCGGCGGTGTCAGCGGCACCAGCGCCTCGCCGCCCACGACGATGCGGCGCACAGTGCGGCTCTTGTGGCTCTCCGCAAACTGACGGCCCAACTGGGTCGTCATGAACAAAAATGTGATGCCATTTTGCGCGCAGTAGCGGTCGATGCCCGGCAGGTCCAACCGCATCTCCTCTGGGATGATGTGCTCCACGCCGCCCACCATCAGGATCGGATACAGGTCGAGCATGTGCGCGTCGAAACCGAAGCTGGCATAGCACAGCACGCGGTCCTTTTCGGTGATGCCGTGCAGCCGCAGATGCCAGCCGATATAGCTGACCAGGTTCGCGTGCGTCAATATGCAGCCCTTGGGCATGCCGGTGGTGCCCGATGTGTACAGCAGCACCAATGCATCGTCCGGCGCGGGCGGCATGGGCGGCGTGTCCGGCGCGGGCAGCGCGGGGATGGACGCCGTACTCAAGCCGCCGCCCTGATAGCCCTGCACCAGCTCGCGCAGGTCCTCGTCGTAGATCAGCTGCTCCGCTCCGGCATCCTGCAGCATGTACGCCAGCCGGTCCGTGGGATAGCTCGGGTCCAGCGGCATGTAGCACGCGCCGGCCTTCAGCGCGCCCAGCGCGCACACCGGCATCCACGCGCTGCGCTGGATCAGTATACCCACGATCTTGCCCCGGTCGCAGCCGCGCCGGGCCAGTTCCGCCGCAAGGTTGTCGCTGAGGTGGTCCAGCTCGCGGTAGCTCAGTCGCGTGTCCTTGAACACCACCGCCGGCGCGTCCGGCGTTTTTTTCGCCTGCTCCCGGAACAGGTCCACCACGGTCTCGTCGCGGCGCCAGTCCACCACTTCGCCCTTGAACTCGACAAGGATCTGTTCTCTCTGCGCGTCCGGCAGCTCGCACAGCTCGCCGATGGGCAGCGACGCGCATTTACACAGCCGCTCCACGATGGCGCACAGCTGGTCGAGCATGTTGCGCACCACGGCCTCGTCGTACAGCGCGGCTGAGTATGCCAGACTCAGGTCCAACGCGCCGTCGCCCGCGCGCAGCTCCAGCACCAGATCGTGGGCTAGCGCCTGCGTGCGGACCGGATCATCGCGGACGCTCAACTCGCCCACATCAAACGGCGGCAGCTTGCCCAGATAGTTCACCATCAGATCGAACACCGGCCCGCGCGACGGGTTCCGGTCCGGCGCGAGCACGGGCACCAACCGGTCGAAAGGATAGCTCTGGTGCGATTTGGCGTCCCGGATCAGCCGGACAACCGCCGACACGAACGCCGCGCCGTCCTGTGCGCCGTCGAGCTTCATCCGAACCGGCACGGTGTTCACGAACATGCCCACCATGCGCGCCGTCTCAGGCAGCGTGCGGCCGGACATGGCGGTGCCCAGCACCACGTCGTCAGAGCCGGTGTACTTCATCAGCGTCAGCCCCGCAGCCGCCATCATCAGCTGGTAGGGCGTCGCGCCGAGGGCCTTCGACGCCGCCTGGATGGGTGCGAAGTCCATTCGCGCCCGGCAGTCCCGGTCCGCCACGGGCAACTCGGCGGGCCGGATCGCGTGGGTGGGCATCTCGGTTTCCGGCACGCCGTCCTGGAACTGATCCAGGAAGAACGCCCTGCCCGCCTCGTCCTCGCCCGCCCCCGCCCGGTACAGCGCGAAGTCAAAGTAATCCAGGTCCAGCGGCGGCAGTGCGCGGCCCTCATACAGTGCCCCCAGCTCGCCCAGCAGCACCGGCACACTGACGCCGTCCATCACGATGTGATGGAACCCCAGGCTCAGCACGTGCTCCTGCGCATCCAAGCGATACAGCGCGAACCGAAACAGCGGGTCCTTTGCCAGGTCGTAGGGTACGTTGGCCGCGTCGATCTTGGTCGCTATGCCCTCCGCCGCGCAGTCCAAAACCGGCAGATCCATGGGCATATCGCCCGCGATCTTGTGCCAAAGCTCGCCGCCCTCATCGACATAATGGGACCGCAGCACCGCGTGGCGCGCCAAGAGGCCCGCCAGCGCCGCGCGCAGTTTCATGGCGTCCAGCGGGCCTGTGATGCGCTGCGCCAGCCGCACATTGTACTGCACCGACGCCGGGTCCATCCGCTGGGCGACGGCCATAGCCCGCTCGGCGTCGGTCAGCGGATAGCGCACCTGGGGCGGGTTGCGCACAATGGCGTCGCGCGTTGCCTGGCGGCTGCTGACTGTGTCCGCCTCCGTGTGGTTGGCTTGTTGCGGCCCGCACGCCATCGCCGCGTCCTCGCCGCGCCCCGCCGCCGCATCAACCTGTGTAGCCGGAAATGACTTTTTCATTCGATTGCCTCCCTTTGCCTAGCCGGTTTGTTCATTCACTGATTACGATCATCATACGCCATTGCCGTGCGGTTTGCAATCCCTACGAGATCTCGCAGCGCGGCTTGCGCAGAAATGAAGACGGTAGTGCATCCAGCCTCTCCGCGCCGTTATCCTAAGCGTGAGCGAAGGACCTTCCATAATCTTCTTTGATATGTGGTTTGAAGAAGGTCCTTCGTCGGCGCTCAGGATGACGGCGCAGCTCCGCAAGAGTCCCTTTACGGATTGTGCTTTCGATGTTATACTGATCGCAACCGAATATGCTACAATTGGAGAGAGCGAAATGAACACATATCAAAGAAACAGTGCCCTGATGCGGACGAAATTTCGGGAATACCTGATCCCGTCGCTGCTCACCAGCATGGCCATTTCGCTGGCGTCCATCGTGGACAGCGTCATCGTCGGCAAACTGTTGGGCGAACTTGCGCTGTCTGCCATCGGACTGTCCGCGCCGGCGGTCTACGCGATGAACTCGCTGTTCCTGCTGTTCGTGATCGGCGGCGTGACCAACGCGGCCATCGCCAAGGGCGAGCGCGACGACGCGAGCGCCAATCGGTTCTTTACGGCCACCTTCCTCTTCGGGCTGGTGATGATGGCGGTTCTCGCCATCGCGCTGCTGATCTTCCTGCGCCCGCTCACCGACTACCTGGCCCACGGGGACGCGCTGCTCGCCCGGCAGACCTTCGACTACCTGGTGTGGCTCGCGCCGGTCGGTCCGGTGATGCTACTGATCATGGGCATGGGGCAGTTCGCGCGCGCGGACGGAAAGCCGGGCGTGGCCGCCCAGATCGCGATCATCGCGAATGTCGTGAAGCTGGCGCTGGAATACGTCTTCATCCAGTGGATGCACATGGGCATCAATGGCGCGTCGCTGTCCACATTGATCGGTTTTCTGTGCGGCATCCTGGTGCTGATCCCGTACCTCCGCTCGGAGGCGCGCACGTTCCGCTTCGTCAGGCCGGGCGCTGCCGTGCTTCGTGCGCTGAAGAACATGCTGCTCGTGGGCATGCCCGAGGCCAGCACCGACGCCATGTGCCTGTGCTACAACGCCGTGCTGAACGTGCTGCTGGTGCGGCATTACGGCGCGATGGGCATGGCCGCGATGACGGTGTGCATCAACTGCCTCGTGTTCACAAACATCTTTATCCAGGGCATCAACGACACGCTGCTGCCCATCACAGGCACGCTGTTCGGCGAGCGGGATTTCGCGGGCATCCGGTTCGCGGCGCGCTCCAGCTTCCTGTATCTGATTTCGGCCTCGACGCTGATGGCGGCGCTCATCCTGCTGCTGCCGCGCCAGATCGGCGCGCTGTTTGGCGTCACTTCCCCGGACGGCCTCGCGATCACGCAGACGGCGCTTCGGCTGTACGCGCTGAGCCTGCCGGTCTTCGGCGTCAACGAGCTGCTCAAAAACCTGTTTCAGACCACGGGTCGCCCCAAATTCGCGCTGATGCTGCCGCTGACCATGCTGCTGCTCATCTGCGCCTCGGCGCCGTTGCTCGCACAGGGACCGTACGTCTGGCTGTGCTTCCTGATCGCTGACATCTGTGTGCTGGCGATGGTACTGCTCTGGAGCCACATAAAGCGCAGGGCCGGAAACGCTGTGGGCATCCTCGCGCTGCCCGCGTCGAGCGGCGATGAGCCAACGCTTGATGTGTCCATCCCCGCCACGGTCGAGGACGCCGTTCAGCTGTCGCAGGAAGTGATCGGCTTTTGCCAAATGCACCACGCCGACGGAAAGAGCGCGAACCGCATGGGCCTGGCCGTGGAGGAGATGGCCTGCAACATCGCGCAATACGGCAGCAACAAAAAGCGGAGCACCATCGACGTCGCCATGCGCATCGCCGATGGCGACCTCATCCTGCGCCTGAGAGACAACGGCCCCGCCTTTGACCCCACGACCTATTCGGCAGCCGAGCAACAGGCGTACCACATCGGCGGCATCCAACTGGTGAAGCAGATGTCCTCAGGCATCGACTACACCCGCCAACTGGGCTTCAATGTGACGATCATCACCATCCCGTTCAACCTGCTGCTCGCGCAGTCATAGGTAGACGCAAATCCGCCCGCCTCGGGATCGAGGCGGGCGGCATCTTTTTGCCGATTATTCGTCTACGCTCGACGACGCCGGTTCGACGGGCGCGACAGGGATCACAGGGGCGACCTCCGGCAGCTCTATCTCAGGCTCGCCCTGCTCGGCATCCACCGCCGCCTCAGGCTCCGCCGCCTCCACCGGATCCACCGGCTCCACAGGCCGCATCACCTCGTCCGCCACAGGCTCGCCCTCCGGCTCCACGCCGTCCTCCGGCTGCGGCACCGGCGGCGCGTCCGCGCTCCCGTCCTCGTCGCCCTCGAACACCGCCTTCCCCGTGTAAACCGCGTCCTCCCAGCCCACGATCCGCGCCCTCAGCCCGCCGCAGGCCA
>JAVBUD010000155.1:0-16689 GCA_031555755.1 Eubacteriales bacterium | reverse complement strand
AATGGGCCAGATCGCCTACAGGTATCTTTCGCAATGCACACTGCCCGATCCGGACCGGCACCGCAAGCGTGATCTCTGCGCCGCTGCGCTTCTTGTCCATCAGCGCGCTCTGAACGATGCCGTCCGCTCCGTAGGGGCAGTGAGTTGAAAGCCCCGAGGCTTCAAGCGCCCGATGGATCTCCGGCGCACAGTCCATCGCCGAAGCGCCAAGCGCCCATGCGGCCTTCGCGATGGCGAGCAGGCCCACGCCGACAGCGCGCCCGTGCGGCACGGTGTATCCGCTGCACTTCTCCATCGCGTGGCCGATGGTGTGGCCCAGATTCAGCAGCTGGCGCTGGCCGCGGTCGAATTCGTCCTGCTGCACAAAGGCGCGCTTGATTGTGACGCAGCGCGCCACCACATCATCAATCTCTGACACCAGCCGCCCCGCAGCCGCCAGGGAAAGCAGCGCTGGATCCGACAGCACACCGTATTTGATGACCTCAGCGGCGCCGTTCGCCACCAGGTCCGCGGGCAGGGCGCGCATCACGTCCGTGTCGATCAGGACCAGCGCCGGTTGCGCGAATGTGCCTGCCATATTTTTTGCGGTCCTGAGGTTGACCGCGGTTTTGCCGCCCACCGACGAATCCACCGCAGCCAGCAGCGTGGTGGCAATCTGCACGAACCGGGTGCCGCGCCCGTACACGGCCGCCGCGAACCCGCCCATGTCGCCCACCACGCCGCCGCCCAGGCACACGATCAGGTCCGACCGGGTCAAGCCCAGCTCGCCGAACCGCTCCAGCAGCAAGCAGAGCGTCTCGAGGTTCTTTGAAGGCTCGCCGTTTGGAAAGACGCAGCGGTGGACCTCGAAACCGGCCTTGGCAAGCGACGTCTCCACTTGGTCGCCGTACAGCGACGCCACCAGATCGTCTGTCACCAGCGCCACCTTGCAGGGCGCGGCCACCTCCGCCAGCTGCGATCCGCACAAGCCAATCAGGCCGGGCGCGATCCGAATGTCATAGGCCGTTGACGCCTCCACCCGCACTGTTCTCATTCGCTCAACAGCTCCTTTACTTCGCGCCCTTCGCGCAGCAGCCGGGTCAGTTCCGCGCCGTCCATGGCGGTCAGCGCAGCTTTGTACGCCTGAAGCCTGTCGATGATCCCGTCCAGCTCGCGGATCAACGGCGCCCGATTGTGCATGAACAGCTCGGCCCACATGGCTTCGTTTAGCCGCGCCACCCTGGTCATGTCTTGAAAACTCCCCGCGGAAAACCCCTTGTGCTTGCGCGCCAGTTCGCTCTTGACGTACGCGCTGGAAATGATGTGCGCCATCTGGGAGGTGTACGCGATCATCTCATCGTGTTCCTGAGGCGTCGCAAACACGACCCTCAGAAACCCAACGTCGAGGAAAAACGCCTTCGCCCGCGCGATGTCCGTGATCTCGGCGTCCGGGTATGGCGTCAGGATCATCGATGCACGCTCAAACAGGTCGTCTTGCGCGTACTGGAATCCGCTGTATTCACGGCCCGCCATGGGGTGTCCGCCGATGAACGTCCAGTCATGCGACTTGGCGATGGGACGCAGCGCACAGGTCACACTGGATTTGACACCGCCGCAGTCGATGACCAGCGCGCCGGGCTTGATCTGATCCGCGTGTGCGGCAATCCAATCGATGATGGACTCCGGGTAGAGCGCGACGATCACGACGTCACAAGTGGGCAATGTGTCGTCGGAAAGCCGCCCGTCGATTGCGCCGACCAGCGCTGCCTTGAGCATCTCCGATTCCTTGGCGTCCGTGCCGAGCACGGTGTGTTTGGTGTGCAGTTTGATGGATTTGGCCATCGATCCACCGATCAAACCCAGGCCGACTATACCGATCGTCATCACGGAATGACCTCCTTGTTCATGGTTGCGCAGGCTGGCGCTGCAAACTTATCGGGCGGCGTAGGGCAACACGGCGCGGACCCGGCTCGACAGGTCGTCAAACTGCCGGGGGGTCAGCGATTGCTTGCCGTCGCAGAGCGCCCGCGCGGGATCGTTGTGCACCTCCACGATCAGCCCGTCCGCACCGGCCACCGTCGCCGCCAGCGCCATCGGCGGTACCAACGCGGCCTCACCCGTGGAATGGCTCGGGTCCACGATCACCGGCAGATGGCTCAATCGGTGCAGCACCGGCACCACGCTGATGTCAGTCGTGTTTCGCGTGGCCGTCTCAAACGTCCGGATCCCGCGCTCGCACAGAATCACATTCGGGTTGCCGCCTGCCAGCACATATTCGGCGCTCATCAGCAGTTCCTCTAGCGTGTTGGCCAATCCGCGCTTCAGCAAAACCGGTTTTTTCGACTGTCCCAACTCTTTCAGCAGCTCAAAGTTCTGCATGTTTCGCGCACCGACTTGGATCACGTCCACATCCGCAAACAAAGACAAATGCGCTGCGTCCATGATCTCTGTCACGATGCCAAGCCCGGTCTCTCTCTTCGCCTCCAGCAACAGCTCGATGCCCTCAGCGTGCAGCCCTTGGAATGCGTAAGGCGAGGTCCTGGGCTTGAACGCGCCGCCGCGCAGCAGCGTCGCGCCGCTGGCCTTCACAGCGTGGGCGACGGCCAGGATCTGGTCGCGGTTTTCCACGCTGCACGGTCCCGCGATGATCTGGAAGTTGCCGCCGCCGATCTTGACGCCGCCGATATCCACCACGCTGTCCTGGGGGTGAAACTTGCGGTTCGCGTTCTTGTACGGCTCCATGATGCGCTGCACACGTTCGACCATGTCCAGCGAACGGAGCAGCTCGATGTCGACCGCGCTGGTGTCGCCGACCAAACCAATGAGGGTCTGGGACGCTCCGCGCGAGAGGTGGGTGTCCACGTTCAGGCTCTTGAGCCAGGCTGTGAGCTGTTCGATCTGGCGCTCGTCCGCGCCTTGTTTCAAAATGACGACCATGTTACTGTCCTCGCTTTCTGTTCAAACAAAAAGGCTTTGCAGCGGTTTTCACTGCAAAGCCATGAGTTGGCGGGTTCGGAGTTTTGCTGCAGCAAAAGCGCTCTATTAACTTGCGTTAATAAAGTAAAAGTAATAGAACGCTGCAAACTGCCTGCTCATCGGTGATGGCTCCTTATCAGTCGGGATTTGCGTCATTATACACCGGGGCTCCATGCCGGGTCTACGGAGAAAGTGTTAATTCCGTCGAGTAGCGCGGGAAAGCGGTGCGCCGCTACTTGACCCAGAGCGCCTGCTCGAGCACGAACGGGGCCTCGAAAAAAGGCGGTACGAAGCCGACGCGCTCCAGCAGCGTGCCGCACAGGAACAGCAGCCCTGCGCTCGCGATCGCAGCGACGACGATCGCGACCCAGGCCGAGGCGGTAAACCCGCCCACGAAGATGTTGCACACCGCCGCGATGCAGACCAGGCCGCACGCGATTTGCAGTACATAGAACAGCACCCAAACCAGGGTGAGCGGGACATAGGTGATGGCGGACACGACGGGATTCATGAAAACACCTCCCAAGCTTGATGCCCTTCATGCGGCGCAAACGGTGGGTTTTCGGAATGCCGCCGCTTACCGCGCCCATTTCCGGCACAGTTCGTTGATCTCCCGCGCCAATTGATCGGCCTCGCCGTCGCCAAATCCCTTCACCAGCGCCGCGATCCTGGCCGCTGCTGCCTGAAGCCTCGACAGTGCGCCTTCCGCCTTCGGCGCGGGCTTTTCCTCCGCCGCTGCGCCGGCTGCCAGTTCCCGGTCCGCCAACAGATCGTATTCAGCCTCGAACCCAGGCACGTACGTATCGAAGCCCTTTTCTTTGAGCGCAGATGCGAACACATCGCAGGTGGCCGACTCCCCGTGCACGATGAACACGCGCTTCGGCTTTTCTTCAAACGCGCAGATCCACTTCAGCAGCCCGTCCCTGTCCGCGTGGCCGCTCATGCCCCGGAAGTTGTGCACCTCGGCCTCCACCTTGATCACCTCGCCCAGCAGCCGCACGCTGCCCTCGCCGTCCACCAATTTTCGGCCCACCGTGCCCTCCGCTTGGAAGCCCACGATGGCGACCGAGCACTCCTTGCGCCACAGGTTGTGCTTGAGGTGGTGCTGGATCCGGCCCGCCTCGCACATGCCGCTGGACGCGATGATGACCTTTGGGGTGTCGTCGTCGTTCAGTGCCATGGACTCCTGCTGGCTCTCGATGATGTGCAGTCCGCGGAACCGGATCGGGTCCGCGCCGGTGGCCATGACGGCCTTCGTCTGGTCGTCGCCGCACTCGCGCAGGTTCTTGTCAAACACCTCTGTGGTCTCGGCGGCCAGCGGGCTGTCGAGGTAGACCTGGAAGTTTGGCTGGGACGGTACCAGCTTGCGGTGCTTCATGTCGCGGATGTAGTACAGCAGCTCCTGTGCCCTGCCCACCGCGAACGCGGGCACGATCACATTGCCGCCGCGCTTCAGCGTCCTGTCGATGATCTTCGCCAGCTCCACCGTCACGTCGTCCGGCGCGCCGTGCAGCCGGTCGCCGTAGGTGCTCTCCATGATGGCGTAGTCCGCCTGGTGGAGGTAGGAGGGGTCGCGGATGATGGGCTGGTTCGTGTTGCCGATGTCGCCGGAGAAGGCGATGCGCTTATGGATGCCGTTTTCCTCCGCGTCCACCAGCGCGTATGCGGAGCCCATCAGGTGGCCTGCGTCGATGAACGAGAAGCTCAGTCCCTCGCTCAACTGCACGGTCTCGCCGTATTCGTGGGCCTCCAGTTGCTTCAGGCACGCCTCCGCGTCCTGGATCGTATACAGCGGATCCAGGGCCTTTTTCCCGGCCCGCCTGTTCTTCTTGCTGGCCCACTTGGCATCGGACTCCTGGATGTGCGCCGAGTCCAGCAGCATCGCAGACAGCAGGTCGCAGGTGGCGCGGGTGGCGTGGATCTTGCCCCTGTAGCCCCGCTTCGTCAGCAGCGGCAGCCGCCCGGAATGGTCGATGTGGGCGTGGGTCAGGATCACGGCGTCTATCCGCTCCGGCTCAAAGGGCAGCGCCTCGTTGCGGTCCTCGCCCTTGCCCTGGATCATGCCGCAGTCGATCAGCACGCGGGTGCCATTCACGTCCAGGCAGTGGCAGCTGCCGGTCACTTCGCGGTCCGCGCCAAAGAAAGAGAGTTTCATATGTTCGGCCACCTTCCGTCGCCGCGTTTCGCGGCGGTCATTGTGAAGATTGTAGCATATTTTGGCGGGGATGGGAAGCGGAGGGGACGACGGAGATTGAAAAGGGATGGCCCACAGCGCTTGGGGCCATCCCTTCCTGTCCTGTCGATCCTTACTCGACGTTCTCCTTCGCAGCCGCGCTGGCCATCTCCCTGGCCTTCTTGGCGTTTTCTGCCATCTGCTCCACGGTCTTGACCTGGAGTCGAGCCGCGCCCTGATAGTCGTTCTTGGTTGGGATCAGGTTTTTCTTGTCCTTCAGGCGGGCCTTGGCCTCTTTGATGCCCTTCTTGTACTGCGGCAGCCACTTTTCCTGGGCGACGAGCATCTCGTCCACCATCTGCCACACCTCGGGCGGGGTGCAGACCGCGCCGGTGAGCGGGTCCAGCAGCACCGCCTGTTTGAGCAGGTTCACATCGCCTGAGACGGCTGCCAGCACGGCCATGCGCTGCACGCTGACGGACTGGTTGCAGATCGCGGCGGGGCCCAGGGGCAGGTCGCCGACGCGGGGCATCTCGATGCCGTTGAAGCTGGCGTAGCCTGGCGCCTCGATGATGCAGTCGTCGGGCAAATTGGTGATGCAGCCGTTGTTGACCACGTTGAAGTGGCCGCGGTATGTGCGGCCCGTCTCCAGGCCCTCAATGATGTAACTGCCGTGCTCGGTACCGCGGTCTGAGCCGTCGTATTTTTTCGCGGGTTCCTTCATCCAGTTGGGGAAGTCCACCTCGAACCAGTTGCGGCCCTCGGTGCACACGCGCAGGTAGCCGCCGGTCTCGCCGTTGATCCAGCTGATCCAGCTGTCCTGCTGGATGTCGATCCAGTTCATCAGCTCGTCCGGGCGCTTTCTGTACCAGGCCAGGTACTCAGAAAGGTGGCCGTTTGACTCGGTGGAGTAGTAGCCGAAGCGCCTGAGGATGTCGATGCGGACTTTTTCGGTGCGCATCAGGTATTCGTCTTGCTCGAACGCGGGCAGAATTTTCGCAAGCAGGTCCTCGGTGCCGTGCTTCACGGACACGTACCAGGTCTGATGGTTCAGACCGGCGCAGATGATGTCCACTTCTTCTTTTTTGTAGCCCAGCGCCTTGGCGATCTGCTCGTGGCCGTGGGTGACGCCGTGGCAAAGGCCGATGGTGTTCACGCCGCCGTAGGTGTTGCAGGCCCAGGTGACCATGGCGTTGGGGTTGGAATAGCTCAGGTGCAGCACGTCCGGCGCGCATACCTCGCGGATGTCCTTGCAGAAGTCCAGCATGGCGGCCACGACGCGCTGGCCGTACATGATGCCGCCCACGCACAGCGTGTCGCCCACGCACTGGTCCACTCCGTATTTTAGCGGGATGTTGATGTCGGTCGCGAACGCCTCCAGGCCGCCGATGCGCACGCTGTTGATGACGTACTTCGCGCCCTTCAGCGCCTCGCGGCGGTCGGTGGTGGCGAAAATCTGGATCTTCAGGCCGTTTTCGTCGATGTCGCGCTGGCACAGTCGGGTCACCATGTCCAGGTTCTGCTGGTTGATGTCGGTGAACGCGATCTCGATGTCGTGGAACTCGGGGACGGTCAGGATGTCCGTGAGCAGAGCGCGGGTGAAACCCAGGCTGCCCGCGCCGATGAACGCAACCTTGAACGACATGAACTCAATCCTCCATACATTGTGAAATGAATATCCGGGCCAATGAAACCATATTAGCATCATTCTCGATGAATTGCAAGAATGCGAAATTTCTTTAGATAGACCTAAAACAAAAATCACAATATGGGCGATAGTACCAAGGAAAACGACACTTGACTAAATTGTTACGCTGATGTATGATACAAACTAGGTAACCTCGGAGTAACGAAAAATGAGGAGGCAGGCTTGATGAAACGGAAATCCATTCTCTCTTTGGTCCTGGTGCTCATCATGATCCTTTCCTGTGTTCCGGCATTGGCCGAGAAACCGGTCGCCACCGGCACCCGCGAGGCGCAGCCCATCCCCGAAGGCGATTGGAACGCCCCTTATGAGACCCTCGTGAACATCACCGCCGTCAAGGGACAGGGCGCCGACGTGGTCTACGAAAACGGCGACACCTACAACGACAACCCCTGGACCCGCGCCTGGAAAGAGAAGCTGGGCATCGAAGTCACCTATGATTGGGTTGATGACGGCAACACCCAGTACGCCACCAAGCTGAACATGACCATCGCCTCCGGCACGCTGCCGGACTCCTTCAAGTGCAACTACGTCCAGTTCCGCCAGCTGATGGCCGCAGGCCTGATCATGGACATCACCGACTACTACAACAACAACACCTCGCAGCGCATCCGCGACTACGAGAAGACCGATCCGGACACCATCAAGCTGAACGAGGTGGACGGCCGCCTGTACGGCATCCCGGGCTACTACTACGGCGTCATCGACCAGCCGAAGTACATGTGGGTCCGCAAAGACTGGTACGAAGAGGCCGGCAGCCCCGTGCTGAAGACCGTCGAAGACTTCGAAAACCTGGCCAAGGCATTCATCGAGGCCCATGGCGGCTACGGTATGGCCATCGAGAACAAGCTGGAGAATCTGTTCATGACCGGCCCGATGTTCAACGTGTACCTGGGCAACCCGGCCAACGCCAACGCCCAGTACTTCTGGTACGATGACGGCACCGGCCGCATCAAGCCCGGCATCGCCCACAAGGAGTTCAAGGACGCGCTGACCGCGTGGGCCAAGTGGTATGAGCAGGGCATCATCAGCCCCGACTTCGCGAACTTCGACACCAACAAGATGACCCAGGACATCACCAACAGCAAGGCCGGCATGCAGCCCCACTATCAGTGGCAGGCGTGGCACGTGGGCCCGAACCTGGTGGCGGCCGCGGGCAGCGACAATGCCTACATGATCCCGCTGAACTTCCCGACCATCGACGGCTCCCAGGTCAAGGGCCAGGTCGGCTTCCCGAACGGCGACGTGATCGTCATCTCCAAGACCTGCACCAACCCGGCTGCGGTCATGAAGCTGCTGTCCTTCACCGACTACATCATGTTTGACCCCACCGCTCAGATGACCGAAGAAGAGTTCAAGGGCTTCACCGACGGTCAGCGCGAGCACACCCCGGGCAACTTCGAGATCATTGACCCCATGGCCGACATGATCCAGTTCGAGCACGTGCTGGCGGCGCTGAAGTCCGGCGACACCTCCGAGCTGTTCACCGCGGGCATGAAGAAGAAGTACGGTGACTCCATCAGCTGGCTGAACGAGAAGAACACCGGCGGCCTGGGTGCGTACTGCCAGCAGGGCTTCGACGGCTGCTCCTACGACAACGCCAAGTTCCTCCTGGACAACGACTTCATCCAGAAGACCTCCGTGTGGGGCCCGCCGCCCGAGGAGTTTGACAAGACCGTCAACACCATCGACATCATCCTCAACGGCGTCATGGAAATCATCATGGGCATCCGCCCGGTGTCCGACTATGATCAGATCCTGGCCGACTGGTATGCCGGCGGCGGCACGATCATGGAAGACGCGGTCAACGCGCAGTACGGCGCAGCGGCGTAAACTGAGTAGTCATCCGATTGAGCGGCGGCCCTGCGTCGCCGCTCGATCCTTATATTTTGGGTAAACCCACCCCCCGAATAGGAGGAGCGATATCTATGATGAATCGACTCAGGAAGGACATCCCATTTCACTTGCTGCTCCTTCCGGGCGTGATCCTGACGTTTATTTTCTCGTACATGCCCATCTACGGCATCGTCATGGCCTTTCAAGACTACAACCCCGGCCTCGGGTTCAACGGTTCGCCCTGGGTGGGGCTCGAGAATTTCCGCATGGTGTTCACCAATCCCCAGTTCCTCAACTCCATCTACAACACGTTCTTCATCTCCATCTTCAAGATCGTGTTCCAGACCGCCGCGTCTGTGGTGTTCGCGCTGCTGCTCAATGAGATGCGCAATGTGGGCATGAAGCGGATCTTCCAGACCCTCGTGTACATTCCCAATTTCGTGAGTTGGGTCATCATGGCCGGCATCTTGCTGAACCTGCTGGCCACGGACGGCATGGTGAACATGATGCTGTCCGCCCTCGGCCTAAAACCGGTGCAGTTCATCTCAAACCGCGGCGTGTTCCCCTGGACGGTCATCCTCACGGACGTTTGGAAGACGTTCGGATTCGGCACGGTGGTGTATCTGGCGTCCATCACGTCCATCGACCCGGAGCTGTATGAGTCCGCCGTCATCGACGGCGCGGGCCGCTGGAAGCAGACGCTGCATGTCACGGTCCCGATGCTGTATCCGATCATCATCCTGATGACGGTGCTGGCGCTGGGCAACGTGCTGAACGCAGGTTTTGACCAGGTCTACAATTTGTATTCGCCCGCCGTGTATCCCACGGGCGACATCATCGACACCTTCGTCTACCGCCTGGGCCTGCAGAACGGCAAGTACGCCATCGGCACCGCGGTGGGCCTGTTTAAGAGCGTCGTTTCGTGTACACTGATCTCGCTGTCGCTGTACATTGCCTATAAAGTCGCGAACTATCGCGTGTTTTAAGGAGGTGGCAAGATGCAATTCATGACGAGGGGAATGCGGATCTTTCGGGTTTTCAACTACATTTTCGTGACGATCGTGTGCCTGACGTGCTTCCTGCCGCTGCTGAACACGCTGGCCATATCGTTCAGTTCGCCCGCCCAGGTGTCCACCGGCAAGGTCTATTTCTGGCCCAAGGAGTTCACCACCATGGCGTATGAGTTCGCCATGTCCAACGGCAAGTTCCTGCGCGGGTTGCAGGTCTCCATCCTGCGCTGTGTGCTGGGCGTGGCCATCAACCTGTTCATGATGGTGACCACCGCGTACCCGCTGTCCAAGACCCGCCAGCAGTTCGGCGCGCGCAACTTCTACATGACGTTCTACGTGATCACCATGTTGTTCGGCGGCGGCCTGATCCCCTACTACATCCTGGTGAACCAGTTGGGGCTGATGAATACGATCTGGGCGCTGGTGCTGCCGCTGTCGGTGCCTGTGTACAACATGGTCATCCTGATGAATTTTATGCGCGGGCTGCCGCCGGAGATCGAGGAGGCCGCAAGCATCGACGGCGCGGGCCAGCTGCGCATCCTGTTTGAGATCATCTTGCCGGTGCTGAAGCCCGCGCTGGCTACGGTGGGCCTGTTCGCGTTCGTGTATCATTGGAACGACTGGTTCACCGGCGCGCTGTTCATGCACGACCCGAAGAACTACCCGCTGCAGACCTACCTGCAGACCCTGCTGACCAACTTCAACGACATGCTGAGGCAGTCGGGGTCAGATTACTACGCGCTGCTTGCCCGCATGAACGAGCAGACCGGCCGCGCCGCGCAGCTGTTCCTGGGCCTGATCCCGACGCTGATCGTGTATCCTTTCCTGCAGAAATACTTCACCACGGGCTTGGTGATGGGCAGCGTCAAGGGATAGGGTGGGTTACGGCCCTCCCATAACTCCACGTCATCCTGAGCGCAGCGAAGGACCATCCTCAAACACGACGGGATTGATGTTTGAGGAAGGTCCTTCGCTGCGCGCAGGATGACGGCGGGGGGGAGGGGTGACGGGGGGAGGGTGCTCATGGGCGACGTACATTGTGTTATTCCTGCTGTTGCTGCTGCGCCGCGGCGCTGCCGGTGCCGGTCCTCTGCTGCGTGGCGCTGGGCTGTTTGGGGAAGGAGTAGGGGTTGTCGCTCAGGCCGTCGCGGGCCATCATGCGCTCCAGCACGGTGATGTCGGTGCCGATGTCGCGGGCCTCGGCCTCGAACATCTGGTCGAGCTGGCGCTCGAATGCGTAGGCCAGCTGGTCCACCATTTTCTCGATGTTCGCCTTGGACGAGATGATGTTCTCGCCCAGTACGTTCTGCTTTTCTAGCACGCTGTAGCTCTCCAGCAGCTTGATCGTGGTGGGCAGGTAGTAGTTCAAGAAGGTGTGGATCTCGCTTCGCTTGCTGGGATTTTGCTTGACTAGCTCAAAGATGTTGCCGGTCACTTCCTCAATGCGGTGGATTTTCGCGCTGATGTCTTCGTCCTGGATGGCGTCGTTCAGGGCGCGGATCTGGTTCAGCTTCAGCTGATATTCGTCCTCCTGCTTGGCGGGCCGCTGCGCGGCTGCCGGCGCTTCGCGGCGGTCGTCAGTGGCTTCCGTGCCACGCGATTTTTCAAATTTTTTGGTCAGCTCGTCCAGGTGGCTGAGCGCCACGCGGCTGTCGCTGATGAACCAGTCGCGGCCGCTGTCGATGTAGGCGTGTTGGCCGAAATAGCCCTCGTCGATCATCTTCTGCAGGTCGACCTTGGCGTCCTCGTAGCTGCAGGGCATGGCGGCGGCGATGGCCGAGATGGGCACCACGGGCCGGCTGCCGATGACGTTGGCATATTTGTTAAATTTGCGCTCATCGCCCTTCATCTTGCGGCTGTAGCCGAACAGCGCCGCGCCGCCCAGCAGCGCGAACAGCCCGAACAGGCCGGACATGGCGCTGGCGTTGAACACGAACATCGCGCCGATGGCGCAAAGCCCCACGCTCATCCAAGAGATGGGCTTTCTGCGCTTCTGCTCGGGGTCCTGGGACTTCTTGATCTTGTTGTACAGCATGATCAGCCCGATGGGCCACATGACAAATAACATAATAAAGACGGGGATCCAGGACGGATCGAACTCGTCGTTGCGGGTGTTGTTGTCGCGGTTATTGCTCATTCTTGCGTCTGACCTTTCGTCTCACTCTATGTACTTGAGTATAGCACATCCATCCGCTGAGGGAAAGCAGAGTAAGATTAGAATATGTGAATAATCGTCTCATTTGTCGCCTGCGCTGTTGCAAAACGGCGGCGCTCACGCGGCAGCAGGCTCGACGTGCCCCTTGCACCGACCGCGCCTTTATGATAAACTGTATGTGTGATAGTATGCCCAGTCTGTACGTTCTATCCTGACATTATGGAGGGCTTTTGCGCATGAACAGCAAGATCCACAATCCGCTCACCGACCGGCTCGCCAGGGCGCTACTGTGCCTCAAGGACGAGGGCGAGTGCTATAAACTGCTGGACGATCTGTGCACCATCCGCGAGATCCAGGACCTGGCCCAGCGGCTGGAGGTCGCGCGCATGCTGCGCGATCACATTACCTACAACGAGATCGCCCAGACCACCGGCGTCTCCACTGCCACCATCAGCCGCGTCAACCGCTCGCTGAGCTACGGCGAGGGCGGCTACGACATGGTGCTGGACCGGCTTGGCGAGGACGGGCGCAATGGTTGACCTCAAGGGCCTGAACCCGCCCCAAAAAGAGGCGGTGTTGACCACCAGGGGCCCACTGTTGATCCTGGCGGGCGCGGGCAGCGGCAAGACCCGCGTGCTGACCCACCGCATCGCGCACCTGATCGACGAGGGCACGCCCGCGTACCGGATCATGGCCATCACATTCACCAACAAGGCCGCGCGTGAAATGAAAGAACGCGTGGCCCATTTGAGCGGCGCAGCCGCCGACGAGGCCTGGATCAGCACGTTCCACTCGTCCTGCGCGCGGATCCTCCGGCGCGACATCGAGAAGCTGGGCTACAAGCGCCAGTTCTCCATCTATGACGACGACGACCAGATGACGCTGCTGAGGACCATCATCAAGGAGCTGGACCTGGACGACAAGCTGTACCCGCCGCGCCAGGCCAAGTCCATCATCTCAGACGCCAAGAACAAGCTGCTGACGCCCATGGAATGGTTCAAGGCGCAGAATGGCGACTTCAAGGCCAAGAAATACCTGGAGATCTTCCAACTCTACGAAAAGCGCCTCAAAGGCAATGACGCGCTGGACTTTGACGACCTGCTGGTGAAGACGCTGGAGCTGCTGACGACCCATCCGCCGGTGCTGCAGTACTATCAGGACCGGTTCCACTACATCCTGGTGGACGAATACCAGGACACGAACATGGCGCAGTATGAGTTTGTGCGCCTGTTGGCCCAAAACCGACGCAACATCTGCGTGGTGGGCGACGACGACCAGTCCATCTACGGCTGGCGCGGCGCGGACATCCGCAACATCTTGGAATTTGAGCGCGATTATCCGGACGCGAAAGTGATCAAACTGGAGCAGAACTATAGATCCACCTCCAACGTGCTGGACGCCGCCAACCAGGTCATTGCCCACAATCGAGGCCGAAAGGAAAAGGCGCTGTGGACCGACGCAGGCGAGGGCGAGAAGATCAGCCTATACCGCGCCCAGGACGAGCGGGATGAGTCGGCCTGGGTGTGCGCACAGCTTCGGCGGCTGAAGGGCCAGGGCGTGCCCTACGGCTCCGCGGCGGTGCTGTACCGCACCAATGCGCAGTCCCGCGCCCTGGAAGAGGCGCTGGTGCGTAGCGGCATCCCGTACCGGGTGTACGGCGGCATGAAGTTCTACGACCGCAAGGAGGTCAAGGACTTGATCGCCTACCTGCGCTGCCTCTGCAACCCCGACGACGACATCTCCATGCGCCGCATCATCAACGTGCCCAAGCGCGGCATCGGCGACAGCACCGTGGACCAGATGCAGCAGCACGCCATCCAGCATGAGATCCCGCTGTTTTCGGCGGTGCTGGACTATCAGGACATCGGCCTGGGCACCCGCGCCCGGGGCGCTGTGGCGCAATTGTCGGCGCTGTTGACGGAACTGATGGGCCTGCGGTTTGAGCTGTCCGCCAGCGCGTTGCTCAAAGAAATCATCGAGCGCACGGGCTACATCAAGGCGCTGGAGGCGGACAAGACCGACGAGGGCGTGTCGCGCGTGGAGAACGTGCATGAGTTCGAGGGCGCGCTCGCGCAGTACGAACAGCAAAACCCCGAGGGTGGGCTTGAGGGTTTTTTGGAGAATGTGGCGCTGGTCACGGACCTGGATTCGCTGGAGGAAAAGACCTCCGCGCTGACGCTGATGACGCTGCACAGCGCCAAGGGGCTGGAGTTCCCGGTGGTGTTTCTGGTGGGCCTGGAGGAAGGGATTTTCCCGATCACCCGCGCCATCTTCAGCGGGGACGACGACCAGTTGGAGGAGGAGCGGCGCTTGGCCTACGTGGGCATCACGCGGGCCATGCGCAAGCTGTTCATCACCCACGCCCACACGCGCATGCTGTTCGGCAACCGCCAGGCGGGCGCGCCGTCCAGGTTCCTGTCGGAGATCCCGCAGCGGTTGCTGGAGGACGCCAGTTCGCGCCGCATGGACGCCCCCATGTCCCTGCCCCGCGCGGGAGGACCCCAGCCCCCCTCTCGAGGGGGTGCGGACGCGCGCGTCGGTGGTGGAGGGAGTCCGCGCCTCACCCCCGCGCCCTCAAAACCTGGCGCCCTCGGCATCCCCGGCCTGCAAAAAGGCTTCGTCCCCTCCCAGGCCAGAAGCCTCACCCCCGCCCAGCTGTTCGACGTAGGCGACCGCGTCATGCACCGCATCTTCGGGCGCGGCACGGTGGTGGAACTGCAGGGGACAGGCGCGGACCAAAAGATGGTGATCGATTTTTCGGAGCGCGGTACGAAGACCTTTTCCGCCGCCATGGCTCCGGTGATAAAGGTGGAGTCGTAAATCATGGACCTGAGCATGCGCGAGCTGGTGGACCGCCTGAACGAGACGGCGCGGCAGTACTACGTCACCGACGAACAGACCCTCTCCGACAAGGAATGGGACGCGCTGTATGACGAGCTTGTCGCGCTCGAGGCAGAATCTGGCGTGGTGCTGCCCGATTCGCCGACCCGGCGCGTGGGCAGTGAGCCCCAGGCGGGCTTTGCCCAGCACCGCCACCTGGCGCGGCTGTGGTCGCTGGACAAGGCGCAGTCTGTCTCTGCGCTCTGGGACTGGGCGGTGCGCGCCCAGAAATTGCGCGATGCGGCAGTGGCCGACGGCAATCCGCTGCCCGAGCTTTCTTTTGTCGTGGAGCACAAGTTCGACGGGCTGACCGTCAACCTGACGTATGAGGACGGCCAACTGATCCAGGCCGCCACGCGCGGCAACGGCGCGGTGGGCGAGGGCATCCTGGCCCAGGCGAGGACCATCCAGGACGTGCCGCTGGCGGTGCCGTATCGGGGCCGGTTCGAGATCCACGGCGAGGCGATCATGCGGCTGTCGGTGTTTGAACAGTATAACAGGACCGCCGCCGAGCCGCTGAAGAACCCGCGCAACGGCGCGGCGGGCGCGCTGCGGAACCTGGACCCGGCGGTGACGCGGTCCCGTCGGCTGAGCGTTTTCTTCTACGACGTGGGCTACATCGAGGGCCGCTCGTTCCGGGACCAGGCCGAGATGGTGGCGTTCATGCGGGAAAATGGGTTCAACCTGTCCGAGTGCGAGATCGAGTGCGACAGCATGGACCAGGCCATCGACGCCGTGCACGGCATCGAGGAGCAGCGGGGCAGCCTAGACTACATGATCGACGGCGCGGTGATCAACATCCGCGACTTCGAGACGCGGCTGGCGCTGGGCTACACGGAAAAGTTCCCGCGCTGGGCGGTGGCGTACAAGTTCGAGGCCGAGGAAGTCACCTCGACCCTGCTGGACGTGGTGTGGGAGCCTGGCCGCACCGGTAAGCTGACCCCGCTGGCGCACCTGTCGCCGGTGGAGGTGGCGGGCGCGACGGTGTCGCGGGCGACGCTGAACAACTGGGGCGACATCCAACGAAAGCGCGTCAAGCTGAACGCGAAGGTGTGGATTCGGCGCAGCAACGAGGTGATCCCGGAGATCATGGGCCGGGTCGAGGAATATGTGGAGGGCGAGCGCGAGATCGAAAAGCCCACGGCCTGCCCCGCCTGCGGCACGGCGCTGGTGGAGCGCGGCGCGCACCTGTTTTGCCCGAATGCGGATGGCTGCAAGCCGCAGACGGTGGCGCGGCTTACACACTTTGCCAGCCGCGACGCCATGGACATCGACACCTTTTCCGAAAAGACCGCAGCCCAACTCCACGACGAGCTCCAGATCGCGGAGCCCGCGCAGCTGTACGCGCTGACGGTGGAGGCGCTGTCCGGGCTGTACCGTTTCGGGGAAAAAAAGGCGCAGAACCTGGTCGCGGCGCTTCAAAACAGCAAGGACTGCGCGCTGGACGCGTTCATTTACGCCATCGGGATTCCGAATGTGGGCAGAAAAACCGCGTATGTGCTGGCGGAGCGGTACGGCTCGCTGGACGCGCTGTCTGCTGCGCCACTGGAAGAGCTGACCACGATCCCGGACGTGGGCCCGGTGGTGGGGCAGTCGATCCGGGACTATTTTGACGATGACTCGAACCGGGCGCAGGTTGCCGCGCTGCTGGCGGCGGGGATCGAGCCGAAGTGGACGATGCGACAGGATGGCGGGGTTTTCGAGGGGATGACGGTGGTGGTCACGGGGTCGCTCATGGGTTTCACGAGGAGCGAGGCCGAGCAGGCGATCCAGCGGGCAGGCGGCAAGGCCGCCGGGAGCGTGTCGAAGAAGACGTCGCTGGTGGTGGCGGGCGAGGCCGCCGGCAGCAAGCTGGAAAAGGCGGAGAAGTTGGGCGTCAGGGTGGTGGACGAGGCGGAATTTGTGAGGCTGTTGGGGGAGTGAAAGCAGCAGGGTTCCCTCCACCTGCTCACCGCCCCGCCAGAACAAAGCGAAG
>JAVBUD010000106.1:0-10621 GCA_031555755.1 Eubacteriales bacterium | reverse complement strand
CGCCCCTGTGCAGTCAGTCTGCGGCCTGACTGCACAGGGGCGGGGGTCCGATGCGTCTCACGACGCGAGAGGACACGCTGCGGGGGAGGGGCGGGGGGGGACGCCCTCCGGGGGCCAAAGGGCGCTGCCCTCTGGACTCTCGCCAGGGGGATTAAATCCCCCTGGACCCCCTGGTTGCTTCGCGGTGGCATAACGATGGGTGGGAGGGTTGCAATGCGCGTTTTTCGTGTTATAATAAAAGAGATACACTCACCCAGCAAGGAGGGCCCACCATGTCCGGCATGATCAACAACTTCTACTACGGCAAAGCTGGCCAGGCCGATTACACCCCCGACCAGCTCCCCACCAGCCGCCCCTCCCTCTTCTTCGACATGCTCCGCATCCACTTCAGCGGCCTGTTCAGCCTCAACTTGCTCTACATCCTGTTCTGCATCCCCGCCATCGCATGGACCCTGCTCAATTTTGCGGTCCTCACCGAGGCGGGCGCGGCGGAGTCCTCTGTCAGCGCGGTCTCGAGCCTCATCCCCACCTACCTCATCCTCATGATCCCCTGTCTCGGCCTCGCCGGCGCCGCCGCGCCCGGGCTCATGTACGTGCTCCGCAACTGGGCCCGCGATCAGCACGCCTTCATGTTCAGCGATTTCAAGGACCAGATCAAGGGCAACTGGAAAAATGGGCTGGTCGTCGGCCTGCTCAACGGATTCTTGACCCTCACCGCCTACGTCGGCTACATGTTCTACGGCCAGCAGATGGCGTCAAGCCTGTTTTTCATCGTCCCCCAAATGCTCGTCATCATGCTCTGCATCTTCTGGTGGATGATGAACATGGTCGTGTACACCATGATGGTCACCTACGACATGAAGCTCGGCCAGCTGCTGCGCAACAGCGCCATCATCGTGCTCGCGCGGCTGCCCTGGGCGCTGCTCATTTTCGGCGGCAGCGTGCTGCCCGCGTTCATCGTGCTGTTCGTGTTCCCGCACATCTACGCGTACCTGGCGCTGGGCCTGATCTATCTACTGATCGGGTTCGCGCTGACCGGGTTCGCGTATGCGTCGTTCGCGAACTCCTGCTTCGACAAATTCCTGAACCCGCGCATCGAAGGCGCGCCGGTGGGCATGGGCCTGCGCGATCCCAACTATGAGGACGACCTGGACGACATCGACGACCCGAATCCCGTCGATAAATAACCGGCATGCGGCCACCGCGCCCGGTGCATACTAGATCTGGAAAACGTATGCCGGGAGGGTGACCCAAATTGACGAAATTGCACTACACGCCCATGTCCCGCCAGGAACGCATGAAATATGAGGCCGCCTCGGAGCTGGGCCTGCTGGAAAAGCTGATGGAAGTCGGCTGGAGCGGACTGACGGCCAGGGAGACGGGCCTCATCGGCGCCAGGGTGCGGCTCGGCGGATAGGCGGAGCGTTGCGCTGCCGCACCCATGCTTCACACGGAGGACGCACCTTGTACACACAGTTCGCAGCCGTCTACGACCATCTGATGGCGGACATCGATTATCCCGGCTGGGCGAAATACCTGCTGGAGCTTTTGCGACGCGCAGGCGTCGAGCCGAGAACGGCGTGCGAGTGCGCGTGCGGGACCGGGCTGCTGTCGGTGGAGCTGGCGCGGCTGGGCCTGAAGCTCACGGCCGGCGACCTGTCCGGCGACATGTTGGAGCTGGCCTCGGCGCGGGCACGGCGGGCGGGGCTGACGATCCCATTCATCGCCCAGGACATGCGCAGTCTCGCGCTGCACAGGCCCGTGGACGCCATTTTCTGCGCCTGCGACGGCGTGAACTATCTGCTGACCGACGCCGACACGCTGGCCTTTTTTCGCGCCGCGCACGCAAATCTGCGCCCCGGCGGCGCGCTGGTGTTCGATGTCTCCAGCGAGCATAAACTGCGTTCGCTGTGCGACCAGCGCCAGTTCTTTGAGGACTTGGACGCGCTGACGTACCTGTGGACGAACACCTGGGACGCGGAAAAGCATGCCGTTGAGATGGAGCTGAGCTGCTTTGTCCAAGCAAAAGATGGCCGGTATGACCGGTTCGACGAGCGGCAGGTGCAGCGGGCGCACAGCGTCGAATCGCTGAATCGGCTGCTGGCCCGGACAGGCTTCACCGGCATCCGTGCCTATGCCGACCAATCCTTCGACCCGCCCGCGCCGGACGAGGCGCGCATCCATATCGCGGCCATCAAGGGCCATTGAGCACAAAGGAGCCTACCATGAACGAAAAAGACAAGAGGCGCGACGGGCTGCTGCATATCGAACTGATGAGCGGCATGGCACGGGCGCTGCTATGCGATGCCACGCAGATGTGCGAGGCGGCGCGGGCCACCCACGACCTGAGCCGTGTGGCGACGGCGGCGCTGGGCAGGCTGCTGACGGCGACGACGATGCTGGGCGCGATGCTGAAGGGCGAAAGGGACACCGTAACCGCCGCGCTGCGGGGCGGCGGGCCGCTGGGCACGCTGATGGCGGTGGGCAAGGCGAGCGGCCAGGTGAAGGGCTATGTGGACAACCCGGATGTGGACCTGCCCCGCAGGCCCGACGGAAAGCTGCCCGTGGGCGACGCGGTGGGCCGCGACGGCTACCTGACGGTGATCAAGGACATGGGCCTGCGCGAGCCGTACGTGGGCCAGACGCACATCGTGTCGGGTGAGATCGCCGAGGATTTCGCTTTATACTTTACCGCCTCCGAGCAGACCCCATCCCTCGTGTCGCTGGGCGTGCTGACCCAGGACCGCGTGCTGGCGGCAGGCGGGCTGATCGTGCAGATGCTGCCTGGCGCGGACGAGGCCGCGATCCAGTCGGTGGAGCTGAGCGCGGGCCTGTTCACCAACATCTCCCAGACGATCCTTGAATATGGATTGGACGGTGCGGTGACGCAGCTGCTGCTGCACCTGGAGCCGAAGGTGCTGGACCGGCTTGAGATCGGGTACGTGTGCGATTGCAACCGGCCGCGGATCGAAAAGGCGCTGATCTCGCTGGGTCGTCAGGAACTACAGAGCATGATCGAGGAGCAGGGCGGCGCGGAGGTGGGCTGCCAGTTCTGCGGCAAGAAGTGGGGGTTTACAGCGGCGGATTTGGAAGGGTTAATTCAGGAGGCGACGAGGTAGGGGACGTCGCCCGCCCTCACCGTGAGGCGCACAGCCGGTCGCCGCAGCGATCGGCCACCGGATCGCGCGGTACATCCCCTGACACCCACCCAAGCCGAACGCGGTAAGCATTGCGGGAGCGCGACAGCGCGACCCACCAACCGCCCCGCTCAAGCACAGCGAAGCGACAATAGGGGGTCCAGGGGGACTTAGTCCCCCTGGCGTCCCCCTCCCCCCCATCACATTCACGGAGGCGCCCTGATGAACAAAATCGTCACCTTTTCCCGCAGTGCGGACTACCTGCATCAGCGGGCGATGCGCAACCGGCGGGCCGGCAGCATGCTGGACGCGCTGGATTTGATGCGCGGCGCGCTGGAGCGGGACGGGGAAAACCTGGTTTATCAGATGGACCTGGCGGAGCTCTACTGTGAGATGGGCTGTCACCGTCAGTCGATCCGGATGCTGCTGACGGTGCTGTCGGGCGAGGAGCCGGTGTCTGAGTGCCTGTTCGGGATGTGCTGCAACTACATCGGCATGCGCGACTATCAGGCGGCGCACGCGCTGATGATGTGGTTTCTGATGCTGGACCCGGAATCGATCGAGCGGCCCGAGGTGGCGGAAACGCTGTCGCTGCTGGTTCAGCGCCAGATCGAGGCGTATCGGTCGGGCCGCAAGCACAGAAGGGCGGAGCACTTCGCGGCGCGGGGGAAGGCCCTGCTGCGCGCCCAGGACAGCGCGATGGGGATCGAGATGCTGCGCCGCGCCTACGAACTGGACCCGGCGGACCAGCGCACGGCGGCGCTGCTGGCGATCGCGCTGGCGGCGGCGGACGAAAAGGACGCAGCGCTGCCGCTGATCAAGCAGGCGCTGGCGTCTCAGGAGGTGACGGTCCGCACGCGGTGCATCGCGGCGCATCTGTTCGCCAGCCTGGGCGACGCTGAGGCGGCGCTGGCCCAGTTCCGCGCGGTTCAGCAGATGGAGCGGGACGAGGACGACCAGTTCCTGCTGCTGCACTCGGCGGCCCAGTCCGGGTTTCACCAGCTGGTGTTGGACACGGCAAACGAAGTGCTGAAGGTGCTGCCCTACGACGCGCTGGCGCTGCACATGAAGGCGGCGGCGATGATCAACCTGGGTGAGTCAGACGGCGCGGCGCGAAAATATTGGGAGCGGCTGGCGCGGCTGGACCCGTCGGACGAGGCGGCGAAATACTACGCCGCGCAGGCCGCCAAGGGCCAGCTCGCGGGGACGCGAATCCGCTACGACGGCGAGCTGCCCGAGCGTGAACTGATGGCGCGGGCGGAATACCTGCTGGACCAGCAGGGAAAAGACGGCGAGGCGCTGTGGGACGAGTCGGCCAAGTACCGGCAGGCGCTCTCGTGGCTGGTGCAGTGCCGTGACGCGGATCTGACGCAGGCGTCGCTGCTGATACTCAGCCGCATCGACAGGCCGGACGCGGCGCTGCTGATGCGCGAATGCCTGCTCAGGCCGGACCTGCAGAAGGACCAGCGGGAGCTGATCACCGGCTATCTGTCCAGGCACGGCCACCGGACGCCGTACATCGCACCGGACGGCATCGGGCGGCTGACGGACGCCGCGGCGCCGCGCGACGGCCAGTGGACATACTCGCCCAGCCAACGGCGGGTGCTGTCCATCGCGCTGAGGGCGCACGCGTCGGGCCAGGGCCGGGGCGCGGCGCTGGTGGAGGGCACATGGCGGGAATACCTGCTGCGGCGCGGCCACAGGGCGCCGAAAATCGCGCGCCCTCGGGCCTGGTCGGCAGCGCTGATCGCGATTCGGCTGAAGCTCGAGGACGACCCGGCGGCCATCCGCGTGCTGTCCAAAATGTTCGACTGCCCGGGCCGCATGATCACACACTGCGCGCGCCGCATCCAGCGCGCGCCGAAACCACAGGAGGATCGCGAAGATGAAACCGATTGATTTTGACGCCCACTATGCCACATACGCCGAAAAATGGATCCGCGAAAACATGGGCAAGTACAAGTCCATCGACGACATGGAGGCGCAGCTGCCCCAGGTCTATCTGCGGTTCTTGAACCTGCCCGCCAAGTGGCTGGACGGCCTGACGCCTGGCGAGTACTTCGCGCGGATCACCGACCCGGACGAGCTGGTGTCGATGCTGATCGACTATGGGATCGAAGGCGTGGACGTGCCGGACCCGCTGATGGAGCGCATCGCGGACCTGGGCGAGGCGGCGGTGACCCCGCTGATGAAGCTGGCCGGGGACGCGACGCAGTCACAGCCGCTGCGGTGCACGGCGCTGAACCTGCTGATCGAGCTGGGCACGGCGGAACCCATGGACCTGTGCCTGGCGCTGATCGACGGGCGAAAGATCCATGACGACGTGGCGGATACGGCGGCCGACCTGCTGGGCGCGCTGGGGCGGGCGGCGGTGCCGCGGATGCTCAGCCGGCTGGAATCGGCCAGCGACGCAGCCCAGGCCACGTATTTGGACCTGCTATGCAACTTTCCGGGCGACGAACGCATCTATACCTATACGATGAACCAGTTTTTGCGCAACGCGGACAGCCGCGCGCTGTTCGCGTCGTACCTGGGCAAATTGGGCGACGAGCGCGCGGTGCCATCGCTAAAGCGGGCGCTGTCGCTCAGCGACATCAACTACCTGGACTACATCGAGATCCGCAACGCCATCGAGCGGCTAACCGGCGAGGCGTTGAGCGACGCGAGGACGTTCGACGGGGACCCGTATTACGAGTCCATGAAGCACATGTGATGATACAGTAGGGGGAATGACCATGTACTGCGGCGAATGCGGCAAACAGAATCCGGAGGGGGCAAAATTCTGCGCGTTTTGCGGCAATAAACTGCCCGCGGTCGGCGCTGCGGAACCGGCGGCGGAGGCTGCGAAACCCGCGCCGGAAACGGCGAAGCCCGACCCGCACCAGGCGTTCAAGCGGCCCAGCGGCGACGACGTGCGGCCCATGGCGGACAACCCGGCGCAGCCCGCGCGGAGCGGCGACGCGAAGCCCGCACAGCCGCCGCGCCCAGCGGTCCAGCCCGCGAAGCCCGCACCGCAGCCGGCGGTGCGCAAGCCCCAGGGCGCGATCACCGCGTCCGGCGGCGAGGTCATGCCGCCATCCCGCGCACCGAATGTCAAGAAGGCCAGTGGATACAGCCAGATCACCCATCGCACGCCGGTGGTGTCACCCTACGCGCAGACCAAGAAAAAGTCGGACGAGGACGACGAGGACCTGTTCTTCGAGGCCGTGGACGAGCCCTACGACGACGAGGGCGAGGACAACCTGGTGCGCCACCTCAAGAGCGCCATCGCGGTGCTGTTCCTGGTGCTGGTGGTGGGCACGCTGGGCTGGCTTTTCCTCAGCCACAGCGGCCAGATGTTCCGCGCCGAGATGGGCCTGCCCGCGCCCGCCGAGATCTACCGCGAGCTGGGCGACCAGCGCGCCACGAGAAACGAGCTGAAAGGCGCGGCGGACGCCTACTACAGGGCGCTGTCCCAGGACAGCAGCAACTACATCTACGCCATGCTGGTGGGCCAGGCATACGAGGCCATCGGCGACTATGAGACTGCGTTCAAGGCGTATCAGCTGTGCCAGGCCCAGCGGGAAAACGCGCCGGAGCCGTACCTGCACCTGGCCGAGATCCAGGAGCGAAACGGAAACGCCGAGGCCGGTCGGCGCTGGCGGCAGATGGGCTACGAAAAGACCGGCGACGCGTCGCTGCTGAAGGAGGACCCCAGGGCGGGATCGGAGGACATTTTAGACCCGGTGCCCGCGATGCCGGCGGGGTGAGGGGGATGGAAAACACCGCATGATCAACATGCGGTGTTTTGTTGTGGGGGGCGTCGCCCATCACCCCTCCACCGCCACCCCGCTCCTCAGCAGACACAGCAGCCGCTGCTTCACCGGCCTGCCCGTGATCCGCGCCAGCGCCGCCGCGTACAGCGTCAGCTGCGGCCTGTACCGCGCCAGCAGCGCCTCCACATCCTCCGCCCGGTCGGTCTTGTAATCCAGCAGCACCCACTGCCCGTCCTCCACAAAGCAGCAGTCGATCACGCCCTGGACCAGCGCGCTCCCCTGGCTGTCCTCGCCCAGCGCCTCGCGGATGGGCATGCGCAGCACGAACGGCCACTCGCGGCGGACCTCCTCGGCGGCCAGCATCCGCTGCCCCACAGGCCCCTCCAGGAACCGCTGCAGCACGCCCGGCTCCAGCGGGGCCATCAGCCTGCCCTGCGCCAGCAGCGCGTCCAGCTGGCCCTGCAGCGCCTCCAGCAGCGGCGCTCCATGGAGGCCACGCAGGGGCGCCAGCAAAAGGCCCATCAGCGCTTGGTGGGTCAGCGTGCCGCGCTCGGTGTTGGTCAGGCCGTCGCCGGACAGGAACTTCGGCCTGCGGTTCACGGCGGGCCTCGCCAGCGGCCCCGCCACATCCCGCGTCAGGCCGCTGACGGTGAGCTTCAGCGGGCGCAGCACGTCGCCCTCATGGGGATAGCGCCAAGAAAGCTGAAACAGCGCGCGGCGCATGTCGTCGTCCGAAGGCACGACGTCGCCCTGATCCTCGTCCTGCACATCCCGCACCTGCGGAAGCCCCGCCCGAACGATCCGAGCGCACACCCTAGCGCCGCCCACGTCCACATCCGCCGCGCCGCGCGACAGCAGCGCCTCGCCGCCCTCCGCGCCCAGCACCAGCGGCGCCAGCGCGTCCAGGTAACATTTCGGCTCCGCGCCCTCGATCCGCCAGGCGGTCTCGGCAGCCGAGATTGACTTCACCGTGCCCACCAGCACAAGCCGGTCCACGGCGCGGGTCAGCAGCACGTACAGCACCCGCATCTCCTCGTTGAGCTGCTCGATGGCGCTCTTCTCCGCGATGGCCCGCTGGGCCAGCGTCCGCCTGCGGCTGCCCAGCTCCATGTCGTTCAGCGCCAGCCCGCAGCCGAGGTCGCGGTGCAGGCTCACCTCGCCGATCTTGTCGCCCCGCTTCAGCGCCTTGCCCAGCATCGCGCCGATGACCACCGGGTATTCCAGGCCCTTCGACTTGTGGATCGTCATCAACTGCACCACGTCGTCGCCCTCGCCCAGCGCGTGGGCTGCGCTCATGTCGTCCCCGGTGCGCTCAATCTGGCCCACATAGCGCAAAAAACCCGTCAGCCCGCCGCCCTCCGCGGCCTCATATTCGGCGGCATAGGTGCGCAGCAGATCCAGATTTGCCTGGCGCTGCGCCCCGCCCGGGCCGCGCCCGACGTGCATATAATAGCCGCTCTCCGTGAGCGCCACATCCACCAGCTCTGGCAGCGGCAGCGCCCGGGACAGCGCGCGCCAGCCGTCCAGCTTGTCCTCCAGATTGCCCAGCTTTGTGGCGATGTCGTCGTCGAAGGCGTCCAGATAGTCGAGCATCGCGTCACGGTAGGACCCTGCGCGGTGCCTGGCGCGGAGGGTCGCCAGCTCCACGCTGTTGAGCTTTCCGATGGGCGAATGCAGCACCGCCAGCAACTCCGCGTCGCGCCGCCGGTTTTCGATCACTTGCAGCAGCGCCCGCGCCACCTGCACCTCCACCGCGCCCAGATAGCCCTTGTTCATGTCCGCGTACACCGGCACGCCCGCGTCCGCCAGGGTGCGCTCCAGCGCCGCCATGCCGGTTCGGCTTCGCAGCATCACCGCGAAGTCCCGGAACCGGTATTCGGGCCACTCGGCCTTGATCTCCTGGATGCGCCGGGCGATCAGTAGACCCTCGCGCTCCGCATCCTGCAGCTCTGCCAGCTCGTCCGGCTCATCGTCGTCCGAAAAGGCGGCCTCCTTGACGGCGATGTGCAGCTCCACCGGCGGGTCCTCGCCCTCGAAGCTTTGGCCCGGGTACAGCCGCGCGTCTGCGTCGTATTCGATCTCGCTGCCCGGCCCGGACATGGCGCGCTCGAACACGGCGTTGACGAAGCCCAGCACGGACGGGCGGGAGCGGAAGTTCTTGCTCAGCGGGATCAGCTGGCCGCCGTCACCCCGGGAGAACCGCCTGTGCACATCGATAAACAGCCCCGGTTCGGCCTGCCGGAACCGATAGATGGACTGCTTCACGTCGCCCACCATAAACACGTTATCGCCCCGGCTCACGCAGTCGATCAATGCCTGCTGCATGTCGGTGACGTCCTGATATTCGTCCACGAAGATGTGGGAAAACCGGCGGCGCAGGTTGTCCCGCACGCCGGGCTCCCTGAGCGCGCGCAGCGCCGCGTGGGCCACGTCGCCGAAGCTCATCAAGCCCCTGTCGGCCATGGCGGCTGAGAGCGCCTCAGAAAACGCGCTGACCAACCCGTACAGCGCGCGCATGGCGGGCTGGTTCGAGCGCATGTCCAGCAGCTGCTCGTCCAGGCCGCCCAGCGCCTGCTGCAGCGCCTTCACTTCCTTTTTCCACTCGTCCCGCAGCTTCTTGACGCGCTCCTGCAGCGCCTCATCCACGGCGTCCGCCTTTTTCACGGCGCCCAGCTTCGCCCACGCGATCCGCATCACGGCGGGCGCGACGTCCTCATAGCCTTCCTCGCCCAGCGCGGCCTCGATCAGGCTCATGTCGCTCAGGATGGCGTCGCGGTAAGCCAAGGGACCCGCGTCCCGCTGGCACAGCGACAGCGCGTACTCGGCCCGCTTGTACTGGGTCCACAGCGAGCGCTGGGCCCACAGGGCCAGCTCGTCCAGCCAGATCCGCCCGTCCGATAGCGGCAACGCCAGCAGCGCCCTGCGCAGCCATTCGTCCGGGTCGGGCCGGTTCTGGGCGAACCGGTACACCGCCGTGGTGAGCTGGCCCACGCCCTTCACGCCCCGCCCAAAATGCAGCGCCTTCAGGTCCTCCGAATCCGCCTCATAGGCCGCCTCCAGCGCCTGCTCCAGCGCCTTGGCCATGATCTGCCTGTGCTCCGCGTCGTCCGGCACGCGGAAGAGCGGGTCCGCGTCCGCCGCCTCAAAGTGGCCGCGCACCACCTCCGCGCAGAACGAGTCGATGGTCTGGATGTTCGCAGTCTCCACCCGCCGCAGCTGCCCCTGCAGCGTCTCGTCGCCCTCTGCCCGCTCGGCCATCTTTGCCATCAGCTTCGCCTTCATGTCGGCGGCAGCCGCCCGGGTGAACGTGATGATCAGCATCGAATCCACATCCGCGCCCTCGGAGAGCAGCGCCAGAATGCGCTCCACCAGCGTGAACGTCTTGCCAGACCCGGCAGCGGCAGCCAACAGCAGATGCGTGCCGCGCGCGTCGATGGCGCGCTTCTGGTCAGGCGTGTAGTTGGGCATGTGCGGCACCTCCGGCGGATGAAGTCATGGGGATAGTATACCACTTTATACCCCTCACTGTCACCCACCCCGTCATCCTGAGCGCCCCCGTCATCCTGAGCGCACTTCCCGTCATCCTGAGCGCACTTCCCGTCATCCTGAGCGCACCCCCCGTCATCTTGAACGCACACCCCCATCATCCTGAGCGCACACCCCCGTCATCCTGAGCGCAGCGAAGGACCTTCTTCAATCCACGTACCCCCCGTGTCATCCTGAGCGGAG
>JAVBUD010000195.1:0-13842 GCA_031555755.1 Eubacteriales bacterium | reverse complement strand
AGCCCTCGCCCTACGAGTGACATTGCGGTCTTGCGTCCGTGCGCCTGTAGGGCGGGGGCTTGCTCCGCCGCCGCGTGAGCGACGTCCCCCCCACACCCACCAAGGAGGACACCTCCCGTGCGTCTCGATAAATACCTCTCCCTGCTGGGCTACACCCGAAAACAGGCCAAGGCCCTCTGCGCCGCCGGGCGCGTGCGCATCGGCGAGACAGCCATTCGCGACGCGTCTGTGCATGTGCGGGACGGCGATGCGGTCCTCCTGGATGGTTCTCCCGTGGCCATCGAGGCCCACCGCCACCTGATGGTGCACAAGCCCACAGGCTGCCTCACGGCCACGGAGGACGCGCGGGGGCAGCTCACGGTGTTGGACCTGATCCCCGAGGGCGTGCGCCGCGCGGAGCTGGGGCCTGTGGGACGCCTGGACCGGGACGTGTCCGGCCTGGTGATCCTGACCACCGACGGCCAGCTGGCGCACCGGCTGATCTCGCCCAAGTGGTTGGTGGAAAAGCGGTATGTGGCGGAGGTGGAGGGCCAGCTGACCGAGGCCGACGCGCGTCGGATGGCGGAGGGCATTCCGCTGAAGGACTTCACCGCAAAGCCCGCCCTTTTGACGATCCTCCACGCGGGCGCTGAGACATCCGAAGCCGAGCTGGTCGTCACCGAGGGCAAGTATCACCAGGTCAAGCGCATGTTCGGGGCGCTGGGGCATCCGGTGACCCGGTTGCGCAGGGTGTCCATTGGGGGGATCGAGTTGGACCCAAGCCTCGCGCCCGGGGCATGGCGGGCGCTGACGGAGGGCGAAACCGATCATCTTTATCAACTGGTCTCATTGGACCGGAATTGAGGCACGTATGTCCGATCATTATTATACACAAAATCCGAACTCGGCGCACCGGCCAGATGAGCTGACGGTGAACGCATTGGGCCTTTCGCTCACATTCGATGTGGACGCGGGCGTGTTTTCCAAGGACGGGTTGGACTATGGCAGTCGGCTGTTGATGGAGTCGCTGCCGGATCTGTCGGGCCGGTTGCTGGACCTTGGGTGCGGCTGGGGCGCTGTGGGCGTGATGCTGGCGAAGAAGTACCCGGAGGTCCGCGTGGTGATGTCCGACGTGAACGAGCGGGCCGTTGAATTGTCAAAGAAAAATGTAATGCGCAACCGGGCCGGGAACGCGGAAGTGGTGCGCTCGGACGGGTTCTCCGCCGTGGAGGGCACGTTCGACGCGGTGATCACCAACCCGCCGATCCGCGCGGGCAAGCAGCTGATCTACGGGCTGTTCGACGCGGCGAAGGGGCGGCTGAACCCTGGCGGGGCGCTCTATCTCGTGATCCGAAAGCAGCACGGCGCGCCCTCGGCGCTGAAGCACCTGGAAGAAGTGTACGGCAACGCCGAGGTGATCGAGCGGGACAAGGGATTCTGGGTGATTATGGCAATGAACAAATAGCAATTAAAAAGGAGGCCACCTACCATGAACCAATCCCGAATCGCCCGCGTGGTCGAGGGCATGCACAAGCTGGGCCTGTCCCAGATCCTGGTCAGCTCGCTGGAGTCCACCTATTACCTCAGCGGCATCTGGTGCCCCATGGCGGAGCGGCTGCAGGCGCTGCTGATCGACGACCGGGGTGGCGTGACGCTAGTCGCGAACCGGATGTTCGCGCTGAGTGGGCGGCAGGGCAGCGCCAGGATCGTGGAATATGACGACGTGGACGACAGCGTCGCGGTGCTGGCGCAGTTGATCAGGCCCGGAAAACTGGGTGTGGACAAGACCTGGCCCAGCCATTTTCTGATCCGGCTGATGGCGCTGCGCCCGGACGTGATGCCGGTGGTGGGCAGCCAGCCGGTGGACGAGGCGCGGATGCTAAAGGACGCGGCGGAGGTGGGGGCTCTGCTTCGCGCGTCGCACCTCAACGACGCCGTGGTGCGCGCGCTGCCGGGGACGCTCAAGCTGGGCGACACGGAGCTGGGCGTGGCGCGGCGGTATCAGGACTTGGCGGTGTCAAAGGGTGCGGACGGGAACAGTTTCGCGCCGCTGATCTGCTTTGGCGCGAACGCGGCGGAGCCGCACCATGCGCCGGACAACACGCCTCTGCGGGACGGCGACGCGGTGATCATTGACGTGGGCTGTGCGCTGGATCACGCCATGGCGGACATGACGCGCACGGTTTTCTTCGGCGGCGCGACGGACGAGCAGAAAAAGGTGTACGACACCGTGCTGCGGGCGAACCTGGCGGCGAAGGCCGCCGTGCGGCCCGGGGTCATGCTGAAGGATGTGGACCGCGCGGCCCGCAAGCTGATCGAGGACGCGGGATATGGGCCGCAGTTTCTGCACAGGACCGGGCATGGGATCGGCATCGAGGTGCACGAGCCGCCGGATGTGAGCGCCGTGAACGAGCTGGTCTGCAGGCCCGGGATGACGTTCTCCATCGAGCCGGGCATCTATCTGCCGGGCAAGTTCGGGGTGCGAATCGAGGACCTGGTGCTGGTGACGGAGGACGGCTGCCTGGTGCTCAATGAGTTGGAGCGGGAGCTGTTGCTGGTTCGGTAGCAAATAGCATCGTCATCCTGACGGCGTGGGTGTTGGTATGAAGCTGGGTTGAGGATATGGGTGAGGAGGAGGTCACGATGAAAACCTTGAATTTCGGGTTGGTCGGGTACAAATTTATGGGCAAGGCGCACTCGAACGCGTTGGCGCGGCTGCCGATGTTTTTTGACACGTCCTGCGCCGTGCGGCGGAAGGTGCTGTGCGGGCGGGACGCGGCTTGGGCGGGGGAGGCGGCGCGGAAGTTCGGCTGGGACGAGGTGGAGACCGACTGGCGCAAGCTGGTCCAGCGGCCGGACATCGACGTGATCGACATCACCGCGCCGTCGAACGCGCACAAGGAGATCGCACTGGGCGCGGCGGCGAATGGCAAGCACATCTTCTGCGAAAAGCCGCTGGCGCTGACACTTCAGGACGCGCGGGAGATGCTGGAGGCGGCGGAGCGGGCGGGCGTGCGGCATCAAATTGGATTCAACTACCGGTTTGCGCCGGCGCTGGTGCTGGCGAAGCAGCTGATTGACCAGGGGAAGCTGGGCAAGATCTTCCATTTTCGGGGCAGTTTTTTGCAGGACTGGATCATCGATCCGGACTTTCCGAAGGTGTGGCGGCTGGACAAGAAAGTGTGTGGGTCGGGGAGCCTGGGCGATTTGGGCGCGCATGTGATTGACGCCGCACGGTATCTGGTGGGCGACATCACGAGCGTAACGGGGATGAGCAAGACCTTCGTCAGGGAGCGGCCTGTGGTGGCGCGCATGACGGGGCTGTCGGGGAAGGCGGACGCGGACGCGCCTCGGGAGCCGGTGGATGTGGACGACGCGACCAGCTTTTGCTGCGAGTTTGCAAACGGTGCGCTGGGGTTGTTTGAGGCGACGCGGTTTGCGCAGGGGCACAAGAACGACATGTCGCTGGAGGTCAACGGGGAGTTGGGTTCGGTCCGGTTTTCGTTTGAGCGGATGAACGAGCTGTCGTACTTTTGCGCAGGTGACGCGGAAGGGGAGCAGGGGTGGCGGTTGATCCAGGTGAGCGAGGGCGTGCATCCGTATTGGGGGCATTGGTGGCCGACGGGGCATGTGATCGGGTTCCCGGAGACGTTTTGCCATGAGCTGTATGAGTTCGTGGAGGCGATTGCGCGGGGTGAGGCGTGCGTGCCCGGGTTTGAGGACGGGGTAAAGTGTGCGCAGGTCATGGAGGCCGTGGAGCTGTCGGTTGAGCGCCGCGCGTGGGTTGAGGTGGGGAGTTTATAGCGGCATCAGGGGGAATTATGGTAAGGAAGGGACTTGCCTGAGCTCAGGATGTCGAGGTGGGGGTGCGGTCGCGGGGAGGCGACGGGCTCGCTCGCTTGTTCGCCCTGACGGGCTTACGCGCTCGCCTCGCTTGCACCGCGCGGCCCTATACCTCGCGCCGTCCCCCCCACCTCGTCATCCATCACTGTGCTACGGACCTTCCTCAAACTTCAGGCCGCGCGGGGTCACCAGGAACGCTCAGAGGGCGCTGCCCTCCGAGACCTCCCGCCAGAGGGAATGATTCCCTCTGGACTCCCTGGTGTCGCTTCGCTGTGTTCTGTCGTGGCGTTTGGCCGGTACGAAAAGAGGGCCTGGCGGTATCGATCCGCCAGGCCCTCTCCGTGCGTTTACGCGCTCAGCTGATCCTTCTCGGCCTTCCGCGCGGCGCGGCGCTTCTTCTTCATGTTCTTTCGCACCGCCATCGTGCCAATCGCGCTCCCCCCGAGCACCACCGGTACCCCCAGCAGCGCGCCCAGCAGCGCACCGGTATTCGCGGGCGTGCCCGTCTCTACCGGCGCCGTCACCTCCGGCTCTTCCCCTTCGGCGCCGTCCTCGGTCGGCTCACTGTCGTCAAAGTATTCCTCTTCATCCGTCGCCGGGAACGCGTCGTCTGTCATCGCGTCCTCGTCCTCAAAGAAGGTCTCGTCCGGCATGTCCGTGTCCTCCGGTGTTTCCTCCTCCGTCTCGGCAGCCAGCGCCGCCGGGTTCAGGCGATCCGCGCCCTCCGCGATGTTCTCGAAGAAGTCGTTCTTCAACTCGTCGTCGCCCACCATCGAGAACGCCAGCCCGAACTTGCTGTTGTCGTATTTGCCGCCGTCTTCGTATGTGAAGTTCTTCTGCTGGGACTTGTGCGCCGCGAACGCCAGCTTGGCGACCTCTGTCGGGCTCTTGCCGCCCAGCTCGTCTGCGGGGGTCTTCCAGTCCATGGTGATCTGCTTTTCGGGGTAGGAGTGCAGATACAGCTTCTGGACCTGCCACACGCCGTATGCGTCGGCGGAGGACTTGTATTTGCTCTCGTCGGCGGCTAGTTCCACCGCCTGCTTCATCGCCTCGGCCGTCATCATGTGCTGGCCGTGGCCGTACTCGCCCTTTTCGTCCATGGTGACCACGACTTCGGGTTTGTACTTGCGGATGCGGGCGACCAACTGCTCGATCGTCGTGTCCATTTTCCAGACCTTTTTCGCGGCCTTCAGGTTCTTGACCAGTTTGTCCGGCATGCCGATGAAGTCCGGCGCGTTGCGCACGCCCGCGTACCACAGGCCGTTCAGCGCCTCGCCGTATCGGGAGCGGCCGCAGTTCGCCATGTACACCACCTGAACCGCCTTGCCGCGCACGCTGCCGTAGTAGGGGATCGCGCCGCCAAAGTACAGCCATTCGTCGTCCTGATGCGTCGCCACGACCATCAGGTCCGCCTTTTCGTACGGCGCCAGCCAGTCCTGGATGCTCGTCGGCAGCACGCCCTGGGAAAACACGCGCAGCGTGGAGATTCTGACCTGTTTGCTGAACGTCAGCACCACTTTTTTCGTCTCCGGCAGCAGCGGGTACACGCTCACCAGGCCCGTGTACGCGCTCTGGTCACGGCTCTGCAGCTCCTTGCCGGCGGCGTCCTGCTCTTCGATCTGGAACGCGGACGGCTTTTTGTGCCATTCGAGGTACAGGCCGCCCGCCGTGTCGTTGGCAGGGATGGTGATCGTGATCTTCGCCTTTTTGCCGTTCGTCCAGTAGGTGGACAGCTTGCTGTCCGTCATCTTGCCCATCTTGCCTTCGCTGAGCTTGTATTTACAGTTTTTGGAGATGTCGGCGGCCTGCTGCGGCGCGGCGCCCGCACCGGACAGCGCGTCGGCGGCGGTCATCGTCACGGACTTCGTGGTGTCCACCGAGCCGAAGCTGGGCGCGGTCAGGCCCGTCTGCTCGGCGACCTGCGTCGCCTGCGGGTCGGCGCTGGTGTTCGCGTCCACGGACGCGTCCGCGGCCGCATTCGGATCGCCCGCCATGTCGGCGAGGTCCGCGTACGACGGCGCGTCGTCCACCGGCATGGGGGTGACGTCCGCCGCCCCCTGAGCGGGGTCCTGGGTCTCCTGTGTCGCGCCGGTCTCCTCGTCGTTGATGTCGTTGAGGTCCTCCGCGGCGGCCATGGCCAGACTGGACGGAAGCAGCATCAGCATGCACAGCATCAACGCCGCGACCCTTTTCAGCTTCGCCATATCGCAACTCCTCCTGTACCCTTTGTATTTCTTATCCCATCTTGCGGATGGTCACCATTAACACTGCGATGTCGCCCGGCGACACGCCGGGGATGCGCGACGCCTGGCCGATCGTCTCGGGGCGGCGCGCGCTGAGCTTTTGCCGCGCCTCGATGCGCAGAGACGTGATCGCCTGATAATCGAGGCCCGCCGGGATGGGCAAGCGCTCCTCGCGTTCAAACTGCTTGATCTGCGCCTGCTGGCGGCTGAGGTAGCCCTCGTACCTGAGTCCCAGCATCGCCTCAGTCAGCGCGTCCCGGGAATAGTCCGCTAGGTCCGGGGCCGCGTCCAGCAGGGTTTCGATCTCCGTCTCAGGTCGCCTGCACAGCTCTGCCAGTGTGGCGCTGCCGCCTTCCGTGGGCACGCGCCGCGCGCTCAGCAGTTCGGTCAGCTCGGCCGCACCCTTGCGCTTTGCCTGGACCCGGCGCAGCCGCTCATCGGATACCAGCCCGGTCCTGGCGCTGCGCTCCGTGAGCCGGAGGTCTGCGTTGTCCTGGCGCAAGGACAGCCGGTATTCCGCCCGGGACGTCATCATGCGGTAGGGCTCGTCCGCGCCTTTTGTGGTCAGATCGTCGATCAGAACGCCGATGTAGGCGTCCTGGCGGCCAAGCGTCAGCGGCGGCTCGCCCTTGCACAGCAGCGCCGCGTTGATGCCCGCCATCAGCCCTTGGGCCGCTGCCTCCTCATAGCCCGACGTGCCGTTGATCTGGCCCGCGAAGAAAAGGCCGGGCGTGCCCTGGGCCATCAGGCTCTGGTTGAGCTGCGTGGGGTCGATGCACTCGTACTCGATGGCGTACGCGAGCCTGAGGATCTGCGCCCGCTCCAGGCCCGGGATCGACCGGTAGATCCGGCGCTGCACGTCCTCGGGCATCGACGTGGAACAGCCCTGGACGTACCATTCCACCGTGTCCATGCCCTCGGGCTCCAGGAACAGCGGATGGCGGTCCTTGTCCCGAAAACGCACCACCTTGTCCTCTATAGACGGGCAATACCGGGCGCCTGTTCCGTGGATGCCGCCCGCGTACATTGGTGCGCGGTGCAGGTTTTCCAGGATGATCCGGTGCGTCTGCGGCGTCGTGTACGTGAGGTAGCACTGCGCCAGGTTGCCGGGCGCCGAGTCCGTCAGGAATGAGAACGGGGTGGGCGGCTCGTCGCCCGGCTGCGGCTCCATGCGAGAAAAGTCGATCGTGCGGCCGTCGATCCGAGCCGGGGTGCCGGTCTTGAACCGGCGCAGCGGCATGCCCAGCGCGCGGATGGAATCGCCCAGCGTCAGGCAGTTTGTGAAGCCCTGCGGCCCTGCCGACTGCCTGTGCTCGCCGATGATCACCGCGCTGTCCAGATAGACGCCGCTGCAGATCACCGCCGCCCGGCATGGGATCGTCATCCCCGTCGCCGTCGTGACGCCCGACACGCGGCCGCCTTCCGTCTCGATCCGCGACACTTCGCCCTGGCGCAGTGCCAGGTTTTGCTGGGTCTGCACCGCCCGCAGCATCCGACGCTGATACAGCCGCTTGTCCGCCTGCGCCCGGAGCGAGTGCATCGCCGGGCCTTTTGCGGTGTTCAGCATCCGCGATTGGATCATCGTCTCGTCGATCGCGCTGCCCATCTCGCCGCCCATGGCGTCCAGCTCGCGCACCAAGTGGCCCTTTGCGGTGCCGCCGATCGCCGGATTGCACGGCATCAGCGCCACGCTGTCCAAACTCAGCGTCAACAGCAGCGTCTGCATGCCCATCCGCGCCGCCGCCAGTGCCGCCTCGCAGCCCGCATGACCCGCGCCGATCACCACAATGTCATATCGGTCGGCCATCCGTTCGCGCCTCCAATGGTGCAGTTTTCGATCATATCTTATTATACTTCATTATTCCGTCATAGAAAAGAGAAAATCATACGAAATATTGTTAAGTAATAGGATGGGTGTGGAGGGACGGCGCCCCCGTCCTCAATTGTTCACTGTTCATTGTCCATTCCCCAAAGGAGGCCAGCCCATGCAAACCAACCTCGCCGACCTCCCGCCCCATGCCCCCGCCACTGTGCTCCGCCTCCCAGGGACCTCCCCCGTGCTCCGCCGGCTGGCCGAGCTCGGGCTCACGCCCGGCGCGAGCGTGGTGCTGCTCCGCCGCGCACCACTCGGCGACCCCATCCAGATCCGCGTGCGCGGGTCCACACTCACCGTGCGCCTGCGCGACGCGAAGGAGGTGATCGTTTGCGAGAAATCGTGCTCTGCGGCAACCCCAACTGCGGCAAGACCACGCTGATGAACGCGCTCACGGGGACGCTGCTGCCGGTGGGCAACTGGCCGGGGGTCACGGTGGAAAAAAAACAGGCACGGCTCGCGCTGCCCACGGGCGACGCGCTGCTCACCGACCTGCCGGGGCTGTACGCGCTCAGCGCCTATTCTGTGGAGGAAAAGGTGGCGGCCGCGGCGCTGGCGGAGCGGCACATGGACCTGGTGCTGAACGTCGTGGACGCCACCGCGCTGGAGCGGAATCTGTTCCTGACGCTGTCGCTGAGGGACGCCGGGTATCCGGTGGTGGTGGCGCTGAATTTGATGGATGCGCTCAAGGACGGCGGCGGGGCGGTGGACGCGGCGGCGCTGTCGCGTGCGCTGGGCGTGCCGGTGGTGCCGGTATCCGCCGCGCGGCGGGAGGGGTTCGGCGCATTGTATGAAGCGGTCGGGAACGCCCTCCGTGGCGTGCCGCGCCTCGACGCGACGACCGCACAGGCCGGGACAGGGACGCGGAACGCCAAGGAGGGCGTTCCCGACAGGGCTTCGAAAACCTATGCGGATATTGAGCACATCCTCCGCGCCGCCCAGTATGTCCCGCCTCGGGCAGAATCCGCCCGCATCGACGCCATCGCACTGCACCGGCTGTGGGCCTACCCCGTTTTTTTCGCGCTGCTCGGGCTGATCTTTTTCTTGACCTTCGGCCCCGTCGGCGCGACGCTCACGCGGCTGATGGAGCTGGGCGTCGCCGCGTCCGCATCCTTTCTGTCCGCCGCCATGACCAGCCTCGGGGCTGCGCCGTGGCTGCGCTCGCTGCTACTGGACGGGGCGCTGGCGGGCGTGGGCGGGGTGGTCTGCTTCATGCCCCAGGTGATGCTGTTGTTCCTGATGCTCACCGCCCTGGAGGACAGCGGATATATGGCCCGCGCGGCCTTTCTATGGGACCGGCCGCTCCGCTCCCTGGGGCTGTCGGGCCGCTCGTTCATCCCGCTGGTCATGGGCCTTGGCTGCACCACCAGCGCCGCCGCCGCCGCGCGGTCCGTGGACGATGAGCGCGACCGGCGCATGACGATCCTGCTGCTGCCGTTCATGTCCTGCGGGGCGAAGCTGCCGGTGTATGCGCTGTTCGGGGCGGCGTTCTTCGCCCGGAATCAGGTGGCGCTGGTGCTGGGGCTGTACCTGTTGGGCATGTCGCTGATGGCGCTGTGCGGCGGCATATTGGGCCGGGTGATGAACCTGCCGGAATCGCCGTTCGTGCTGGAAATGCCGCCCTATCGCTGGCCGCAGTGGCGCAGTGTGATGAGGCGGCTGTCAGCCCGGGCATGGGAATTTTTGCTGCGGGCGGGCACGCTGATTTTCCTGTTGAGCCTTCTGATCTGGCTGCTGCAGAGTGTGACGAGGGACCTCGGATGGGCGGCGTCCGGCCAGGAGAGCGCGTTCGCGGGCCTGGCGCGGCTGCTGGTGCCGCTGATGCGGCCCTTGGGGATTGTGGATTGGCGGCAGTGCGCGGCGCTGCTGTCCGGGCTGGTGGCGAAGGAGGCCGTGGTGTCGTCGATGGTGGTGCTGTATCGGGCGGGGGATGCGCGGCAACTGGTCAGCGTGCTGCCGGACCAGTTTTCGCAGGCGTCTGCGGCCGCGTTCTTGGTGTTCACGCTGCTGTATCCGCCGTGCCTGTCGGCGCTGGCCGCGATGCGCAGGGAGCTGGGGTCGCGGAGGTGGATGTGGGCATCTGTTGCGATGCAGGTTGGGGTGGCGTATGTGGCGGGCGCTGTGGTGTTTTGGGTGATGGGGTAGGGGACAGTGCCCCTACCGCGTCAACCTCCGGCACTCCAAATAGTAGCGCTTGTCCCGCGCCTCGCCCATGGAGAACGTCTTCCTGGGCAGCGGGCCGCCCTTCCGGATCGACGGGAACAGCTGATGCTTGTCCATCGCCTTCAGCCGGATGCAGCACGCGCCCTTTTCCTGCAGCGCGTCCAGCGCCTCCGTGCCGTGGATGTAGTCGATCGCGCAGTCCGGGTGCTCGCGCAGGCACTCGTCCAGGAACGGCTGCAGCACGGCCACGGGCAGGTTCGTGGTGCTGTTTTCGATGCAGACGGGCGCGTCCAGCAGGTACATCTGGGCGCGTTCGCATGTGGTGGCCACCAGGCTCATGCCGTTCTTGCGGCACCAGATCACGAAATCGTGGCTGAGCTTCGCGCTGTCCGCGCCGAAAACCGCGCGGTGGATCGGCTCGAAGACCAGTGCGTCGTCGTGCAGGTTGCACACCTCCACCAGCGCGAACCGGGCCGGGTGGTCCGCCTGATCCGCCGGGGTGAGGCCACCTTTCATGTCCAGCCAGCACTGCCGCGCCGTGGCCAGGCTGTGGTTTCCGTCGCCTACGGCGAACAGCAGCCCGTCGCAGCGCTCGTACAGGTCGGACAGCGCCTGCTGCATGCCCGCAGTGGCCCTGTCCGACAGCGCCCAGCCCCGGATGTGGCCGCCGCCCATCATCAGCTCGAAGTCGTACAGCGGGCGCAGTTCGCCGCGCTGGGCATAGACCGGCTCGATCAGCGTCTTTTCCGGATCGTCTACCAGCAGCAGCACGTGCGGCGACTCCAGCGTCGCGCCCTGCCGGATCTTCACCCGCGGCGGGATGCGCGACTCCACCGTCTGCTCCGTGGCGCGGATGAGCGACTGCGAGTCTTTGGAAAAATCATACTGCTCCAGGTCGATGGCCATGACCAGACCCAGGCGCGGTCCCGCCGTCGTCTGCCGCTCCACCAACACGAAGCCGGTGCACGCGAGGTCCAGCACCTGGGCCCGATAATCGTCCATGTGCCGCTTGATCGAATCGATCCGCGCGTCCCCTTCGCCGAGGAAGCACTCGGGATAGATCATCTGCAGCGTCGACGGCGCGTCGCCCGCCACTTCCGTCACCTGTGCCCAGTATTCCGGCTCCGATGTATATTGATCGCACGCCACCACCGCCCACTGGCTCAGCGCACAGGGCGGTTTGGGCAGCAGAATATCAGCACTTGTAACGCCCATCTTAATAAAGTCTATCATTTCGATGACATCTCCTTGCCGAAGTTGCCCAACCATTGTATCATAAACATGTCGAAAAGTCGACGTGGAATGGGGGCTTTTTTGTGTTAGGAAAACCGGAAGAGGGCGTAAGGCTCAACAAATACATGGCGGAGAGCGGATTCTGTTCCCGCCGCGAGGCAGACCGGCTCATCCAGGCGGGCAGCGTGACCATTGATGGCCGGGTGGGCGTGCTGGGCGACAAGGTGACGGACGCGATGGACGTGCGCGTGCTGGGCCGCGCCGTGAAGCCGAAACGGGAGAAGGTCTACATCGCGCTGCATAAGCCCGTCGGCATCGTCTGCACCGCAGACCCGCGCGAGCCCATGAATGTGATCGACTACATCCGCCACCCCGCGCGGGTGTTCCCGATCGGTCGGCTGGACAAGGACAGCAGCGGGCTGCTGCTGCTGACCAGCGACGGCGAGATCGTCAACCGCGTGCTCAGGGCCTCGGGCGCCCATGACAAGGAGTACATCGTGTCCGTCGACCGCCGCATCACGCCGGAGTTCCTGCGCAGGATGGCGGGCGGTGTGGCGATCCTGGACACCGTGACACTGCCCTGTGAGATCGAGCAGCTCAGCGCGTTCTCATTTCGGTTGGTGCTGGTACAGGGGTTGAACCGCCAGATCAGGCGGATGTGTGAGGCGCTGGGGTACAAGGTGCAGTCCCTGCGGCGGGTGCGGATCATGAACATCAGCCTGGGCGAGCTGAAGCCCGGCGAGTGGCGGGACCTGACAGAGGCGGAACTGCGCGCGCTGATGGCGCAGCTATAGCATCGAAATGATACAGGTACGCCAAAGGGGCGGGCCTCCGCAGCCCGCCCCCGCCCTCGGACATCATCATCATCATTCAGGAGAAATGATCGTTCCTTTTCAATCCGCTAGCAGTACCGATACCCGCAGTACCAGTTCTGCTGACAGCCGCAATAACAGTTGTTGTAACCGTATCCGCAGCTGTTGTAACCGTAGCCGCAGCTGTTGTAGCCGTAGCCGCTTCCGTAATAGTCATAGGCGCATCCGTAATTTCCGTAACCGTAGCAGCTGCTATAATAATTATTGTTGCAATACACAATATCACCTCATATCGCGATAAGGGTCCCCGACAAGGCGTGCGCTATGTGGGAGACCCACTATCAACCTATGCCCTACCCGGCGTCCGGTGCGGGTAGTCACGGATTTGGCTGGGTATCACCACGGTTTCGCCACCTTGCGGCGTCGCCTTCGACAGGCACTGAAAAACGGGCCGCGCGGTGGTGGCGCGGCCCGTTTGTTGTCTGTACCATCGGTCAATACTCGTCGCGCTTCATGACGCGCTCGATCTTTGCGCCGAGGGACCTCAGCTTTTTGTCGATGTCTTCATAGCCCCGCAGGATGTATTTGACGCCGGAGATCTCGGTGAGCCCGTCTGCGATGAGCCCGGCGACGATCATGGCTGCGCCTGCGCGCAGGTCGGTGGCGGTGACGGGCGCGCCGATGAGGCGGTCCACGCCTTCCACGATGGCGGTGCGGTCGATGACCTTGATGCCCGCGCCCAGCCGGCGCAGTTCCTCGACGTATTTGAAGCGGGCCTCGTAGATGGTCTCGGTGACGATGCTGGTGCCGTTGGCGATGGCGAGCAGCGAGGTCATGGGCTGCTGCAGGTCCGTTGGAAAACCGGGATAATACTGGGTTTTCACGTTGACGGCCCTGAGGTTGCCCTCGGAGCGGACGTGGATGCGGTCGTCGTATTCGCCGACATACACGCCCATTTCCAGCAGTTTGGCGGTGAGCGCCTCCATGTGGGTGGGGATCGCGCCGGAGATGATCACGTCTCCGCCTGTAGCCGCGGCGGCGATCATGAGGGTGCCGGTCTCGATCTGGTCTGGGATGACCGCGTAGGTGGAGCCGTGCAGCTCTCGGCCGCCGGAGATGCGGATCACGTCGGTGCCTGCGCCCTTGATCCTTGCGCCCATGGAGTTCAGGAAGTTCGCCAGGTCCACGATGTGCGGCTCCTTGGCGGCGTTGTTGATGATGGTGTTGCCGCGCGCGGAGACGGCGGTCAGCATGGTGTTGACCGTCGCGCCCACGGAGGGCATGTCGAGATAGACCTCCGCGCCCATCAGCCCGTCGGTGGAGACCACCAAAGAGCCGCGCTCGATCTTGACATCCGCGCCCAGGGTGGTCATGCCCTTGATGGTCTGGTCGATCGGCCTCGCGCCAATGTCGCAGCCGCCGGGCAGCGGCACCTCGGCCTTTTGGAACATGCCCAGCAGCACCGGGGCCAGGTAATACGAGGCGCGCATCTTGCGCGACAGATCGTAGGGCGCCTTGAACTTGTCCACCGTGCGCGGATCGATGCGCATCACGCTGCCGGCGAAGGTGACATCCGCACCCAGGCAGCGCAGCATCTCAATGAGCACCCGCACATCCTCGATGTCGGGCAGGTTTTCGATGGTGCACGGAGAATGCGAAAGCAGCGCGGCCGGTATGATGGCCACCGCGGCGTTTT
>JAVBUD010000017.1:0-10398 GCA_031555755.1 Eubacteriales bacterium | reverse complement strand
CCCCCCCCCCCCCCCCCCCCCCCCCCCCCCCCCCCCCCCCCCCCCCCCCCCCCCCCCCCCCCCCCCCCCCCCCCCCCCCCCCCCCCCCCCCCCCCCCCCCCCCCCCCCCCCCCCCCCCCCCCCCCGCCCCCCCCCCCCCCCAGGCGGTGATGAGGTTTTGCGGATCCAATGTTAAATATGATTAACTCTGTGATAAATTTCTGCGCTTTGATTGAACCGCCTGTCACACTCCGGTACACTGGAATCAGACGACAGTTTAATAGGAGGATGCGTATGGCAACACCCGTCATCATGCCGCGCCAGGGGCAATCCGTGGAAAGCTGCATCATCACAAAATGGCACAAAGTGCCCGGCGACAGCGTCGCGGTGGGCGACATCCTGTTTTCTTATGAGACCGACAAGGCCGCGTTCGAGGAAGAATCGAAGGTCGCGGGGACCTTGCTCGGTGTTTTCTTTGCTGAGGGGGACGACGTAGCGTGCCTGACGAATGTGTGCGTGATCGGGGACGCGGGCGAGGATTTCGCGGCGTTTGATCCGAACGGCGGGGCGGGAGTGGCGGCGGAGAAGGTGGAGGAAGGTCCTTCGCTGTCGCTCAGGATGACGGAGGAACCGCTCAGCGTGACGGAGGAGACGCTCAGGATGACGGAGGGTGGCGGGGAGATGAAGATTTCGCCCCGGGCCAAGGCGCTGGCGGAGGCGCGGTTTGCGGACCTTTCGATGGTGGCGCCGACGGGGCCGGAGGGGCGCGTGATCGCGCGGGACGTGCAGAAGCTGATCGACGAGGGGCACGTGGTCTCCCCCGCCGCGTTCGGCGCGTATCAGGGCGGCGCGGTGGGCACCGGGATGGGCGGTCGGGTGACCCTCGCGGACCTTTCTCAAAAGCCCGCCGAGGCCGCGCCGGTGGCCCAGCCTGTGGCCGCCGCGCCCGCCGCGCCCGTCTCCGACACCTACGAGGAGCCGCTCACCCACATGCGCAAGGTCATCGCCAAGGCGATGGTGCAGTCGCTGTCCTCCATGGCGCAGCTGACCCACAACGCCAGCTTTGACGCCACGCAGATTCAGGCCGCGCGGAAGCTGTACAAGGAGCAGGGCGCGGCGCTGGGCATGGACAAGATCACGCTGAACGACATCGTTTTGTACGCCGTGTCGCGCACGCTGGCGATGCCGGAGCATCGGGCGCTGAACGCGAACCTGAACGGCGACACGATGAAGTACTTCCGCGCGGTGAACCTGGGCCTGGCGGTGGACACCGAGCGCGGGCTGATGGTGCCGGTGCTGTACGGCGCGGACAAGATGAGTTTGCAACAGATCAGCCAGGCCGTGAAGGCACTCGCCAAGGACTGCCAGGCGGGCACCATCAACCCGGACCTGCTGAAAAACGGCAGCTTCACCGTGTCGAACCTGGGCTCGCTGGGCATCGAGTCGTTCACGCCCGTCATCAACCCGCCGCAGACGGGCATTCTGGGCGTGAACACCATCACCACGCGCATTCGCGAGGAAAAGGGCCAGATCGTGCCCTACCCGGCGATGGCGCTGTCGCTGACCTACGACCACAGGGCCGTGGACGGCGCGCCGGCGAGCAAGTTCCTCAGGGATCTGTGCCGGAATCTGGAAAACTTCAACCTGCTGCTGGCGAAGGGATAAGGAGGACACGCGCAAATGTACGACTTGATCATCATCGGCGGCGGGCCTGCCGGGTATTTGGGGGCGGAGCGGGCGGCGCATGGTGGGATGAATGTGCTGCTGTTTGAGAAGGCGAATCTGGGCGGGGTGTGTCTGAACGAGGGCTGCATTCCATCAAAGGCGCTGCTGTACTCGGCGAAGGTATACGAGACGGCGCTGCACGGGGACAAGTATGGCGTGACCATCACCGGCGCGGCGCTGGACCACGGGGCGGTCGTCAAGCGGCGCGGCAAGGTGGTGCGCACGCTGGTGGCGGGCGTGGGCGCGAAGATGAAGGGCGCGGGCGTGACGGTGGTCAAGGAGCTGGCCGTGATCGCGGGCCGATGCCCGGGCGGGTTCGAGGTGGAAGCGGCTGGCACATTGTATCAGGCGGCGAAGCTGCTGATCTGCAGCGGGTCCTCCCCCGTCGTGCCGCCGATTCCGGGCCTGAAGGAGGCGCTGGACAGCGGGCTGTGCGTGACGAACAAAGAGGTGCTGCAGCTGCCTGCGGTGCCGGACTCGTTCGTGATCATCGGCGGCGGCGTGATCGGGCTGGAGATGGCTTCCTATTATAATACGGCAGGCGCGAAGGTCACGGTGGTGGAGATGCTGGACCACATCGCCGGGCCGACAGACAGGGAGATCTCGGACATCCTGCTCAGGGAGTACACAAAAAAGGGCGTCACGTTCCTGCTGAACACGAAGGTCACGGGCTTGACGGACAAGTCGGTGCTGTGCGAGGCGGACGGCAAGCAGATCGAGCTGCCCTGTGACAAGGTGCTGCTCTCGATCGGCCGCCGCGCGAATGTGCAGGGGATCGGGCTGGAAAAGATCGGCGTGGAGCTCACGCGGATGGGCATCAAGACCGACGCCCAGGGCCGCACGAATGTGGAGGGCGTGTTCGCCGCGGGCGACGTGAACGGCGTGCAGATGCTGGCCCACACGGCGTACCGCGAGGCGGAGGTGGCCGTGAACACGATGCTGCGCAAAAAGGACGCCATGCGGTACCAGGCGAATCCGGCGGTCATCTACACCAAGCCGGAGGTGGCGTGCGTGGGGCTGACGGAGGAGCAGGCGCAGGAAGGCGGCGTGCCCTACGAGGTGAAAAAGCTGTCCATGCGCTATGTGGGCCGGTTCGTCGCGGAGAACGAGGGCGACGACGGGCTGTGCAAGGTGCTGGTGCACAAGGCGCACCGGAACGTGATCGGCGTGCACATGATCGGGAGCTATAGTAGCGAGATCATTTGGGGCGCAGCGGCGATGGTCGAAGGGGAGCTGAGGGTGAAGGACGCCAAGGAGATCATCTTCCCGCACCCGACGGTCAGCGAGATCATTCGGGAAGTGATTTGGGCGTTTGAGGACTAGCAGGTAGGTGCGTCGCTCGCGCATCCCTCCCCCCCACGCCGTCATCCTGAGCGACAGCGAAGGACCTTCCTTTACAGTGCAAAAGATCCTTCGGCTGCGGCCTCAGGATGACGGCGAGGTGGGACGGATATGAGCGCATAGGGGCGGCCCTATATGACAGCCGCAATCAGAAAATACGCATCAATAAGTTTTTATAGGAGTGAACACATATGCCGAAATCCCAATACGTCGATCCGGTGGCGCTTCGAAAGCCCGGCGCGGTGCACTTTACGGACATCGCGGTGAACACCTACCAGAAGACCGTCAAGGACGAGCTGAAAAACTACACGGCGGACCAGTTCAAGACCATCTATCGCGACATGCTGGTGCTGCGCGAGTTTGAGACGATGCTGAACCTGATCAAGACCACGGGCGAGTACGAGGGCAATGTGTACAACCATCCCGGCCCGGCGCATCTGTCGCTGGGTCAGGAGGCGTCGGCGGTGGGCCAGGCGTTCCACCTGACGGTGGACGACTACATTTTCGGCTCGCACAGGAGCCACGGCGAGATCTTGGCGAAGGGCCTGTCGTCCATCGAAAAGCTCAGCGACGCGGCGCTGACGCAGACCATGGAGGGCTTTTTCGGCGGCGAGATCCTGCGGGCGGTGGAGAAGCAGCCGCACAATTCCGTGAAGGAGCTGGCGATCCACTTCCTGCTGTACGGCGCGATGGCGGAAATTTTCGCCAGGAAGACGGGGTTCAACCGGGGCCTTGGCGGGTCGATGCACACATTCTTCACGCCGTTTGGGATCTACCCGAACAACGCGCTGGTGGGCGGGTCCGCGGACATCGCGGCGGGCGCGGCGCTGTATAAGAAGGTGAACCGCAAGGCGGGCATCGTGGTGGCGAACATCGGCGACGGCAGCCTCGGGTGCGGCCCGGTGCTGGAGGCGCTGAACTTCGCGGCCATGGGTCAGTTCACGCAGCTGTGGGAGGGCGACATGAAGGGCGGCCTGCCGGTGCTGTTCAACATCTTCAACAACAACTACGGCATGGGCGGGCAGACGAACGGCGAGACGATGGCGTACGACATCCTGGCGCGGTTGGGCGCGGGATTCAGCCCCAGCCAGATGCACGCGGAGCGCGTGGACGGCTACAACCCGCTGGCGGTGATCGACGCCATCGCGAGGAAAAAGGAACTGCTGCTCCGGGGCGAGGGCCCGGTGCTGCTGGACGTGCTGACATACCGCACGACCGGGCACAGCCCGTCGGACTCGTCCTCCTACCGCACCAAGGAGGAGATCCAGGCGTGGGCCGACGCGGACCCGATCCTGGCGTTCCGCCAGCAGATGCTGGACGCGAAGGTGGCGACCGAGGCCGAGTGCGACGAGATCGTCGCGGGCGTGAAGGGGAAAATGCTGGCTAACTTCAAGCTGGCCACCGACGACGGCGTGTCGCCGCGCATGGACCTGGTCAAGGACCCGGACGCCATCTCGGGGATGATGTTCAGCAACGGGCATGTGGAGAGCTTCTCCGATGCGCCCGCGCCGGGCGACGTGCTGATGCCGATGGCGGAGAACCCGCGCGTGAAGGCCATCGCCGGCAAGGAGCGGTTCTACATGAAGGACGGCAAGCCGGTGTCGAAAAACAAGCTGTACCAGCTGCGCGACGGCCTGTTCGAGGCGATCATCGACCGGTTCTACAAGGACCCGACGCTGGTCAGCTACGGCGAGGACGTGCGCGACTGGGGCGGCGCGTTCGCGGTGTACCGCGGGCTGACGGAGGCGCTGCCCTATCACAGGCTGTTCAACTCCCCCATCTCCGAGGCGGCGATCGTCGGCAGCGGCGTGGGTTACGCCATGGCGGGCGGCAGGGCGCTGGTGGAGCTGATGTACTGCGACTTCCTGGGCCGCGCGGGCGACGAGGTGTTCAACCAGATGTCCAAGTGGCAGGCGATGTCGGCTGACGTGATCAAGATGCCGCTGACGCTGCGGGTGTCGGTGGGCAGCAAGTACGGCGCGCAGCACAGCCAGGACTGGACGGCGCTGGTGGCGCACATCCCGGGGCTGAAGGTGGCGTTCCCGGCGACACCGTACGACGCGAAGGGCCTCATGGCGGCTGCGCTTTCGGGCACGGACCCGGTGGTTTTCTTTGAGAGCCAGCGGATCTACGACATCGGGGAGCAGTTCCACGAGGGCGGAGTGCCTCAGGATTATTATGAGATCCCGTTCGGCAAGGCGGACGTGAAGCGGGCGGGCGGCGACCTGACGATCCTGACGTTCGGCGCGGTGCTGTACAAGGCGATGAAGGCCGCGGACGTGCTGGCGGAGAAGTACGGGGTGCAGGCTGAGGTGATCGACGCGCGGACGCTGGTGCCGTTCGACTATGAGACGGTGATCGCGAGCGTGAAGAAGACCGGGCGGCTGGTGGTGGTGACGGACGCGTGTGAGCGCGGGTCGTTCGCGAGCGAGGTCGCCAGGCAGGTGACGGAGATGGCGTTTGATGAGTTGGATGCGCCGCCGTTGGTGGTGGCCGCGAAGAACTGGCTCACGCCTGCGCACGAGCTGGAGGACGCGATCTTCCCGCCGGTGGCATGGAGTTTGGACGCGGTGGACGCGAAGGTTGTGCCGCTCGCGGGGCACGTGCGGGTGACGAACCAGACGCTGCTGGAGAAGCTGCGGAACGAGCGGATGGGGTGCTGAGGGTGCCCCCTCCGGCGCTCACGCGCCACCTCCCCCCTGCCGGGGAGAGTCATGGGCTGGGTGACGAACGCGAAGCGCGAAGGGAGTCCAGAGGGATGAATCCCTCTGGCGGGAGGTCTCGGAGGGCGGAGCCCTCTGAGGCCCCGTGAGGGCGTGGCCTGGCCCCCGCGCGCCCTGGTGTTTGTGTTTACTGGTCGTGTGGGCGCGCGGGGAGAGCGCATTTCGCACCGGGCTGCCGAAGGCAGGGCGGTGCGGAACAGCCCGTGGCCCTGGGTGGGCGCGGAAAAGAAGGACCTTCCGAGTTGAGGAAGGTCCTTCGCTGCGCTCAGGATGACGGGGGTGCGGGGGTGACAGGGTGCGAGGTGTGGTTTAAGTGGGGGGTTATGCGGTTTCGTCGTAGGGGTCTTCGTCTTCTTGGTCGAAGAGGACGCCGTACATTTTCTTTTGGTTGATGACCTCGTCGTAGCTGCCGTCGGCGATGATTTTGCCGTCCTCCATGACGATGACGCGGTCGCAGTCCTCGATGGTGGCGAGGCGCTGGGCGACGACGATTTTGGTGCCCTTCATGGCGATGATGTGGCGCATGATGCGGCTGGTGAGGGCGTTGTCGATGCGGCTGGTGGCCTCGTCGAAGAACACGTAGGGGCGCTGTTTGGCGATGGCGCGGGCGATGAGCAGGCGCTGAATCTGGCCGTCGGAGAGCTGAATGTGCTCGGCGTCGAGCTGGGTGTACAGCCCGTGGGGGAGCGCGTCGATGTCCTGGAGCAGGTTCACGGCGGCGAGGGCGTCGCGGGCGGCCTGTTCGGTGACGGCGATGTCGCCCTGGGCGATGTTTTGGTAGATGCTGCCGTAGGAGAGCTCGCCGGACTGCATTACGACGCCGAGCTGGCGGCGCAGGAACTGGGTGTCGACGGTGGAGAGGTCATAGCCGCCGAAATAAATCTGGCCGCCGACGGGCTGGTACAGGCCCAGCATGAGCTTCATGAGCGTGGTCTTGCCGCAGCCGCTGAGGCCGACGATGCCCACGCTCTGGCCGGGCTCAATGCGCAGGGAGATGTCGTGCAGCACGGTGCGCCCGTACTTGTCATAGTTGAAGGACACGTGGGACAGCTCCATGGAGCCGTCGATGTCCTTGGGCGTGGTGCGCCGGGTGGGGTCGTCGGGCACGGCTGTGAGCAGCGGCTCCACGTTCTGGATGACGGGCCACAGCACCAGGACTTTATCGAGGATGCCCGCGAGCTGCACCATGGCGGCCTGAAAGATCATGAAGGTGGCGGTGTAGGCGACGAAGACGCCCACGTCCACGTCCATCTCGCGGGCGATGAGCAGGTACACATAGGCCACGGAGGCGAGGGTGAAAAAGGTCTTGAACGCGTCGGCGAGGGTGGTCATGAGGGCGATGTGTCCCTCCACGTCGCGGCGCTCGGCCTCCAGGCGGCACCACTGCTGGAAGGCGCGGTCCTCGGCGTAGCTCACCTTGATGCGCTGGATGCCGGAGACCATCTGGTGGTCGAATGCGGAGGCGTCGTTTTGGATGCGGATGAAGCGCTTTGTGAGGCGCTGTTTGCGGTAGCTGAGGAAGATGAGCACCGCGAACAGGATCAAAAACGGCCAGATGAGCCGGTGGGTGACGGTCGGGCTGTAGCGGTACATCACGTACAGGTTGACGAAGGAAAACAGCGTGGCGCTGGCGGTCTTTAGCAGGTCCAGCGACAGCGTGGTGTTGATGGTCTGCAGGCCCTTGATCTTTTCCAGCAGCTCACCGGTGGCGTATTGGTAGAAAAACTGCAGCCGCTGGCCCAGCAGCCGGTCCCACACGCCGGCCTGCAGCGCCAGGTCGATCTTGGTCTTGATCCGGGAAAACCCGAGGTTCATCACGATGTTGAAGCCCACCTGCGCCACCTGGAACGCCACCAGGATCAGGATGACCTCGATCAGCATGGCGCGCTGATGGCCGGGCACGATGGTGCCGAAAATCTGGGCGCTGAGGATGGGCGGCAGCACTTGGATCATGGAGGCAAGCATGGTGAACAGCGCGATCACGGACAGCTCCACGTAGATGTGGCTGCCCAGCAGGAACCGGGCCATGGACAGCGCGGTGAGCTTGCCCTGGGGCAGCGTTCGGTACACCGCGTGGGCCTCGGGCAGGATCCGGGCGGCCAGGTTTTCGGTGAGCTTTTGGGTGTTGCCGGTGCGGGCGTTGTACACGCTGTAGCCGTTCAGGCCGCGCGGCAGCAGCGCCACCGGCGTGCCGTCGTCCATCTGGCCGAGCATGGGCACGCTGTTGCGCCGCCACCACTTGCCCGTGAGGGTGACCTCGCGGTAGCGCACGCGGCTCAGGTGCAGGATGGCCTCCACGGGCCGCAGGGACTTGTCCACGACATCGCTGGTGGGCGCCTCGATGGACACGCCCAGATACCGGCCCACGACCTCGCAGGCGGCCAGCAGCTCGTCCTGGCCGTCGTAATCGTGGGTCTCGAACCGGGCCAGCCGCTTGTTCACGTCGGTGAGCCGGTCCACGGCGGCGCGGAGGCGGGCCTCGGAATAGGCCCGCTTCTTGCCGAGGACCTTGGATTCATGGGCGAGCTTGTCCTGGATCTCGCGCACCTGGTCCGAAAACTCGGCCCGGCCGTAGGCGTCGCCGGGCGCGCCGTCCAGTCGCTCCAGCCTCGCGCCCCGGGCGGGGCGTGCCGCGCAGCTCCAGACGGCGTCGCCCTCTATCAGCGGCTCAATGCCTGCGATCGACTGGCCTTCGGTCAGCGTGCACAGGTGATGCAGCCGCCGAAGCTGCTCTGGCAGCGCGTCATTGACGGCGAACAGGTCCAGCTGGCCCTTGGCGACGCGGCGCGCCGGGCTCGCGCCGGTGATGTGCAGCAGATGGTTCACGTCGGCATCCACCCTTCCGCCCTGTACAATGAGGCATAGTATTCGCTCTCCTTGAGCAGCCGCCGGTGGGTGCCCTGGGCGGTGATGCGGCCCTCCTGCAGGATGTAGATCTGGTCAAAGTCGCGCACGCTGCCCACCACGTGGGTCACGGCCAGCACCGCGCAGCCGCGCCGGATCAGCGCCTGCTGCACCTTGCCCAAGGTGGCGGGGTCCAAAGAGCTGGTGACCTCGTCCAGCAGCACCAGCGTGGGCGTGCCCAGCAGCGCGCGGGCGATCTCCAGGCGCTGTTTCTGGCCGCCGGACAGGTTGCGCCCGTTTTCGGCCAGCATGTACTGGTACGCGCCCTCCAGGGACGACACGTACTCGTGCAGCTGGGCGTCGGACGCGGCGCGGTACACGTCGGCCTCGGAAAAGCTGTCGTCCCACAGCGCGATGTTGTCGCGCAGGGAGGCGGTGAAGATACTGATCTTCTGGTTCGCGCTGCCCACGGACGCCTGCAGCGCGGTGGGGTCGATGGCGGTCACGTCACAGCCGTCCAGGGTGACCGTGCCCCGATCGGGGGCGTACAGGCCCTGAATCAGCTTGATCAGCGTGGACTTGCCCGCGCCGCTGGGGCCGAGGATCGCCACGCGCTGGCCGGGCCGGACCTCCAGGGAGATGTCGCGCAGCACCGGCTTTTCGCTGTCGTAGCCGAACGTGACGGCGGAGAGCGCCACGTGGCCCGCCAGCTTTTGGCCGCGCAGTTCGGTGCGGGCCAGCGCGTCCGCCGCGTCGTCCTCTTTTTTTAGCTGGGTGTAGTAGCCGTCCAGCGTGCCCTCATAGCCCTTGACCTGCTTGCGCAGCCCGAGCAGCGCGCTCAGCGGGGCGAAAAACGCGTTGGCGTAGGCCTGGAAGGCCAGGTATGTGCCGACGGTGAACTGCTGGTCCATGATCCAGAGCGCGGAGACCAGCAGCAGCAGGTTCAGGAACAGCATCTGCGGCAGCCCGCTGAGCGGCGCGGCGGCGGCGGTGTAGTCCGCTGCCCGCCGGGCGTGGACGCCCGCGACCTTCAGGCCCACCAGGCGCTGAAAGAACTGGTCTTCGCCGGAGGTGGACTTGATGGTCTCGATGGCCTCCAGGCCCCGGGAGGACACCAGGTTGTCGATGGCGGACAAGGTGCCCGCGTCGCTCTGGACCAGCGACGAGCCGGAGCGCTTGGTCATGGCGGCGACCCACTTGGCCTGCAGCTTCGACAGCGCATACGTCAGCGCGATCAGCGCCACCACGACCAGCGCCATCATCAGGTCCAGGCGCATCATCAGGTAGAAGTACATCACGAAGTTCACCAGCGTGAAAATCGCCGAGACCAGGCCGGTGGTGGCGATGGTGGACACGGCCTTCGCGCCCTGGGCCTTGGCGATCAGCGCGCCGGCGTCGGCCCCCACGAACAGCGAGGCGGGCGACCGCAGCAGCCGGTAGATGTACGCGGACGCGCCCATCAGCTCGATCTTGTTGGCCAGCCGCTTTTGCACCATCTGCTGCAGCAGCATCAGCGCCGAGGAAAACAGCGCCATGAACGCCATCACCAGCAGCAGCGTGGGCAGCCAGTCGTGTTCGCTCTGCTTGAGCACGTCGTCGGTGAACACCTTTTTGAAGATGGGCGAAACCACCGCCGGGATCAGCATCAGGAAGGCCAGCGCCAGCAGGTACAGCAGGTCCAGCCAGTGCTCGCGGAGGAGCTGGCGGAGCCGGGGGAGTTTCAATGGGATCACCTCGTTTTTTTGGTGGGGGTGGGCGGCGCTCACGCGCGGGCGGCGGGGGCAAG
>JAVBUD010000115.1:0-65366 GCA_031555755.1 Eubacteriales bacterium | reverse complement strand
GAACATCAAGCCGTCCTACTTTGTCAAGCGCATCATGTCGGCGCTGCTGACGCTCTGGATCGCGCTGACGATCAATTTTCTGCTGCCGCGCATGATGGGCGGCGACCCGGCGGACCTGATGGCCAGCCAATCGGCCATGGGCTCGCTGGAGTATGCGGACATGCTCAAGGCCCAGTTCGGGCTGGACCAGCCGCTGATCGTGCAGTATGTAAAATACTTCCAGAACCTGCTGCACGGCAACCTGGGCATCTCGTTTTCGACATTTCCGGTGCCGGTCAGCACAATCATCACCCAGGCGATCCCGTGGACGCTGCTGGTGGTGCTCAGCTCGACGCTGATCGCGTTCGCCATCGCATGGCTGCTGGGCACGCTGGCGGCGCTGAAGAAGGGCAGCTTTTTTGACAACGCGGTGGTCGGCACGTCGTTTTATATCCAGTCCACGCCCTACTTCTTCGTGGGGATGCTGATCCTGATGGTGTTCGGGTACACGCTGGGCTGGTTCCCCATGGGGCGCGCACTGCCTGCGGGGCTGCCGGACGGGGTGCCCTTCTTTCAGATGGCGGGCTATGTGGCGTTCCACGCATTCCTGCCGGTGCTGTCGATGATCGTGGTGGGCCTGGCGGGCCGCATGGTCATGATGCGCTCGAACATCCTGCAGATTTTCTCGGAGGACTACATCACCCTCGCCCAGGCCAAGGGCCTGCCGCGCAGGACGATTCTGATCAAGTATGCGCTCAGGAACGCCATGCTGCCGTCGTTCACGGGGCTGATGCTGTCGCTGGGCGCGGCGGTGGGCGGCGCGATTGCCACCGAGATGATCTTTTCCTATCCCGGCATCGGGCTGACGATCATGAACGCCATACTGAGCCACGACTACCCGCTGATCCAGGGCTGCTTTGCCGTGATTGCGCTCAGCGTCGTGTCCCTGAACTTCCTAGCGGACATCATCTACCCGTTCATCGACCCGCGCGTATCGCTGTCGTAGGAGGTGAAGCACATCATGAGCAACCAAGAAAAGATACTCCCCGGTTGGTACCTGACACTGCGCAAGTACATCCTGCGCAACACACGCGCGAAGATCGGCATCCTGATCATCCTGTTCTTCACGGTGGTGGCAGTGTTCGCGGACAAAATCGCGCCCTTCAACCCCAAGGCCATCGAGTTTGTCCCCTGGGCTGGGCCTGATGCCACGCACTGGCTGGGCGTGAACAGCTACGGCCAGGATGTGTTCAGCCAACTGGTGTACGGCACGCGGATCACGCTGTCCGTGGGGCTGCTGGCGGGCCTCTTGACCAGCCTGATCGGCACCGCCGTGGGCCTGATCGCGGGCTACAAGGGCGGCGTGGTGGGCGAGGTGCTGATGCGGATCGTGGACGTGTTTCTGACGATCCCGATGCTGGCGCTGATGATCGTGATCGCGTCGCTGCTGCCGCGGATGGGCATCGTGAACATCGTGGTGATCATCGGCGCGCTCGGGTGGATGTGGATGGCGCGCTCCATACGCTCCCAGACGCTGACCGAGGCGCGGCGCGACTATGTGGACGCGGCGAAGGCGCTGGGGATGGGCACGTTTGAGATCATGTTCAAGGAGATCCTGCCCAACATCATCCCGGTGGTGACCGCGAACATGGTCATGGTCATCACGTCCGCGATGCTGACCGAGGCGTCGATGAGCTTCCTCGGGATCGGCGACCCGAGCCTGGTCTCCTGGGGGCAAATCTTGGCCATCGCGTTTGACAACGGCGCGATCCTGTACGGCGCGTGGGCGTGGATTTTGCCGCCCGGGCTGTGCATCGCCACGCTGGGGTACAGCTTCATGCTGATCGGCAACTCATTCCTGGACCTGTACGCAAACGACCGCGGCGGCGCGGTGAAACTGTAGGGGGGTGGCTGAGCGATGAATCGAGAAGTGTTGCTGTCGGTCAGAAACCTCAGCGTGCTGTACCAGGCCGAGCGCGGCAAGGTGCAGGCCGTGACGGACGTGTCGTTCGACATCCACAGGGGCGAGTTTTTCGGACTGGCGGGCGAGAGCGGATGCGGCAAATCGACGATCGCGTTTGCGATCATGCGGCTTTTGAAGGGTGCGGCGACGATCCCCCAGGGCGAGGTCAACTTCTCCGGGCAGAATGTGCTGGTGCTGGACAACGAATCCCTGCGCAGGTTCCGCTGGGACAAGACCAGCATGGTGCTGCAGTCAGCGATGAACAACCTGAACCCCGTCGTGACGGTGGGCAGCCAGCTCATGGACGCCATCTTGGCGCACGACGTGCGCATCACCAAGACCCAGGCGCTGGCCCGGGCGGAGGCACTGCTGACGCTGGTCAACATCGACACGCGCCGAATCAAATCGTATCCGCACGAGCTGTCCGGCGGGATGCGCCAGCGCGTGGTCATCGCCATGGCCATGGCGCTCAAGCCCGACCTGATCATCTTTGACGAGCCGACCACCGCGCTGGACGTGGTGGTGCAGTACAACATCATCCGGCGGATCACGGACCTGAAGCGGGAGATGGGCTTTTCGATCCTGTTCATCACACACGACCTGCCGCTGATGCTGGAGATGTGCGACCGGATCGGGATCATGTACGCCGGAAAATTGGTGGAGCTGTCGCCGGTTTCGCTGCTGCGCCAGGGCGGCGCGCACCCGTACACCCAGGGACTGCTGCAGGCGTTCCCGTCGCTGCTGGGGCCGAAGGTGAAACTGAGCGGCATCCCCGGCAGCGTGCCGGACCTGATCACGCCGCCGCCGGGCTGCCGGTTTTACAGCCGCTGCCCCAGGCGCGAGGATCGGTGCGGCGCACAGCAGCCGCCGTTTTCCGAGCTGGGCCCGCTTCATTTCTGCGCGTGCTTCAGGCCCGCGCCCGAGGAAGGGGAGGTGCGCTGATGGCCGGCGATGTGAAGGTGAGCTTTACCCACGTAAAAAAATACTTCCCCACGGGCGGCATGTTCAAAAAGACCTATGTGCGCGCCGTGAACGACGTGTCGTTTGACATCAAGCAGGGCGAGATTCTGGCCGTGGTGGGCGAAAGCGGCTGCGGCAAGACCACGCTGGCGCGGATGCTGATGAAGCTGATGGACGCCACCGACGGCTCCATCACCGTGGACGGCCGCGACATCGCAAAGCCCATGGACGCAGCCGAGGTCAAGAAGTTCCACGCCAAGATCCAGATGATCTTTCAGGACCCTTTCGGCTCGCTGAACCCCGCGCACACGGTGGAGAACATCGTGGGCCGCGCGATCACGCTGCACAAGCCGGGCCTCGCGGACCGCGACGTGCGCGAGCGCGTCAAGTCGCTGATGACCACCGTGGGCCTGACCCCGCCCGAGGACTTCATGCCCAAGCACCCGGCGCAGCTCAGCGGCGGCCAGCGGCAACGCATCGTCATCGCCCGGGCGCTGGCCGTGGACCCGGAGATCCTGGTGGCGGACGAGCCGACCAGCATGCTGGATGTGTCGATCGGCATCGACATCATGAACCTACTGCTGGACCTGAAGCAGAACCGAGCGCTGACGATGATGTACATCACCCACAACCTGGCCTCAGCGCGCTACATCGCCGACGACATGGTGGTCATGTACGCCGGGAATGCCGTGGAGTACGGCCAGATCGACGACATCATCAGAGCGCCCTACCACCCGTACACGGTACTGCTGCTCAACTCCACGCCCGAGCCGTTCCGCCAGGAGGTGCTCGACATCCGCGCCAAAGAGGAGCTGCCGAACCTGTCCGAGGCGCAGCAGGGCTGCCAGTTTGTCAAGAGGTGCCCGATGGCGACGGCGCGGTGCGGCCATGAGATCCCGAAGGATTACCAGATCGGCCCGAGGCGGGTGAAGTGCTTCCTGTATGAGGGCAAGACGGACCTCCAGGAGCCGCTGGCGGATGTGCACATGTATACCGAAAAATAGGAGGCGACACCCGTGCCCAAACCCAACATCATCATGATCATGACCGACGACCAGGGCTATGGCGACCTGAGCTGCATGGGCGCGACGGACTTCGTCACGCCCCATCTGGACGCACTCGCCCGGGACGGCGCTCGGTTTTCCTGCATGTACTCCGGCTCGCCGGTGTGCTCCCCCTCCCGGGCCGCGCTGCTCACGGGCCGCTATCCCGGCTACGCGGGCGTGCGCGCCATCCTGGCGGGCCACCGGCGGGCGTCGGGGCTGACGGAAAAGACGCCCACGCTGGCCAGCCTGCTCAAGCCCGAGGGCTACCAGACCGGCCTCGTCGGCAAGTGGCATCTGGGCCTGGCCGAGGCCAGCCGCCCGCAGAAAAACGGCTTTGACAGCTTCTACGGCTTCATGGCGGGCTGCATCGACTACTACTCCCACATCTTCTACTGGGGCATGTCCGATGGCGGCACGAACCCCAGCCACGACCTGTGGGACGGCAACGAAGAGGTGTATGACAACGGCCACTACTTCACCGAGCTGGTGACCGACAAGGGCGTCGAGTTCATCCGGCAGCACAGGGACGAGCCGTTCATGCTCTACGTGGGCTACAACGCGCCCCACTACCCCATGCACGCGCCGAAGAAGTACATGGACCGGTTCGCCCACCTGCCCTGGGACCGCCAAGTGATGGCCGCCATGCTGTCCTGCGTGGACGACGGCGTGGGCGAGCTGCGCGCGGAGCTTGAGCGACAGGGCCTCTCAGACAACACAATCATCTACTTCCAGAGCGACAACGGCCCCAGTCGCGAATCGCGCAACTGGATGGACGGCCGCAAGGACCCCTACTACGGCGGCACGGCGGGCCGGTTCACCGGCCACAAGTACAGCCTGTTTGAGGGCGGCATCCGCGTGCCCGGCATCATCGCGTGGCCCGGCCAGATCCCTGCCGGACAGGTGATCGACGAGCCCTGTGTGGCAATGGACATCGCGCCGACGATGCTGGAGGCGGCCGGCGCGGCGGCGGACGTGCCGTTCGACGGGCGCAGCCTGATGGGCCTGTTGAAAGAGTGCGATAAAGGCGCGGTCCGCCAGCTATTTTGGGAGATGGATGGCCAGACCGCCGTGCGCGAGGGCGACATGAAGCTGGTGCTGAACGGCGTGCTGGAGGAGTGCGGTGGGGTGCGAGCGCCGGTTTTCCTGTCGAACCTGGCCGACGATCCCCGTGAACAGCAGAACCTCGCCGACTCGGACCCGGCGCTGACCGAGCGCCTGACGCGGGCCGCCACCGACTGGCGCGCCGCGCTGGAGTCCCACTGGGACCGCGAGTTCGCGGCGAACTACAGGAGCTTGACATAGAGGGACGGGGAGGGTGCGCTACCCTCCCCCATTTTGATATGGAGGTGATCCGCCGTGCGATCCGTGATGATCATGTATGATTCCCTGAACCGGCATTTCCTGTCGCCCTACGGCTGCGACTTCACCCACACGCCCAACTTTCAGCGGCTCGCAGAGCACAGCGCCACGTTTGACACCTGCTACGCCGGAAGCCTGCCCTGCATGCCCGCCCGCCGCGAGCTGCACACAGGCCGGTACAACTTCCTGCACCGCAGTTGGGGCCCGCTGGAGCCGTTCGACGACTCCATGCCGGAGCTCCTGAAGCGGTCAGGCGTCCACACCCACCTCTGCTCCGACCACACCCACTACTGGGAAGACGGCGGCGCGACCTACCACAACCGCTACACCACCTGGGAACAGTTCCGAGGCCAGGAGGGCGACCCGTGGAAGGGCGTCGTGGGCGGCGCTCACCATCCGGAAAACCGGATCGAGTTTCACGGCTACCGCAAAAAGCTGTTCGAACAGGACTGCGTCAACCGGACGTACCTCGCGGACGAGGCGGACCACCCGCAGACGCTGACCTTCGACGCCGGGCTCGATTTCATCGCGACCAACGCGGGTCAGGACGGCTGGTTCCTGCAGCTGGAGACCTTCGATCCCCACGAGCCGTTCTTTTCATACGCCCGTTACAAGGCGCTGTATCCCCACGAATATGAGGGCGCACAGTTCGACTGGCCGGATTACGCGCCGGTGCGCGAGACTGAAATGGAAGTGAACCACGCGCGCATGGAGTACGCGGCGCTGCTGTCGATGTGCGACGCTTCGCTGGGCCGCGCGCTGGACCTGTTCGACCGGCTAAATCTGTGGCAGGACACCCAGCTCATCGTGTGCACCGACCACGGTTATCTGCTGGGCGAGCACGGGTACTGGGCGAAGAATTACATGCCCCAGTACGAGGAGATCACCCACACGCCACTGTTCATCTGGGACCCCCGCGTAAAAATCGCTGGTGAGCGCCGCGGCGCGCTCGTCCAGACCATCGATCTCCCCGCCACGGTGCTGGGCGCGTTCGGGCTGCCGCTGCCGAGTGACATGCAGGGCCATGACCTGCTGCCGGTGCTGACGGGCGATACCCCCGTGCGAGAAGCCGCGCTGTTCGGCATCCATGGCGCGCATGTGTGCGTGACGGACGGCCGTTATGTGTACATGAAGGCGCCCGCCTCCCGGGATAACGCGCCGCTGCATGAGTACACCCTGATGCCCACGCACATGGCGTGGCCGTTCCAGCCCGTTGAGCTCAAGACCATGCGGATGTCGGAACCGCTGGCGTTCACCAAGGACTGCCCCGTCATGCGCTTTGATACCGCCTACGGCAACCTACTCTTCCAGTCCGCGCCGCCCAAGGACCTGCTGTTTGACCTGTCCCAAGACCCCGCCCAAACCGCACCGGTCCAAGACCCAGGCCCAAGCCTCATCCGCCGCTTGCAAACCCAGATGACCCAACTCATGCGCGAAAACGACGCCCCAAGCGAGCAATTCACCCGGCTGGGCCTGTAACCAGCAGCAACGCGCACCAATTGACAATTGCTTCGTTTGATACCAACTGACGTGTTGAGTCAGCAACTCAGCTATATAGCCGGTTTGACCGCCCTGATAAAAACTGGTCATTGACCTTTCCGTCGCACATGGTTTGGAGAAAAATGGACAACCTGTTGACGGGTGATGAGATGATGCTGAATGAAATCAGGGCGGTGTTCAAAGGGGATAAGGATGTGGCGTTTCATGAGTTGTGTGTTCATCAAGACCGCGAGCGCACAGCTTGGCTGGTTTTTATCGAAGGACTGGTAAATGCGGACATGATCGACGCGTATCTGCTGCGGCCACTGGCGCAGGCGGACCCGCTGGGGCCCGCCAGCGACGAGGAACTGGTGGAGCGGATCCTGTGCGGCGGGGTGTATCACTGCTCGTGTAAAGCAAAGGCCAGTGTGGGCGAGGTGACCTCAGACATTTTGGCGGGCAACGCGGCGCTGGTGATCGACGGACTGGAAGACTGCATCGTGTTTGAGGTGAAGGGGTATGCGATGCGCAGTGTCGCGGAGCCGTCGTCCGAAAACGTGGTGAAGGGCGCGCGCGACTGCTTTATCGAGGCGCTGCGCGTGAACACCGCCACGATCCGGCGGCGCATCCAGTCCAGCGATTTGCGGATCGCGGAGATCCCGGTGGGCACGGCGGTCCAGACCAAGGTGGCGGCCGTCTACATGGAGGACACGGCCGACCCGGTCATGGTGCAGGACGTGCTGAGGCGGCTGCAGAGGATCGAAATCGCACAGGTGAAATCGCCCGGCAACATCGAGGAGCACATTGCGGACCAGCGCTACGGCATCTTCCCCCAGACGGTATTCACCGAGCGCCCGGACCGGTTGTGCGCCAATGTGCTGGAGGGCAAGGTCGGCATCCTGATCGACGGCTATCCCACCGCGTACGTCGTGCCAATCGTGTTCAACATGCTGTTTCACACGGCGGAGGATTATGCGTTCAATTATCTGCAGTACTCCATCGTGCGGGCGCTCCGGTTCCTGTGCGCGTTTCTGTCGCTCACGCTGCCCGCGTTCTATGTCAGCATCCTCACCTTTCATCAGGAGCTGTTGCCGACCACGCTGCTCACGTCGATCATCAAGAGCAAGATGTCCGTACCGTTCAGCACGCTGCTGGAGGTGCTGGCGCTGCTCGTCGCGTTTGAGATACTGGTCGAGGCAGGCGTGCGGCTGCCCAACGCCATCGGCCAGGCCGTGTCGATCGTGGGCGGCCTGGTGGTGGGCGAGGCTGCGGTCAGCGCGCGGTTCATCTCCCCCGCCGTGGTGGTCGTCGTCGCCGTCACGGGCATCTGCGGGTTCATCATCCCGAACCACTACCTGTCCAACATCTTCCGGCTGCTGCGGATCGCGCTGACGGTGATGGCCGGCCTGTTCGGGCTGTACGGACTGTCCATGTCGCTGATCCTGCTGCTGTATCACCTCTGCTCCATGACCAGCATGAACATGCCCTACATGGCGCCGACCTACCCGCCGTCGCCCCAGGGCGCCATCCGCGATGGCTTTTTCCGATTGCCGGTTCGCACGAAGGGCGCGGGTGATCCGAAATGAAGCGCGCCGCCATGACAGTCATCGCCGCGCTGCTGGTGGCGTTCGCGGGCAACGAGCCGGACCGGTTGATGCCCCGCAAGACGGAGATCAACCTGATTCAGCCCGCCGTCATCATCGGCATCGACGCCACTGGCGACGCGCAGGAACCGGCTGAAGTGACGCTGCTGCTGTCCGAGTTGGCGGAGGCGTCCGGCGACCAGCAGGGCGGCGGCGGATCGTTTCAAATCATGAGCGCCAAGGGGCAGACCGTCGCCGCGTCGGCAGACGAGATCGCGAAGACCTCATTCAAAGAGATCCCGGCGAGCTGCCTGGAGTATTATCTGATCGGCGAGGACGCGGTGAAATCGAGCCTACCGTTCTACATGGACTATCTCTCGAAGGACAACGAGCTGCGGCTGACGAGCAAGCTGTATTTTCTGGACGGCGACAGCGCCAAGTCCGCCATCGACATCGTCAGCAAAGAAAAGAGCACCGACATCTTTCAAATCTTCGGGGTCAACTCAGGCGTAGCAGGCCGATCCAGCAGCATGGCCTTCATCGAATACCTCAAGCTCAACTGCGAGGGCATCGCGTTTGCCGTGCCCACTGTTCGGATCACAAACCTGGACGGCGAGGACCGTATCCTGCCCGAGGGCTATGCCATCGTGGAGGCCGGACAGTATCGGAGAACCATCCGCGGCGCGCAGGCCCGGGGCTACAACCTCATCACCAACCGGCCAACACATTCCCTCATCGACATCGACGCGGGCGGCGGCCGGCGGGCCTCGGTGGTGCTGGAGCAGGCGAACACCGCCATCCGGTTCCGCTTTGAGGGCGAGCGGCTTGCGGAGGTCGTCCTTCGCACGCACTTCACCACCGACGCGCTGGACGCGGGCGCGCTGGGCGACCTGCGCACGAGCGCACTGCGCCGCGAGACGGAGCGCAAACAGACGGATATCGTCCAGGACGAGTTGACACGGACCGTGGCGTTGGCCAAAGAGATGAACTGCGATTTTCTCGGGATCGGACAGCAACTGCGCCTGCGCCATCCCTACGCCTGGGCCAGGCTCGAGGAAAACTGGGCGGAGACACTGGCGGAGGTCCCCGTGCGCATCGAGGTCAGCTCCAGGCTGCAGCGCACATTTGATGTCGTCAAGCTGGATTCATAAAGGAGGGTCGCCCATGGGCAAGTTTTGTGTCATTGCACTGATCTTGACGTTCGGCGAGCTTGGCGCGCTGCGCCAGGAAAAGCGGCGCGCGGCCATCGCCATCTTCGCGGCGCTCATGGCACTGGTGATGTTCGGCGCGCACTTATTCTACCGGGACCCTGATCAGCAGAGCTTTGTGCACATGGTGCTAACCGGCCTCGGCATCCAGGAATGAGGTGAGGAGCATGACCGGATTGAACGGAACCAAGCCGCCCATCCAGATGAATCAGGCCTACATGCTGTTTTTGCTGGCCTCGTTCTCGCCCACGGTGCGGGTGGCGACCGGGCTGTGCGCGAAACTGGGCAAGCAGGCCGGGTGGCTGTCCGTCGCGCTGGCTTGCCTGGTCTTCTGCGGCCTGATCCTGCTGCTCCGTCAACTGTTTTCCCGCAGTGCGCGGCAGAGCCTGGCGGACATCTACAGGGATGCCTACGGCCCCGTCTTCGGCAGTGCGCTGATCGCGGTCTATCTGTGCTGGCTGTTCGTGCTCATCAGCCTGTATGTGCGGGCGTTTGCAGAGCGGTTCGCCTCGTCCATCATGCCAAGCGCGCCCAACGAGCTGTTCGTCATCACCATGCTGGCGATGTGCTATCTGTTCCTGAGCGGTCCGTTTGACCATTTCATGCGCACGGCGGGCATCTATTTCTACGCGGTCCTGATCTGCCTGGGCATCATCTTCCTGGCGCTGCTGACCAAGATCCAACTGGGCAATGTGTATCCGGTGACCACGCTGGACGCGCTGCCGGTGCTCAAGGGCAGTTATCCCTTCCTGGGCATCTTCTGCTACATCACGTTCGTGATGCTCACCGCCGACGAGGTCGCGGGCAAGGAGCGGCTGCTGCCGCTGGGCCTTCGCAGCGCGGTCATTTTGCTGGTGACCAACCAGATTGTGTTCTTCATGACGGTCGGCATCTTCGGCAGCGCGCTGACCCAAGACCTGACGCTGCCGTTCTTCATGTCCGTCAAGACGATCAACCTGTTCGGCACACTGGGCCGGCTGGAGTCGCTGTTCCTGTTCCTATGGGTGATCACCGATGTGGCGATCATCACCATGCTGATGCAAATTTCCCTGCGGCTGGCCGAAAAGCTGTTTCACCTTACAAACCCCTCGCCGCTGAAGACGCCGCTGCTGCTGGGCACCTACCTGTTCTCGCTGGTCTTCGTCAACAGCTTCTTTGAGATCGCCGCGTTCTCCGAAAAGATCGGGCTGTTGATAAACATCTGCCTCGGCATCGGCGTGCCCGCCGCCACGCTCATCATCATTCAACTCAGGCAGCTCGGTAGGCCTCAATCCTCGCGCAGCTCCAAGTAGGCGGAGAATTCGTGGTTGAAGTATGTCATGTTGAACGCATAGTTGCCGTACTTCGCCAGGATTTTCTTCACATTGGCCAGCCCCAGCCCGTGATGGCCGTGCTTGCTGCTGCCGCCGCCCGCATTGAGCTTGGCGATGTCCACATGCCTGGCCGTGTTGTTGGTGATGATCATCAGCTTGGAGCCGTCCAGCTTTTGCTCCAGCGTGAAAAAGACCCGCTTTTGCTCCGACTCGGCAGCGGACTCAATGGCGTTATCCAGCAGGCACGCCACGCACCGGCACAGGTCGAGGCTGTCCATGTACAGCTCATTGGTGCTGCACTGAAGGGACACCACCATCTCCACGTCGACCCGCTCCGCGTACTCCAGCTTACTGGTCAGGGTGGAGATGAGCGCGGGATTTTCCTCCATTTTGTGCCCGATATCCAGCGAGATTCCCGCATTCTGCGCCAGGTGGCTCACGGAGGCGTGGTATTTCCTGAGGCCATCGATGCTGCCGATCTCGATGTAGCCGCCGTAGGTCTGCAGGATGTTGTTCAGATCGTGGCGGATGCCGCTGAAGTCGCTCACGGCCGTGGACAGCACCTTGATGTGCACCTTTTTGTTGTCCAGCTCAGCCTTCAGGGACGCGATCCGATCGATCATGATGTTCAGCGAGAAGAAGAAGGCCAGCACGAAGATCACGATCAGCGAGCCGAGCACGTCGTCCGCGATGAGCAGCGGCAGGCTTGTGGTCAGCGCGTACTGAAACAGCAGCTTGCACAGGTAGACGATCCGCTCTTTCTTCAGATTGACGAACAGGCTGTCCGCCAGCTCAATTCTGAATTTTGTTTTCTTGAACACGAGCCGGGTCAGAAAGTAGACCCCCACGATGATCACCAGGTGCGCGGCCTGTCGCTCAGCGTTCTGCAGATAGTTATAACGGGGCATGGTTTCGATGGGCCACATGGCGGTGAAGAGCCGCGTCAGATTGACGACAAAGATGAAGTAGGTGTAAAAGTAGCTCATGAGCTTGATGGAGCGGACGGGCGACAGTTTCAGCGTCTTGCAGCCGACGATGTAGTACAGATAGCCCAGCAGCGGATTGGGCGTCACGATCAGCGTGTACCCCAGCGGCGTAAACAGGGCGTTGCCGCCGAAGAGATAGACGAGGTAGATGGACGATGAGTAGAACACGCATCCGACCCAAAACGCGAACGCGGTCTTTTGCCGGACGCTGGCCTTCTGGTCAGAGATCTGCAGCATCAGATTCGCGATGAGGTACATGAGGATCCCATAGGTGATGTAGGTCTGTGCCGCCAGCAGGATCTGCATTCCACGCGAGTACGCGAACTCCATATCCATGGACATCCTCCCGAGCTGTGTTATTGCGTTTATCATCAATCAAGCACTCCGCAGTTCGACGTAGGTGGATACCCCCTGGCCTCGGTACTCGATCTGATAGGAGCAGTTGCCATATTTGTTCAGGATTCCCTTCGCCTTGAGCTGCCTGGCGTCGCTGATCGTGGGCATGGCGTCCGGCTCCGGGACATCCGGGAGCGCGGCGCTGTTGGACACGATGATCAGCTTTGATCTGGCATGCTTGGATTCGATGGTGAGGAATGTCTTGCGCTGCTCAGACTGGCTCGCCGTCTCGATGGCGTAATCCAGCAGGCAGGCCAGGATGCGTGTCACGTCCATGTTGTCGATGTACAGTTCGTCGAGCCTGCATTTCAGCGAGATGAGCAGTTTGACGCCCATCTGCTCCGCGCTGTGCATTTTGTTGATCAGCAGGGAGATCACGGGCGGGTTCTCTTGGACCTTCAGCGCCAGATCCGCGATGTTGCCCGCGTGGGATGTGACCGAGACCAGCGACGCGTGATAGCGCTCCAGTTTTTGGTACTCCTTCAGCTCCAAATAGCCGCTGTAGGTGTGCAGGATGTTGTTGAAATCGTGCTTCACGCCCCGCAGCTCCTCCATGCCCTGAAAAAGCGTGTGGATATGCAGGTCGAGGTTGCTGATGACCTGCGCGTTGTACTTGTAGATGTCAAGGCAGATGCAGACGACGGTGAACAGCAGCAGGATCAGTGTCACGATGACATTGGCCGCGATTTGCTCAGCGACCAAGATGGGCACGATCGTGCTTGTGGCAAAGATGAACAGAGATTCCAAAAAGTAGAGCAGCATCTCCTTGCGCTTGTCAAAGAACATGCTGTCCAAAAACTTCATGCTCACCTGGGTCTTTTTCAGCACCCGCAGCACCGCAAAATTGATGACGACAAACAACAGAATAGTGACGGTCTGCTGAACCGCGTCCATCAGATAGTTGTACTCGGCGCCCTGATCCAGGTTGAACATGGCGTGGAGCAGCCTACCCAACGCGATTTTCATGGCCCAGATAATGAGCATGTAGCTCATCAATTTCAAGGAGCGCTCCTTGGACAGCTTGAAGATCTTGAGGGCGCTGTAGTAGTACACCAGGGCGGCGACGGGGTTCACATTGACGACCAGCAGAAACACCAGCGGGCTGAACGACACCATGCCGCCGACGATGTACACCCCGTACACAAACGTGGTGTGCAGTAGCGGGCCGTTGATCAGCGTGAATAGCACCTTCTGCCACTTTTCCAGCTTCACCTTGAAGACGACCATGATCATATTGGAGATCATGTACATCGCGATGAAGGTCTCCGTGAAGGTCAGCGCCGCCAGGATCAACTGCATCGTGGTGGAATAGGCAAAATCGGAGTACAACAACCGCATACACGCTACCTCCAGTGCCCATCGGCATCAAGTGTGGATAACAGTGAGCAGGGTCTGCAGCTCAAACGGCTTTTTCAGGTGGTGGTTGAATCGATCCTCGCCCACCATGTCCTCGGTGATCGTCCCAGACATGGCGACGATGCGCACGCGCCGGGCCGCCTCAAGGCCGCTGCCGCGAATGCACTTCATCATGTCAAACCCGTTCATCACGGGCATCTGCATGTCCACAAAAATCACGTCATATAGGTCAGGGTTCTGCATGAAAAACCGTAGCCCATCCTGTCCATTCTCGGCAACATCACATTCAATCCCATACCTCCGAAAAAAGATCGTCATGATGTCCGCAGCAAAGACATTGTCGTCCACAACCAGGCATCGACGAACCTTGCCATCATCGCTCATCAAAACACACCTCATCAAAGCTCAGGCCGTCCACCGCGCCCTGAACCGCCGTTTCGACATGTATTATACACGCAAAGGAGCAGAAAGACAACTACATATAGTCATTCGCGACGGGCGAAACCGCGCGTATTTATGCGCGCTGACGCGAGAGATTTTTCGCCTGTACAGCCTTGGCGCGCTCAAGCGCGAACCTCGGCATGTCCGCAAGGACAAAAAACCTGCCCGTCAGCGCGCACGCCCCCTGTGCGGTATCGCCCCAATGATATGCGATCGACCCGTGAGCGCCGGCGGCGCGATGCTGAAGGTGATGTCGGCCTACAGACCGATCGTCAGATTCTGATCCGCCATCGCATCCACAATGGTGCAGCCCGCACTGGTACCCAGTCGGCGGGCGCCGGCTTGGAGCATGGCGATGGCGGTGTTCAGGTCGCGGATGCCGCCGGCGGCTTTGACCTTGATCTCATCGCCCACCATGGCCGCCATCAGGCGCACGTCCTCCAGCGTCGCGCCGCCTGCGCCGAAGCCGGTGGATGTCTTGATGAAATCGGGGCGCACCTTCAGCGCGATCTCGCACATGCGCTTTTTCTCGTCGTCCGTCAGGTAGCAGTTCTCAAAGATCACCTTGATGGTGCGGCCATGCTCCCGGCACACGTCCACGATCCGGCGCATCTCATCCTCGATGTAGGCCGAATGGCCGCTCTTCAACTCGCTGATGTTGATCACATAGTCGATCTCGTCCGCGCCCTCAGCAATGGCCGTGCGCGTCTCGAACACCTTTGTGGCCACCGTCGTCTGGCCCAGGCAGAAGCCGATGGCCGCGCCCACCAGCACCGTGCTGCCGGCCAGAAATTCTTTGCACTTTTTGACCGGCGCGGAGTTGATGGCCACCATCTTGAACCCATACCGCGCGCTCTGCTGGCAGAAGGCGCGGAAGTCTTCATCGGTGGCGTAGGGCTTGAGCAGCGTTTGGTCGATGTATTGGGCGATGTCCTTGGGTCCGATGGCGAGCATAGTTCATCCTCTCCTCACGATAGCTTTTGATAGATGGGGCGCAGCGCGTCCAGCAGTTCCGGGTACAGCGCCGCGTAGCGCCCATACAGCGCGTGGCGGCCAAGGTTCGGCTCGATGGTGTTCGTTCGCCGGATCAGGCGCGAGGCAGCCTCGGCGATGTCCGGATACAGGCCCACGGCGCGACCCGCGATGATCATCGCGCCCAGCGGGCCGGTGTCAGCAGCCTGCAGCGTGGTGTAGCGGATGCCCAGGATGTCGGCCTTGATCTGGTTGAACAGGCCCGACTTCGCGCCGCCGCCGATGGCGTGCACCTCGTCCAGCGCCAGGCCCGTGGCCTCCGCCAGGATCGAGCGGTACATCTGGTACTCATAACCGATGCTCTCAAGCACCGCGCGGTACAGGTGACCCCGCCCGTGGCGCAGGGTCAGCCCTGCGAAGCTGCCCCGGGCCAATGGATCATTGGGGCACACGCGTCCGGCGAAGTGGGGCGTGAACAGCAGATCCTCGCTGCCCGGCGGCAGCGGCTCGGCCTCGGCGGCCAATTCATCATAACTGGCCCCCAGCGCGTCGCGAATCCAGCGCACGCACAGCCCGCCGCCGTTGATGTAGGCCAGCGGAATCCACAGATCCGGCATCACCGAACGGGCGAACAGGATCGTCCGATGCGCCACATCCGGCGCATACTGGTCGGTACAGCAGGAGAAAACCGACGCCGTGCCCGCCACGTCGAAGGCCAACCCAGGCCGCACGATGCCCGCGCCCAGCGAGGTGGCCGCCTGGTCACCCGCGCCCGCCGCGACCGGCGTGCCGGGCAGCAGCCCGCACAGCGCCGCCGCCTCAGACGTCAGATGGCCGACCGTGTGCCAAGGCTCCACAATCCGCGGCATTTTGTTCCCGTCCACGCCGAACACATCCAGCAGTTCATCAGACCAGTTCAGATGCAGCACGTCGCCGAACCCGCTGAAGTGCAGGTTTGTGTAGTCGATGTATGCGCCCTCCGCGCCGAATCCGCACAGCCTGCCCGCGATGTAGGGCACCGGCAACACGAACTTGCGGATGCGCCGATACACCTCGGGTCGCTCCTGCTGCCACCACAACACCTTCGGTGCGTGGGCATAAGTGGGCGGAGCGCCGCTGATCTGGATCACCCGCTCCCCCGCCTCGCGCTTCATCCGCTCGATCTGCGGCTCGCAGCGGGTGTCCAGCCAGGAGTCGTAAGGCGTCACGGCCCCGCCATCCGCGCCGATGCCCATGATGCCCGCCATCTGGCCATCCATGCCCACGCAGGCCACGTCACCGAGGGCCACGCCGCCCCGTTCCATCACCTGGCGGATGGTGCGCACGACGGAGCCAAACAGCGCGTCCGGGTCCTGCTCCACATGGCCGGGTGCTCGCGAGATCAGTTCGCTGGGCTCGAACGCTTGGGCCACCGGTGTGCCGTCCTCCAGGAACAGGCACGCCTTGGTGCCCTGGGTGCCCAGGTCGATGCCGATCAGATGGGCGCTCATTTTTCGCACCCCTCGGCAAACAGGCGCACCTCGATGCCCAGCAGCTCCGCGAACGTCCTCAGGCTGCCTGTGCAGTCGCCGTACACGCCGTGGATGTGGTTGCAGGGAAAGTGGCTGAGGAAATATTCCGGTCCCACACGAAGCTTGGTGAACGCGATGGGCCACTGGGGCGTGGTGGTGTCGCCCATTTTCAACATCGTTTCGCGCTCGAACCGCACGATCTCCGCCGGGACGATGGACAGCACATATTTTGTGCCCTTCCTCGCCAGCCGGGCCAGCGTCACCGGGCCGGGCGCGGCGAAGTGCTGCACGCTGGCGCCGCCCGCCGGATAGTCGTCCGTCTCGGGCAGCAGCGACACCTGGGCCATGTTCTCCAGCGGGTCGTCCGACGCGGCCGCGAAGTAGGTGGCGTGGGTGCCGCTGTTGGAGAAGTACCACACGCCCGCGTCCGCGTCGTAGTGGCGCACGTCGCAGAACAGCACCGGTTGGCCGGTGATCAGCTTGAAAATCTGCATGGTCAGCGCGCCGTCCATGTCCGCCTCGGTGGCGGCCACCACGGGCTCTTTCTGGCCATCCCAGTCGTAGGGATCGTTCAGGAACGCCTCGGCCAAGTCCATCGTGCAGTAGTGCTCCGTCAGGTCGCCGTGGGCCTTGATGCCGATGAAGTCCAGCTTGCGCTGGGCAATGATCCGCTTGAGGCCGCAGTAGGAGCGGATTTGGGTGCGCAGGATGTCGGGGGTCAGCTGTCTGCCGTCGTAGCGCACCTCGAGGGCGCTCCGCTCCAGCCAATCCTTGGCCCGCTCCACCTCCTCGTCAGAGGCCTCACGCCCTGCGCGCACAATGTCCTCCTGCTCGATGTTCTCCACGTCCACGCCGAACAGCCGCTGCCACTGGTCCAGATTCGCCACCGCCGTGTACATGCCCAGCGGCCGCCCGCCGAAGTTGCCGAAGGTCTGGCCGCGCAGCCGGTTGATGGCGGAGGCAGCGCGCAGAAAGCTGTCCACCTTCACGAAGACCGCCGGGTCCTGGATGTCGCCCCAGATGCGGCCATAGGGGCGCTCCAGCTGGTCCATGGTGCCCGCGGCGGCCATCATGCCCACCATGCCGCACTGGGACGGATGCAGGTTGCAGAACAGCAGGAACGGGCCGGGCGCGATGGCCGTGGCCACCGCCGTGAACTGGGGATAGCACCAGATGGAGTAGTTGATCAGCGTCACCTCGCAGCCCGCCTTGCGCAGCGCCTCCGCCTCGTGACGTGCCATGTCGTTGGTGTGGACGGGGCCGGACCCGGCCACGACCTCGTAGCCGCCGGCCGACAGCGCGTCCGCGATCTGTTGCTGATACTTCATGGTGATCGGGCTGTAGGACTCGTTCAGGTGGTCCCGCCCGTCGGACATGGTCAATAGGCCGACCTTGATTTTCCGCATGTCGCTCAACCCCTCTCTAAGAGCCGCTCGCGCATGAACGCCAGCGCGAACCGGGCCTCGTTGTCCATAAACGCCTCGTCGCCGCCGCAGGACAGGTCGCGCCAGACCTTGATGTCCTCGCCCACCTGGCCGCCCATTTTTAGGAACGGCTCCATGACGATGCGACCCTGATAATCCACCGCTTGCAGCGCCTCCACGATCTCGCCCCAGGGCATCCTGCCGCGGCCGGGCACGCGCCGGTTGGTCTCGCCGATGTGAAAGTGGCCGATGCGCCGCCCGGCGGTCCGGATGGCCTCCCCAAAGCTGTCCTCCTCAATGTTCATGTGGAAGCTGTCCAGCAGCAGTTTGACGCGCGGGCTGCCCACATCATCGCAGAACCGGACGCCCTCCTCGGCGGTGTTCAGCAGGAACTGTTCGAACCGGTTCACGATCTCCAGGCAGTAGTCGATGCCCAGATCCTCCGCGCACTTCGCCACCTCGCGCACGCAGGCGGCGCTGCGATCCCACCACGCGGACTTGTCCAGGATGTGAAAATCCATCTTGGCGGGCCAGCAGCTGTAGATAATGCCGCCCAGCATGTCGCCGCCCATCTCGTGGATGCAGTGGAGCAGCGTGCACGCATGGTCCATGCCCGCCCTGCGCACGGCGACGTCCTCCGCGGCCATGTCGTATTGGAGCGGCATGCCGATGCAATAGGTCAGTTCGATCTCCGCATCCCGCGCGGCGCTGGAGATGTCTCTGCGCTGAGCGGATGTCATCTCGGGCAGGCTGCCCGCCGCCAGCTCCAGCACGTCAAAGCCCAGCCGCGCCGCCTTGTGCACGTATTTTAGATAATCCGCCTGCCACGCTTGCTCCCAGAACGCGTAGTAGATGCCCAGCTTGTTGTTCATCGCGCACACCTCCGCTTTGATTGCAGTCATTGTTTCAGAAGTCGATCACGGACTTCAAGCCGCCCGCCTTGGACGCGAACTCAAACGCTTGGCCGATCTCATCCAGCGCGAAGCGGTTTGTGATCACCGGGCTCAGGTCGATCACGCCGCTCTCCACCAGCTGCAGGCACTTTCTGTATTGGGCCAGGCTGGCGCGCGTGGTGCCGGTGACCAGCAACTGCCGGTAGTGGATGATGTTGGTGTCCAGCGGCACCATGTTTTTCCCGGCGGGCAATCCGCCAAAGAAGCATACCCGGCCGCCGAGGCCCATCAGCGCCAGCGACTGTGCCTGGGCCTGGGGCGACGGGCAGGCGGTGACGCACACGTCCAGCCCGCGCCCTGCGGTGGCATCATTGATATAGCCCGCCAGGTCGTCGCCGCAGTAGGTCTCGATCCCCGGCAGCGAGGCGGCGCAGGCGGAGAGCCGCTCCCCGCTCAGGTCGTTCATGATCACCTTTGCAGCGCCCGCCATGCGGCACAGGATCGCGTGCATCACGCCGATGGGGCCCGCGCCGATGATCAGCGCCGCGTCGCCTGGGCGCGCGCCGTAGTGCTCGAATCCGTTGTACACGCAGCTCAGCGCCTCCACGGCGGCGGCCTCCGCGTAGCCGATGTTCGGTCCCAATTTGCACACATTACCCGACCGCACCGCGCCCTCGGGCACCAGCACGTACTCCGCGAATCCGCCGTCCAGGTTGATGCCCAGCGCGCGATAGTCGGGGCACATGTGGCCGTTGCCGGACGCGCAGCAGTCGCACAGGCCGCAGCCCATGTTTGGCGCGACGGCCACCTTGTCGCCCACCGCATACACCTGCACGGCATCGCCCAGCGCGGCCACCTCGCCCGCGATCTCGTGGCCCAGTACGCGGGGCGGATTGCCCGCGATGCCGTTTGCCCACATGCGGATGTCCGTGCCGCACAGCGCGGCGCTTTTGACCCGGATCAACAGCTCGCCCCGGCCCGGGCACGGCACCTCCCGCGCCTCGATGCGCAGTTCCTTGGGGGCATTGAGCACAGCCGCCTTCATGACCGATCACCCGTCCTTTCTCATCACAGTGTCACAATGCGCTTCTCCACGATCGACAGGTTGCCGTGATGCACCGCGCGCACCGCCATCAGGCCGTCCAGTCCCGTCACACGCACCGGCTCATCCCGCTGCACGCAGCGAGCAAAATCCGCATCTTCCGCCAGGTAGGCGTCGGTGAACAGCGTGCGCCAGCTGCTGACGAACGGCGTGCGCATCTGACCGTCCGTGGTGCACAGCCGCAGAAACTGCTCCTGGCTGCGGCACACCTTCAGGCAGCCCTTGCTGCCCACGATCTCCGCCGCGCAGTCATAGCCGTAGCCCACGCCCTGCGCGCCGTCCAGCTGGCCCTGTGCGCCCGAGCGGAACCGTGCGCTGAGGATCACGCTGTCGTAGAAGTCGGGGAACGACGCCCGGGCGTCGGGACAGCGGTAGTTGCCGCCGACCGCATACATCTCCTGAAAGTCGCTGCCGGTGAACCAGCGCATGGTGTCGATGTCATGGCTGGACACCTCGGCCAAGGCCCCGTTGGACTGGTTCAAATCGTACATCCAGGGCTTGGGGACGCTGGGCCCGCGGGTGTGGCACTTGACCAGCACCACGTCGCCGATCTCGCCCTGATCCACCAGCGCCTTGGCGGCCAGAAAACTTTCATCGAACCGGCGCATGAAGCCGATCTGCAGCTTGACCCGGTTGCGCTCCGCTGCGTCGATCATCCGCTGGCACTCGGCCTCGTTCATGGCCATGGGCTTTTCACACAGGATGTGCTTGCCCGCATCGGCGGCTGCCAGCGCGATCTCGCAGTGGAATTTTGTGGGCGACACGATCACCACCGCATCCACGGCGCGGAGCGCAAGCGCATCACGATAGTCGGTGAAGCCGTGCTCCGCGCCCAGCTCCGCCTTGGCGGCCTCCATGGCCTCCGGCACCGGGTCCACCACCGCCACCATCCGCGCACCTAGCACCTTGCCCGCGAAATTGCGCGCGTGGATCATGCCCGCGCGGCCACACCCGATCAAACAAATCCCGATCATTGCCGTCCGCCTCCCTCCGCCGCGCCGGCGTTGAGCGCCGATGTGGTCAGTCCGTTTGTGCAGTTCACGCGCACGCTGCGCGATTCGCCCGGGTCCAGCCAGAAAAAACCATCCTCCGCCGTGAAACTATGCGCATGGCCCGGTCGCTGGATCGTGACGCCCACCGCCGGGCGGTCGCCCACGTTGGTGACGGTCGCCGTTCCGCCACAGGTCGCCAGCGAGAGCGCCGTCACGGGCAGTTCGAACAGGCAGCCCCGGCGGGCCTCGTAATTAAAGAAACAGAACGTGTCGCTGACCCGCTGACCGCCCCTGTCCAGCTCCACGCGCACCAGCACCGGCGGTACCTCGGCGCGGTCGAACGGGATGGTGATCCGGCCCACGGTGTCCGGCACGGAGAAGTCGCCCTCGCAGTCGATCCGCTGCTCCGCGATGAGCCGCAATGCGCCGTCGAAGGCGCGGGCGCGCAGGGTGTAGCGCTGGCCGGGCTCTCCGAAGTCGTCCGCGATGACCAGCGGCAAGCTGTGTTCGGTGCCGCTGAAGTTCAGGATGCGCGGCAGCACAAACGCGGCGGTGGGCGCGAAGGATTGGCGGAACACATAGTGGGCCAGCTTGGGCGCACCGTACCAATCCACCGTGGCCCAGCTCATGGCGGGGAAGTTGTCGTTCAGCTTGTAGTACAGCGCGCCGCCGCAGTAGGGATAGCGGAACCGCGCCCGCTCCAGCGTGTGGCGCACGCCCACGATCTGGGACAGCTGCGAGGCGACCGTCATCTGCTCGAACGTACACCCAGGCCCCGCGAAATAGCCCACCATCTGCTCCAGCCGCGACAGGTCCTGGGCGGTGCCGAAGATGGGCGTGTGATACTCAAAGGCGCTGTAAGGCACAACCGGCCATTGGTTTTTTTCAGCCTCCGGCAGGTAGCGGTTCACCGACTCTGCGCAGGGGGTGCAGGCGATGCCGAACTCGCCGAAGAACGCGCCCTCCAGGTTCACGTGCACATCCATCGGCTGGCGGCCCCAGTAGCTGTCGTAGTTGTGCACCGAGCCGCCCCAAGGCTCGCCCCGGTGGAACGACCGCGTGCCGTCCAGCGCCACCGCCCGGTGCGCCATGCAGTCGATGGCCTCGCCGAAGGGATTGGCGGACTCGTTGCCCGGGCACCACAGGATCAGCGAGGGATGGTTGCGGATGCGCAGTGTGTTCAGCCGCACCGTCTCGTCCAGCATCTCCAAAGGCTGGGTCAGGTGGCTGTCCCAGGCGGTGGGCCACTCCTGCATCACCATGATGCCATAGCGGTCGCACAGCGCGTAAAAATCGTCCGTCTCCGGCATGCCGCCGCCCCAGGCGCGCAGCATCTGACAGCGCTGGATGTGCGCCAGCGAAAGGAACCGGTCGTAGCGGGCGCGAGAAAAGTCCATCATCGCGTCCATCGTACACCAGCCGCTGCCCCGGATAAAGGCGGGCCTGCCATTGATGATGAACCGCCAGTTGTACAGCGCCGGCGTGGGGCCGTCCTCGAGCGGGGCCATGGCGACCGTGCGCACGCCGAAGCTCGTCTCCACCCGCTCGCCGGTCGCGCCGTCCGGGGCCACGGACAGCGTCAGCTGATAGAGGTTCTGCTCACCCAGCCCGTTGGGCCACCACAGCTTGGCGGCCGGGACGTGAAAGCCCAGCAGCAGACTCCGCTCATTGTCCACTTCGCGCACGAAATGCAAAGGTTCGCCCTTGAAATTCAGCGGCTCAATGACACCGGCAAGCGTACCCTTCCAGGGGGTCTCGCTCTCGAAGTCCACCCGCAGCCGCATCTCGGCGGACTGGGTGTCCACCGTCGCGATGAAGGGGCTGGGCAGCGCCACGTCAGGCAGATAGCTGAGCCGCGCGCCGCGCCAGATGCCCAGGGACGGCAGGCAGGAATAGTGCCAGCCGTACACATTGTTGAACACCACCGTGTCGTGCCAGGCGTCGTTGTTGAGCAGGTTGCGCCGCTCGGGCAGGTCCATCGGCCCTTGGCCGGGACAGTGCTCCGGGATCGCAAACAGATGCACCACCAGCTCGTTTTTCGGTCTCAGCATGCCGGTCACGTCGATCGTCGGGCCGCCGAACATGCCTTCATGGCCACCGATCAGCGCGCCGTTTAGGTAGACCTCGCAGCGGTTGCATGCGCCGTCAAAGACCAGTTCGCAGGGGGCATCCAGGTCATGCGCCGGGAACGCGGTGCGGTACCACCAGTCCATGTAGCTGTAGCGGCGCGCCAGCTCCTGGTTGCGGCCAAAAGTGGTGTCCGGTATGACGCCCGCAGTCGCCAGCGCGGTGTGGATGCTGCCGGGGACGGGCGCAGACATGGCGCGGGACCAGTCCGGTGCGCCGTCGCGGTCAAAGGTGAGCTGCCATTCGCCGTCCAACTGCACGGCGCGCCTGGGTTCCGCGAGCGAGTCGGGCCTGCCGGGCATCAGCGCGATGCGCTCCGGTTCGCCGTCCAGCGGGCCTGCGGGCCTGCCGTCCGGGAAAAACGCCGCCTCGTCCAGCGCGTCCAGAGAAGGGCGCTGCAGCAGTTCCGGCGCGGCCTCAGCCAGCGGCGCGTTGAGCCCGTCGATCAGCGCCTGCACCTGGGTCGGCGCGACGCCGCCCGGGCGGCTGCTTGCGACCGTGCCCAGCGACGTGAACGCCGCGTTGGCAAACGCCTCGCACCCCGGCAGGTGCCGCGCCGCCAGCAGCCTGCCCCGCTCCGTCTGCAACACTTCGCCGATCAGACTGTGCATCGAATACTTCATTCTGACGCCCCCTTCGATCTGTGATATCACCGCTTCAATTGTCGTTTGCTATCGTATGTTAGTGTTTATAATCATCATAGCGCGCAGCTCTGTTTCTGTCAATAGGCAGAATGCGCGAACATAAGAAAAAACCGCCTGCGAAGAGGCGGTGCGCCTGGCCGCGCTACACCGGCGCGACGGTGACTTCGATGTCCCGTTCGCGGAACTTGTTCAGCTCGTCATCATCGGCGTGGCTGTCGGTGATCAGGTGATCGAACTCCTTGAGCTTGCAGAACTGCTGGAACGAGGACGCGCCCAACTTGCTGCTGTCGGCCAGGACCACCACATAGTTGGCGATGCGCAGCATGGACTGCTTGGTGTCGGCCTGGTACATGTCGGGGGTGGACAGTCCCTCCAGTGTCAGGCCGTTCGTGGCGATGAACGCCTTGTCCACCTTCAACTCGCGCAGTTCGCGGTTGGCCATGGGGCCCACGGTGCAGTGGAGTCCCTTCCTTAGATAGCCGCCCACAAATACGATGCTGGCGTCGGTCTGGGCCTCCATCAGCGCGGCGATCTGAATGTCGTTGATCACGATGGTCAGCCGCTTCTTCTGGCTCAGCAGCTTGGCCAGCTCCATCGTGGTGGTGCCGGTGTCGAGCACGATGGTGTCGCCGTCGTTGATCAGCTGCAGCGCCGCCAGGCCGATGGCGCGCTTTTCTTTCAGGTGCTCCACTTCCTGGATGAAGGCGTTTTCGTCGGAGACCTGCTTGTTGAGGATCGCGCCGCCGTGGGTGCGCTTGAGCAGGCCGGATTCCTGCAGTTCGTTCAGGTCGTTGCGGATGGTCGCGGGTGAGATATTGAAATAGCGGCACAGGTCGGGAATCACAATCTTTTGCTGGGCGTTCAGCATCTCGATGATTCGCTCCTTGCGCTCCTCGGCAAACAGCTTCTTTTGCTGCACGGGTGCTCACCTGCCTTTTGTAGGGTGTTTTGATGCCACTATCATAATGCAAATGCGCAGCGAATGTCAATGGCCATTTGCAATCCCATGGCATTTTTGCATCGAAAACAACAATAAATGCCAAATTCGACATCATAAAACGAAATGCCAATGCCTACAGCCTGCAGATTGTTACGATTTGTTCGGCATACATCCCATCGTTTATGCCCATCTTCACAAAATTTCAACGCCACATTGTGGGATAATGCGTCCAACTATTTTTCATTAGTATATTGACAAGGGCCTGAGTGATTGTTATAATAAAAACAAGTGAAACGATAGCGTTCGATTGAAAACGCAAGCAAATATCAGAATTTACATTTTCAGTCGTGATTTCGAAGGGAGATGGCGTGCGTTGAACATGACATCCGGCAAAGGGAGCGGGGCGCGCAGGAAGGCGAGTCCAATTCGGCGCGACGCGAGTCTGTACGCCATGGCCGCGCCCGGGCTGCTGTTCTTTCTGGTGATGAGCTACATCCCGATGCTGTTCCTAGTGGTGGCGTTTCAGGACTTCAACATCGGCAAGGGCGTGTTCGGCAGCAAGTTTGTGGGGCTGTCCAACTTCACGGGCCTGTTCGCGGACTACATGTTCCCCACCGTGCTGAAGAACACGCTGATCCTGAACCTGGTCAAGATCGTGCTCACCTTTCCCATCCCGGTGATCCTGGCGATCTGCTTCAACGAGATGCGCGCCAGCAAGTACAAGGCTTCGCTGCAGTCGGCGGTGTACCTGCCCCACTTCCTGTCGTGGGTCATCATCTACGGCATCATGAACTCCCTGCTAAACACCTCCAGCGGCCTCATCAACCAGGTGCTGGCCATGTTCGGGCAGAAGGCTGTGCCGTTCCTGTCCTCGGCCAAGATGTACCGCACGCTGATGGTCGTCTCCGAGATCTGGAAGGAGGCGGGCTGGAGCAGCATCATCTACATCGCGGCGCTGTCGGCGGTGAGCACGGACCAATATGAGGCCGCCGTCATCGACGGCGCGAACAAGTGGCGGCGCATCTGGCATGTTTCGCTGCCCGGGATCCGGGACACGATGATCATCCTGTTCATCCTGTCCACCGGCTCGCTGCTGTCCAACTCATTCGAGCAGGTGCTGGTGACCAAGAACAGCGCGGTGCAGGACGTGGCCCAGATCATCCCCACCTACGTCTACGAAAAGGGTCTGGTGAACTTCAAGATCAGCTACTCCACGACGGTGGGCCTATTCCAGTCGGCCATCGGCTGCATCCTGGTCGTGGGCTCCAACATGATCGCCAAGCGGATGGGAGGGAACACGCTGTGGTAAAGATCGAAGAAAAGAAGAACCGCATCCGGCAGACCGGCGACGAGCGCGCCGTGTCGATCCTCGTCAACTGCCTGGCACTGGTGTTCGCGCTGTGCTGCTTCTTCCCGTTCCTGCGGGTGTTCTCTCAGGCCGTCAGCGGCGACGCCCAGGTCATGTCCGGCCAGATCGTGCTGCTGCCCAAGGGGTTCACCCTCAAGCACATCCAGTATGTGTTCTCCTCGTCGGCGTTCATGAACAGCATGCAACTGACCGCGCTGGCCACGATCGTGTTCACTTTTGTGGCGCTGATGCTGACGATCCTGCTGGCCTATCCGCTGTCCCGCCCCTACCTGCGCGGGCGCAAGCAGATGAACTTTTTCGTGGTGTTCACGATGCTGTTCAATGGCGGCATCATCCCCACCTACCTGGTGGTGCGGATGCTGGGCATCACCAACACGTTCTGGGCGCTGATCGTGCCCAACGCCATCTCGGCCTACAACTGCATCGTGCTGATCACCGCGTTCCGGGCGATTCCCATGGAGTTTGAGGAGGCCGCGCGGGTGGACGGCGCGGGCCACTTCCGCATCCTGTTTCAGATCATGGTGCCGCTGGCCAAGCCTTCCATCGCCGTGCTGCTGCTGTGGTATGCGGTGTTCCGCTGGAACGGCTGGTTCGACGCGCTGATGTACATCACTGACACCGGCATGCGCGTGCTGCCGCTGATCATCCGCAACATCATCAACCAGGGCAACAGCGCCCTGACCAATGTGGTGCGCACCAACCCCAGCCCGACGGTGGCCGTGCAGTCCGCCAGTGTGCTGATCGCGGTTCTGCCGATCCTCGTGCTGTATCCGTTCTTGCAGAAGTACTTCGTCAAGGGCGTCATGATCGGCGGCGTCAAAGGATGATGAGCAGGCTGCTGTAGCAGCTGATCATAAAAACGACTAGGAGGGGAACTCTCATGAAGAAGGCTCTGTCCCTGATCTGCGCGATCGCGATGGTCGCGTCGGTCCTGCTCGGCGCTGTGCCCGCCCTTGCGGAGGCGCCGGTGACGCTGCAGGTCATCGTGCCGTCCAACGTTCAGGACTTCCCGGAGGGCATCACGGAGAACGACAACTTCATCGTGGATTATTGGGAGCAGGCGACCGGCTACGACTTCAACGTGATCGTGCTCGGCTCGGAAAACGAGCGCGACCAGTTGAATGTGATGTTCAACAGCGGCGAGGTGCAGGGCATCGTCGTCACCCGCGACGTCCCGCGCATCGGCACCTTTGCCGCCCAGGGCCTGCTGGCCAACCTGGACGAGTACAAGGACGCCTCCGCGCTGTACAACATGTTCCCCGACCAGCAGATCGCGGGCATGTACGACGGCAGCCAGTACGCCTATGTGATCCCCGAAGCCATCGCCAACGCCGCCTATCGCGGCATCTGGTACACCAACAAGGGCAAGATGGCCGAGCTGGGCTTTGACAAGGCCCCCGCCACCAAGGAAGAGTTCGACGCGCTGATGGCCGCGGCGAAGGACGCGGGCCTGCTGGGCCTGGCGGTCTGCGGCGACGGCACGAACAGCCCCGCCAACGGCTCCAACGACTCCACCTTCGGCCTGCTGCAGGGCCTGTACGGCCTGGGCGGCGGCGAATATGCCCTCGACGAAAACGGCGATGTGTTCTACAAGTACATCACCGAGGACGCCAAGGCGTATCTGGAGTATGTGAAGAAGCTGTACGACGACGGCATCATCCCCAGCGACTTCGCGTCGCTGAAGGAGGACGGCGTGACCGAGCTGCTGCTCTCCGGCCGGGCGCTAACTGCCAGCTCCATCGCCATGTGGTCCGGTCCCAGCATCATGGAGCAGGCCGCGACGCTCCAGCAGGACCTGAAGTTCACCGATTATCCCGCCGACGTGAACGGCGCGCGCGCCTGGGGCAATATGAACGTGGGCTTTGGCGCGGTGGCGCTGGCGTTCATGGTGTCTGAAAACTGCCCCAACAAGGAAGCGGCCATGAAGGCCATCGACATGATGTGCACGCCCGAGGCGGTCAAGCTGGCCAACTACGGCATCGAGGGCACCCACTACACCCTGAGCGAGGACGGCGCCATCACCCCCATCGAAGGCGCGGAGAAGATCGACTGGTGCGTGTACTTCCGCAATGTGTTCCTGCCGGAGGACTGGTATCCCGTCTACGGCGTGGGCAGCAACTGGGCCGAGTTCTACTATCCTGCGGAGCGCCCCACCGTGGGCTGCACCAACCCCGACCCCGTGGTGCACCTGCCGGTGAACAGCGAGTATGCGGCCACGCTCAAGGAGCTGCGCGACAACATCGTCGGCCCGTTCTACACCAAGGTCGTCATGGGCGAGGAGTCCATCGACAACTGGGGCCAGATGGTCGAATCCTGGAAGGCCCAAGGCGGAGACGAGATCCTGAAGTACTACACCGAGCTGTTCAAGGAGTGTGGCAGCCCCACGTTTGAGTATGTGAGCTACCTGCCCGCCGAGCATCCGGAATACACCGGCAAATACCTGTTCAATGGCGCGGACGATCTGGCGACCCAGATCAGCGCGAAGTAAACCACAGCAAGCATGACGAAATAGGGCCGCTTTGATCTGATCGAAGTGGCCCTTCGATTTGAGACGGAGGTCTGTACAGCATGGATCTGAGCAACGAGGTCTTGGCGAACCTGGCCCACCTGCCGCTGCTGACAGGCGGTACGCGCGTGCGCTACACAGGCAGCATCGACAAGCGCGGCGGCAACGCGGATTGGGATTGGTGGCAGTATCAGGACGAGCGCGGCGAGTGGGTGATCTTTGAACAGTTTGGGCCAGGCTGCATCCATAACTTCGTGCAGCACCGCTACACAGGCAGCCCGGAGGCCACGTTCCGGTTCTACTTCGACGGCGAGCCGGAGCCGCGCTTCACCATCCGCCACAGCCAGTTTGGCGAGCTGTACCCGTTCATCGAGCCGTTGGCCTCGCGGTACGTCGGCCCGCCGGACGCGCGGTATGAGACGCCCATCCGGGTAGTGCGCAGCTTCGTGCCCATGCCGTTTGCGCACAGCGCCCGGGTGACCACGGACGTGTTGCTGGCGGGCAATGGCGACGGCGGCACCGGCGGCGGCTGGGGCCACATCCTCAGCCACGCCTATGCGGAGGCCGATGGCATCGAGACGTTCGACCCGGCGCGGTCGGTGGAGCCGCTGGTACAGCTGTGGAAGCGGGGCGACACAGGCTCGGGCGGTGAGCGGCGGGCGCTGGGCACTTTCGCGCTGGCGCCGGGCGCATCGGCCATCCTTTTCCGGGACGACGCGCCGGGCTTGATCACCGGGATTGAGCTGCGCACGGCGGATTTTCGGCGCGAGGACCTGCTGAACCTGCGCATCGTCGCCCACTGGGAAGGCCACCCGCACCCCGACTTGGACGCGCCGCTGGGCTGTTTGTGCGGCAACGAACTGGGGTTCCATCCCGTGCACTATTTGCTGTGCGCCATGGACGCCCAGGGCGGTTACGAGGCGCGCTACCCCATGCCCTACCTTCGCGGCGCACACATCGCGCTGATCAACGGCGGCGGGCGGACGGTGGCTGTGGAGCGCGCCTGCGTGACGGTCAGCCGTGCGCACAACCCGCTGTACGCGGGTGGCGGCTTCGGCCACTTCCGCAGTGCGCCATATTATCCAGCCCAGCACACCGAGGGCGCGGACAGCATCCTCGCGGACATCCGGGGCAGCGGACACATGATCGCGGCAACCATCACCGGCTTCGGTCGACAACCTGACGGCCGCGCGGACTGCGAGGGAGACGTGCGCGTGCACATCGATGGCCTGCGCACGCCGTCGGTGCAGAGCGACGGCTCGGAGAGCTACGCCTGTTACGGCTGGGGCTTCGCCACGCCGCCGGAATGCCACATGGCGGGCGGCTACGACGGCGAGGTGCAGATCGACCACAAAAACTGGTCCATGCACCGTGAGTGCCTGGACGCGCCCTACCCATTCCAGAGCGACCTGCGCTTCGGCATCGAGTCCGGCGGCAACAACGACGTGTGGATGGCCCACTCGGGCATGGTGTTTTACTACGGCATGGATGAGGTCAGGCAGCGTCTGCTGGCCGAGGCCTCGATCAGCGGCGAAGCGCTGGAGGCCTATTTCGAAGGCGACGACGACCATGTGCCCGTGCGCGCTCAGGGCGTGTATGCGCGGCCGGTGACGCTGGAGATCTCGGTCGACACAGAGACCACATGCCTGATCCTGCGCCGGTTGAGCGACCAGGCGCACGGCCCGCAGCGCGCGCGGGTACTGGTGAACGGTGAGCCGCTAGCGGACCCGTGGTACGTCCAGGTCAACAACCCCCACAAGCGCTGGCTGGAGGACGAGTATGTGCTGCCCGTCCGCGCGCACGCCGGTCAGCACATCCTGCGCGTGACGCTGATCCCCGAGGCCGCGTGCGGCGCGACCCACTGGAATGTGTTCGGCCTGCAGGCCTACGGCGTGCGCGGCGCGAGCGCCGAGTCGCTTGGCGATGGCCCATGACGCAGATGCCCGATGATCAACCGGCGGCCCACGCAGTGTCCAGCATCTCGATGAACCTGCCCAGGCTTTGCTCGGCACCAAGACCCTGCATGGGCCGCATTTCGAAGCTGACGCTGGCGCGCTGGGCGCGTTCAAAGTAACCGGCCTGTCGCAGCGCGGCGATCATTCGGTTCACTTCGGGCTGGCCGTACTCCCCTTTTGTCGTGTCCCATGCCACATGCTTGTCGCCGTACAGCGGATCGCTCGTGTCACAGATGAGCGCGTTGCCCAGGTGCACATGCTCGATCAACTGTTCACAGCCACCGACCGCGCCCTCAATGGTCTCGCCCAGCAGCGGGATGTGGCCCATGTCCAACAGTATGCCCATATTGTGATGGCCGCGGGCCCTGACCGCTCGAACCAGCGCCACCGTCTCCCTGAGCGGCCCCAGAAGAAACCGCTTGTCCAACTCCCGGTCGGTCGGTTCGATCACCAGCGACGCCTCCGGGCCGATGTGATCCAGCGCGGCGCACACAAATGCTTCGAGCCGCTGCAGCGCATGCTCGCGCTCGTCCGGAAAGTCCGGGCCGCTGCCCATCACAATCTTGCGCGCGCCGGCCTGCAGCGCTTGGTCCAGCTCTCGCCAGAAAATGCGTTGCGCATGCGCCTGCGCCTGAGGCGCCCGGGCCGCATACAGCGCGGCAGGCTCGCCGAACCGGTCGCCGATGTTGTAGTTCACCACCTTGCCCGCGTGGCGCAGGATGTCCAGCTCGCGGCTGCGGTTCGGTTCATGCGCCCACACCCAGCAGTCCAGCGCCTCAATGCGGGAATCGTCCGCCAAACGCTTCAGGGTGTCTGTGTGGACATCCGCATCCGACATGCCCGCAAGGTACAGGAATTGGTGGTTGGCGCCCAAAATCATGGCTGATTCGCGATTCATTGCGCCACCATCTCCTTTTCCATCGTCAAATACCGCGCCCAGACCTCGAGCATCGAGTCCCCGCTGACGGAGGCGACGCGCCCGTTTCCGACCTCAAACAGCGCCGGATGCAGCGCCCGCATCGTGCGATGATACGCGCAATCCGAAAAAGTCACCTGAATCTGTGTGGGCGATTTCGGCCTCAGCGCCTGGGGCGGATCGGCCAACACGGCGTGCTTGGCCGCCTCCCGAATCAGCGCCCGAGTCTCGATCAGCGGCAGGCACAGCGCCGCGTCTGCGCCGAGCGAGCGCTTGACCGACGCGGTCACCACGCCGGGCGTTAACGCCTGCGCCTCCGCGCACCCGAAGTCGTCTCCCGCCACGAACCGCAGCGGTATCCCCCACTCTCCGGCCAGATAAGCCTCCACGCCGATTTCGCCCACGAGTCTGCCGTCCACATGGATGGCGTCGTACTCCCTGAGGTAGCTGTGCGCCAGCAGTGCTATCGGCGCATTGGCCATGGCGTGCAGCCCCACCAGAAACAGTCCGTCAAATTCGCCGCCCAACCCCTTGTATCGCGCCCCATCGATGGGCTTGCCCATCACCACAGACACACCCTCCCGAAGCAGCTCCGGATCGATGTTGCGCCCGTCCGTGTGCATGTCGTACACCACGATCTCGTGGTGCCCGGCATCACGGATGCCGTCGATGCACGCGTTCAAATCGTTCAGCAGCATCCGCCGACCCAATTCGCTCCGCTCCGCCTGAGCATAACTCGTGATACAGCTGACGCCTTCGATGTCCGCCAGGATGAGAAAACGCATGGTTCAGTCCCCCCTTGTCCTTTTGTCCGACCGGACCCGCTGCATCCGCACAGCCTCGCTGACCCGCAGCGCCCGGCCATAGATCCGAACATCCGATACGAGGCGGTTGCCCTTCAGCGCCGCCCGTCCGTTGCAGTGCAGCATGCAGCGGCTGAACCGCGCCCAGCCATAGGGGCGGTCGCCGCCGGTGGACAGCCGCCCGTCCACCACGGACAGGATGATGCGCGGTCCCCCATCCACGACAAAGGCCACTTGCCGCACCGCGCCCTGCTCGACGGGGTCCGAGTGCGCCAGATTGGTCGTCATGCCGTCGGACAGCTGCATCCAAAGCCTTCGATCCTCGCCCATCCACACCCTGAGCCCGGCCCCTGAGGCGTCAACGGAGTCCAAGAGCGCCTCACCCACCCGCCAGTCACCGGCGTCGAGCGCGAAGCACAGGCTGAATCCACTGCGCAGGTCCAGCATGCGCATGTCCGGCTCCTCCATATTCCGCGCACAGAATGCGGGCAACTGAGGGAGGTCCACGACATCCGCCGCGCCGAATCCTGCCGCGCAGAGCAGCGGTTCATCCTCGGGCATGCACGCCTCGCCCTGCTTCCACAGCCCCTCCAGCAGCGCCCGGTCCACCTCGTGCACCCGCGCGATGTCCTTTTGCGTCTCCGTGAAATAGATCCTGCCGTCCCGCTCTTCGATCATGTCGGGATAACTCATGCGGATCAGGATGTCGTCATCATACAGCAAAATCTCGGGCTCCGACCAGGCGATCGTCTTCCCATCGGGGGTATCGCGCTCCACACCGCCCGATATCCACACAGGATTTCTGCCTTCATAGCTGCGCCAGCCATGGTTGTGAAACCAGTACACATAGCGCCCGTTGGCGAGCCGCCACACAAAATTGGCCGCACGCGGGTGCTTCATCAGCCGCCCGTCGCTGTACCGCATGTATTCCGTCGCGGACCAACTGTGGCCCATGTCCCGACTGTAACAGCACGCGGCGTGGCCGTCCACCGTGCGGTACACGCAAAACAGGCTGCCGTCGCTCATGGTCACGCAGCACTGCTCTTCCGCGATTGGCCCTCCGCCGGCGGGCGCGCTCAGTCCATACTCGCCGTCCGGCAGCGTCTCCCAGGTCGCCGTCCCCGGGTCCGGCGCACAAAGCAGGTTGCGGCTGTGCAGCAGCACGCCCTCGGAGCGCGTAAAGAACCCCACGCCAAAGCCGCCCACCTTGTGCAGCGGCACGTAGGCCTCCCCATTCAGCGCGAACGCGCGGCCCACATTCCAGAAGTAGCGAATGTCGCCACCATAGGGATTCTTCCTGTCGATGTCCATATTGCGCTGAGGAATCTCATAGCGCTCCATAGACCAGCTGACGCCATGATCCACAGACACCTTGAACACGAAATGCCCCTGGGAGTCCACGCGGGCGCACCGGCCGCCCGGAAAGGGCGGATCGTCCGCCAGAACCCAGCGCAAATTGTCGGTGTTGTGATTATAAAAACAAAACAGCCGGCCATCCGGCCCTTTGAGCAGCACCGCGTAGGACGACTCCGGCCCCTCCGGCGGCTCCAGCGCCACCGGCTCGCTCCACGTCTCGCCCCGGTCGGCACTGCGCATGGTGGCCACATGCTGGCCCAATTCCCCTTCCAGTCCCGCACCGGTGGTGAGCACACACACCCAGCAGCCATCGTCCGCGATGACCACATAGGGTTGGTCGCTGTAGGTGCCGGTCGGTATCTCCAGACCGTATTGAATCAGGCGCTTATCCGGGATTGGCATGGCTCATTGCCTCCTTTGAATGAGGTTGTTCCGTCACAGCACGCCGCCCACCTCGCGGATCGCATCCTGCAGCGCAGTCACATCCAGTGCGCGCGGGCTGACATGTGCCCGGATTGACATGGCCGCGGCCAGCCCGGCCGCCTCGCCGATCACCATGCACTGCACCGTGGGACGGATGGAGCCGCTGGCCATGCGCGTCGCGGAAATGCTTCGCCCCGCCACCAGCAGCTGGTCCACCTTCAGCGGCACCAGACTTCTGTATGGAATGGAGAAGCTCCAGTGGTTCATGTCCATGTGCTCCACTTCCTTGGGCAACGGATGCACGTCGATGGGGTGTCCGCCGCGCCCAATCGAGTCCGGAAAGCTTCGGCTGGAGATCACGTCCAGACCCGTCATCGTGTACTCGCCGACGATGTGGCGGGTTTCGCGCACGCCCACATCCGGGATGTACGCGACATGCGCATGCTCAAACCCGGGCAGCTTGCGCACGCACTCCATCAGTGCGCGCACGCCGCGGAAGATGGCGTGCTGCCCCTCCGACACCGAGCGCGCGTTCAGGCCATCGCCAGGCGCGCCGCAGCCGTGCCCCAGCAGCACGGCCTCCTGGCGCTGCGGCATGTTGTACACCTGCATCGGGTGGCGATGCCCCTCCGCGTCGTCCACCCAAATGCGGAAAACCGCCATCTGTCCGGACGCATGGCTCTCCCTGGCGTTTTCCAGGGACATCACGCCGAACTCCTGCACATAGTATCGGTCGGGGTTCTGCTCCAAGTAATCGAACAGCGCCGGGAAGTCCACGCCGTCCACGCGAAACATGGACCCAAACTGCATCATCTGCCCCAGGTAGTCGCCGCAGCCTTCCCTCAGATCGGCCTCCGTGACGCCGTGGTTGAAAGGCACGCCGCTCAGCGCGGCCACATCGGCGTCTCCCGTAGCGTCCACCACGCGCTTGGCGGGGAACCGGGTGAACCCCTGCTTGTTGTGCGCGATCACGCCCACAATCTCTGAGCCATCGAGCACCGCACTGACGACATTGGTGTCATACAGCACCCGGACGCCCGCCTCGTCCAGCATATCCATGAGGGTGAACTGGGCCGCGTACCGGTCGGCGAACACGTAGCTGCCGGCCTGCCCGTGGGTGCCCAGCGCGCCGCCCGCGCGAATCATCCGATCCGCAAACTCCTTGGCGATGCCACCCGCCACCTGCACCCGCTTCGGGTCCACGCCCAGCACGTCCAGCACTTCGCGCTTGTACACCTCCACGTCCCGGCAGTGCTCAATGTATTTTGTGATGCCCGCGTTGCCCAGCGTCAGCATGCCGCCTGGCGTGAACGTGCGCTCCAGCATCAGCACGCTGGCCCCCGCGCGGGCAGCCGCGATGGCCGCCACACACCCGGCCGTGCCGCCGCCGCACACGACCACATCGAAAGATTCGCCTGAGGCAACCGGAACCGTCAACCCATACTTGTCCATGCTTGGCCTCCAATTTTCTCATCTTGTCGCTCAACCCTTGACCGAGCCAATCATCACGCCCTTGACGAAGGACTTCTGAACAAACGGATACGCGATCAGCGCAGGCAGGCTGGCCACGATGATCGAACAGTACTTGATCACCTCGGCGACGCGCATTTGGCGCGCGAGTTCCGCCTCGTTGCCCGCCATCTCAAACATGGCGGATGACGTGGTGACATTGATGATCTCGCGCAGGATCAACTGAAGCGGAAATTTGCTGCGGTCCGTCAGGTAGATCATGGCATTAAAATAGGCGTTCCAGTGGCCCGCGCCGTAGTACAGCGCGATCACGCCGATGATGGAGGACGACAGCGGCAGCACGATGCTCAGCAGATACCGCACCTCGCTGCAGCCGTCGAGCATGGCGGCCTCGTGCAGCTCCTCGGGGATGCTCTTCATCAGGAACGTGCGCGTGATCATCAGGTTGTAGACCGACACCGCGCCGGGCACGATGATGGACCAGCGGGTGTCCAGCATGCCCATGCTCTGGATGAGCAGGTAGGTGGGGATTAACCCGCCGCTGAAGAACATGGTGAACGTCATCAGCTTTAAGATCGGACCGCGCAGCATCATCTCCCGGCGCGAAAGCGCATAGGCCGCCGCCATCGTCATGCTCAGATTCAGCACCAGGCCGCCTGCCGTATACAGGATGGTGTTGGCATAGCCCACCCACAGCTCGCTGTAGCGCAGCAGCGCCCGATACCCCTCCAGCGATACGCCCACCGGATAAAACAGCACCTCGCCGTTCCAAATGGCGGACGGGTCGCTGATGGACGCGATCACCACAAAGTACAGCGGGTAGACAAACAGCAGCGCCACCAAACCCAGCAGCACATACACGACAACCGCGTAGATCCGGTCGCCCGCCGATTCCCGGATGGCGCGCGTCGGTTTTGCAGCAGAACGTATGCCCATCATCCTACATCCTCCTCACCACAGGCTCGTTTCGCCAAATCGCCGCGAGATGGCGTTGACCGCCACCAACAGCACCAGGTTGACGACGGAATTGAACAGCCCTATGGCCGTGGAATAGCTGAAGTCAGAACCCACAAGGCCCACCTGGTACGTATACGTGGAGATGATCTCAGAGGTCGGGCGGTTCAGCGAGTTCTGCAGCAGCAGGATCTGTTCGTGGCCCACCGACATCAGCCGCCCCGCGTTCAGGATCAACAGCACCATGATGGTGGGCGCGATACTGGGCAGGTCAATGTGGCGCACGATCCGGAGCCTGCTGGCGCCGTCGATTCTCGCGGCCTCGTACAGCTCCGAATCCACGGCAGCCAGCGCGGCGATATAGATGATGCTGTTCCAGCCCAGATTCTTCCAGACGTTCGCGATCGTGTAAATCCACGGGAAAAGGTTTGCCTTGCCCATGAACTGCACCCGGTCCGCACCCGTCAGCGCCAAGATGCCGTTGATCAGACCGTTGGTGGACAGGAACACCAGAATCATGCCCGCCATGGCGACAGCGGAGATGAAATATGGCGCGTAGGTGACCGACTGCACCATGCGCTTGAAGCGCAGGTTGCCCACATTGTTCAGCATCAGTGCCAGCAGGATCGGACCCGGAAACCCCAGCACCAGCCCCATCACGCTGATCCTCAGCGTGTTAACGATGACGTTCACGCCTTGATAGGAGCGGAAGAACCGCCGGAAGTTGTCCAGCCCAACCCACGGGCTCTCCGCCATGGACCAGCCCGGATAGTAATCCCGAAACGCGATCTGAACGCCGTACATCGGCAGATAATGGAACACAATGAAAAAAATCAACGCCGGCAGCACCAACAGGTACAGCTCATAATGCTTGCGCATGTTGCTCATCAACCGCCTGGGGTAGGACCTCTGCCCGCTGGATACCATGCCGGACCCCTCCGTTCATACGCCCATCAAATGCACAGCGCAAAGGCGGGCTGGCTTTCGCGACCGCCCAACCCGCCTTTGCACAAACGTCCTGCGCCCTATTTTACGAGGTCATATGCCTGCTGGCCGATCGCCGAGATGCGCTCCGCGCCCATGGCGCGCAGTTGCTGCTGGAACATGTCCCAGTTCGACTCGATGTCCAGTTCGCCCGTGATAAACAGTGCGGTCTGCTGCTCCAGATAGGACTTGACGTCCGTCCAGAGCGCGGTGAGTTCCTTCTGCGCGTCCGTATCGTAGTACAGCGCGGGCATCGCCACCCGCAGCTTGCCAAAGTAGTCGGTGCCGATCTGCTTTCTCTGGGCGTTCACCGGCGCCTCCACCGCGTCGTTCAGGTTGAACCAGTCGACCGGGCAGATGCTTGGCCCCTGTCCGCCCGCCTGGATGGTGCGCTTGGCGCGCACGTCGTTCGCCGTGGCCGCATCGTCGGTCAGGATCCAGTTCCAGGTGGTGCGGGTGTCGTCCGCGTACTGATAGGCCTCGCCCTCGATGCCCATCCAGACCAGTTTCTCATACTCCGCCTGGTAGAACAGGTCACACCAGCGTACGGCGGCCTCGGGGTATTTGCAGGACGATGTGATCACGCCCACGCCCGGGTTGGCGAACACGCGCGTGTACCACATCTGCTTGCCGTTGGCCGCGGTGTAGATGGGAGCGGGCACAAAGGAATCCGCATGCTTGTCGCCCACCACCGTGAACGCGGCGGACGCAATCACCGAGCCATAGATCGGCGTCTCCGTGTTGCCCTTGGCCAACACCTGCTGGTTGTTCAGCGTGAAGATCTCAGGATCGATGAGCTTTTCCTTGTACATCATCGCCAGCATTTCCATGTAGCTCCTGTACTCGGGCAGAAACGGCGCAAACTGCACGGTGTCCCCATCCAGGTACATGTTGTAGTCCGATCCGTTGCCGCCTGCGCCGCTGTTGCCGCTCATGAACCCCGACAGCGGCTGCAGGAAGTGCAGGCTGGACCAGGCGTAGCGCGGCGCCAGCGGGATCTCGTCCTTGAGGCCGTTGCCATTCGGGTCCTTGTCGCGGAACGCCTTCAGCGTCTCGATGTACGCCTCCACGGTCTGGGGCATCGGAAGGCCCAGCTTGTCCAGCCATTCCTAGTTGATGTACAGAATGTCCGGCGGGCACTGGCCGGAGCCCACATCCACGTCCATGTTGGTCCACACGAAGGTGCCGACCTTGCCGTCCGGCTGCACCATGGCCATGTTCACGGCCTCGCTCTTTTCCATCAGCGCGCTGATGTTGGGCGCGTACTCCGGCAGATAGGGCGCGATGTCCAGAATCTGCCTGCCCGTGTAGGTTTTGATGGCGGCCATGTCCACGCCCAAATAGATCATGTCGGGCAGGTTTCCGCTCGCCCACGTCAGGTTCAGCTTCTCAGACCATGCGGTAGAGTCCACGACCACGAAGTTCCAGTGAATGCCGGTCAGCGTCTCCAGATACTTGAACACCTCGTTGTCCGCGGGATTGATCCCACGGGCCGTGTCCACCCTGATCATCATGTCCATGGTGACCGGTTCCTTCACGATGGGCATCCCAGTCACGTTGACATTGTCGTCCGCCGCGAACGCGGACACCGGCGTCAAGATCATACACACCGCCAGGATAAACCACGCGAGTCTGACACACTTGATCTTCATTCCGTTCTCCTCCATCTGATTAATAATCATCTAAACCGCGATTCGCCTCTGATTCAAAGCTCGTACCCACAATATAGCACACATTTTCATCAATGTCAATCACATTATCAGCTGCATTTTGTACAATAATGGATCTTTTATCGGATTCGTTTTACTCTCATATGTTTGATGCTGCTTTGATTAATAATATTTACTGCGCGATCATCTTGACATACGGCGGGATTTCCGATACAATGATCACAAAAATGATGAATGAAGAAAGAGGGCTGTACACATGGGCACGCCCACCACCCGCGACATCGCGCGCCTGGCCAACGTCTCTCAATCCACAGTTTCGCTGGTGCTCAGCGGCAAGGAGGGCGTCAGCATCTCAGAACAAACACGGGCGCGCGTGCTGCAGGCGAGCCGCGACCTGGGCTACGCGAGAAGCCGCCCCAGGCCCAAGCAAGACAGCCCCACCGTAGCGCTGCTCGCGCCCACGCTGTCGAACCCGTACTACCCCTTTCTGCTGCAGAACATACAGCTGTACGCCAGCTCGCTGGGCATCCAGACGCTGATCCTGAACACGCTGCGCGACCTGAACAGCGGCAGCCAGGCGTTGAAAGCGTTGTCCCGCTGCCAAGTGGACGGCGTGCTTTGCCTGCATGTGCCGAACTTTCCGCTGCCAGAGCGGCTGCCCGTCGTCATCGTCAGCGAAAAGAACCCGGGGTCCCCCAACCTCACAGTGAGCCTAAACAGCTACACCGCAGGCTACATGATGGCCGACCATCTGCTCAGCCTGGGGCACGAGCGCATCGCCTACATCACTGGCCCCTTCGAAAACATCACCAACTCCCGCAAAAACCGCTACAACGGCATCGCCGCGCGCATGGCGGAGAGCGGGCTGGACAAATACCTCACCATCCTGATGGATGATGAGGAGTCGGAGCTGTGGGACACCGCGTTTGAATTTAACAGCGGCCGCGCCCTCGCCGAGCGTCTGCTGCGCTCAAAGCAGGACATCACCGCGATCATCGCCGTCAACGACATGACCGCGGCAGGGTGCATGAGCACGCTGCAGGAGACCGGCATCCGCGTGCCCAGTCAAATCGCCGTGTGCGGATTTGACAATCTGCTGATCTCCCGCATGCTGCGCCCACAGCTCACAAGCATCGACCAAATGGCCTATCACGGCAGCAAGATGGGCCTTAACTTGCTCCTGGACAAAATCCACAACGCACAAAATGGAGACGAGCTGACCGTTCATGTTGAATACGAGCCCAAACTCTTTGTCCGCGGCTCAACCAATGGTGTATGAGTATGAACCTTTGCAGGTGCGACGCCCATGAAATCCGCGTTGCTCGCGCATCGCGCGCCGAACGGCATAACAACCGAATGACCATCAGAAAAGCAGCCCCGACTGCGCGGGGCTGCTTTTTTATTTGCTTTGTGCCTTGCCTACAACAGTTCCTTTTTGACGATCAGCAGGTTTTTGTTGTCGATGTGCCGGTATTCCACTTGGTCCATGATTTTTTTGACCATGTAGATGCCCAGCCCGCCGATTCTGCGCTCGTCTGCGGTGGCGGTCACGTCGGGGTCGGCGCGGTCGAGGGGGTTGTAGGGGCGGCCCTTGTCCTCAAATTCGATGGTCACGGCCTTGTCCACGGACACGCGGATCATGGCGCCGCCCACCGTGGGATTGTAGGCATAGTGGGCGATGTTTACAAAGATCTCTTCGGCGGCGATGGCGATCTGGTTTTGCAGCTTCATGGGGCAGTCCGCGGCCTCCAGGGATTCACGGATAAAGTCCAGGACCGCGTCCAGGTGCTCCGGCTTGGCTTCGATCATGAGTTCTTTCATGTGCGCACTCCCTTTTGTTTCAGCGATGGCTTGTGCGGAGTCGCCCTTGGTTATTTGATCGTCAACAGGTCGGAGAAGCCCGTCATATCAAAGACCTCCATGATTTCCTCAGAGACGTGGGTGAGCGTCAGGCTTCCGCCCGTCGCGGTCGCCGTCTTCTGGCCCATCAGCAGCACGCGCAGTCCAGCAGAGGACACATACGCCAGGTCTGCAAAGTCGAGTTCAATCTGGTTTGCCTCGTCAAAGGCGGGGATCAAAACCGCCTGTAGCTGCGGCGCGGTGGTGGTGTCCAGTCTGCCCTCCAGCGCCAGGACGAGTCCGCCCGCCTGCGCGCTCTTTTCAATCTTCATCGCATTAATCTCCTTCTGTTATTACCAGTATTTGCCGATGGTCGTGGCGTTGTTGTCCGCGTCGCGGGTATAGTTGAAAATGTCCATGCTCTTGCGGGCGATTTGGATGCCCAGAGATGCATCCGCGCCCTCGTAGGCCGTCGGGTCAAACGGCTTGCCCCTGTCAAAGAATGTGATGCTGACGCCCTGGGCCAGCGGCTTCACGTTGATGCGCACATCGCCGGTATCGGGCGCATACGCGTGCTTGGCGATGTTCACATACAGTTCCTCGGCGGCGAGCATCATGCGCCCGATCACCTTGACGGGGACTTGGTACCCCTTCATCGCCGTGCGCAGGAATGACTCCACGGTCTGCCAGTTGTCCAAGGTGGCTGTGGTGGACAGCTTTTTCACGTCCGCGACCTCGATGAACAGGTTGTTCAGCCGCATGGTGTAGCGGTAGTCCATGCTCTGGGCCAGCTGCTTGACCAGCTTGATGCCGATGTTGCTGAAATCGATGGGGTCATCGGCCTGATCCTCGCTCGGCGGCTGCACATAGTCGATGGGGTTGAACTCCGCGCCGTCGTCGCGGAAGCGCAGCTTCGCGGTGTCGCCCGAAAGCATGACCTTGATGTCGATGAAGTGGTCGCTCTGGTCCTTGAATCCGTTCACGATGGTGTTCACGGCCATCTCTTCCAGGCACAGCGCCGAATAGTAGGCTGTCTTGCGAGGCATGCCGTGCTCCTCGCAGAACGCCTGGATCTTCTGGGAGAGGCCGATGCAGTCGTCCAGGTTGTTCTTCAGCGAGACCTCGTAGCAGGGCGCGCCGGTATCCCACTCCTTGGGCAGCAGCAACAGCTCCTCCAGGGAGGTGGGGAACTTTTTGTTGATGACGATCGCGGCGATGACGAACAGCACACAGGCCAGCGCCTCCGACAGCAGGCCGCCCAGCCAGATCGCGTTGTCTTTCAGCGCGCCGATGAAGGGAATGGTGCAGACCAGAATCAGCGCCACCTTGCCGATGATGATCACGTTCGCCAGCCACACGCGCTTCGCGTTTTGATAGTAGCACACGAACGCATAGTTGATCATCGCGAACACCATAGACGCCGCGAAAAACCAGATCGAGCGCTGCACCATCGCCACGGTTTCAGGATCGCCGATGTTGAACACGCGGGCGATCGGCGCGGCCAGCACCGAGATGATCACCGCGAAGGCGATATTGATCGCCGTGCCGATGGTGAGCGAGCGCTTCATGGTCTTGATCAGCGAAACGCGGTCCTGCTCGCCGAAGAAAATGCCGATCAGCGGCATAATCGCGAACCCGACGCCCAGCGATGCGCAGCTGACAAAGTTACCGACCGTGCCCTGCGCGGACATGGCGCTGAGGGTGAGCGTGCCGAGCTGGATGGCCACGATGACGTTCAGCGCGACCCCGCGCACCACGGCGGTCAGGCTGGTCAGGGCGCTGGGAAAGCCCATGTTCAGCACCGAACCCGTGTCGCGCAGCGCGGGCCAGGGCTTTGCCAGGCGCAGTGAGCACTCGCCCTTGCGCAGGTAGTTCAGTGAGACCAGGCACGCAGCCAGGTAGCTCAGGCTCGTGGCCAGCGCCAGCCCGAACATGCCCATCTTCAGCGGACCCACGAACAGCACGTCCAGCACAATGTCAACGGCCGCCATGATCAGCACGCTGGTCGCGCCCAGCCGCGGATTGCCCGCCACGCGGATGAAGCTCTGCAGCGACGAGTTGAACATGATCGGCACCACGCCGATCATCAGGCCCATCATGTATTGAACGGTCATCTCGCGAATCCGCTCGTCCTTCGCACCGATGGCGGACGCGATGGCGTTCATATTGGGCGTCACCAACGCAATCACCACAATGGCAAACACCAGATCCGCCAGCATGACCAGCGAAAACACGGCGTTGACCTTTTTCCCGTCGTTTTGCCCGATATACCGCGCCGCCAGCGCGCTGCCGCCGTTGGCGAAGATGCTGCTCAGCATGGTGATGGACACGAACAGCGGCATGACCACGTTCATGGCCGCCAGCGCCTCCGCGCCGAGCATATTGCTCGCCACCAGGTTGTCGATGGACATGCTCACCGTGGCGCCGAGCATCATCACGATCGACACGACCAGCAGCCCCATCAGCAGCCTGCCGACCAGATAGTTGTTCGTGCCCATCACGATGCCGCTCTCCGGCGCGCGGGCTGTCTGTTTCATCATGTTTCTGATCCTCCTACCCTATCGCTGTGCGCGCGCCGAGGTGATCTCCTCCAGCACATGCTCCACCTTTGTTAGCACATCCGTGGCCTTTTCCGATTCGGCATTGCGCTTGGACGGAATGGTCGCGTTGGCGCGGTACAGCACCGTGAACACGGGCACGCCCTTGTCCATGCGCTCCACGCGCACCACGTCGCCGATCTTGTACCGGTAAAAGCCCAGGCAATTGGTGACGACCAGCCCATATTCCTCGCCCACCTCCAGCTCGTCCGCGAGCAGCGGGCGGGACGCCCCATTCGAAAGGATCGACGTGGGCACGAACTCAAAGAATCCCACCTCAGGCAGCAGCTTGCGCTCCTCGCAATTGCTGCGGACGCTGGCTGCGACCAGCGCCTCCGGCGAAAAATACAGGCCGTTGTTCAGCGGGATCTCGCCGATGTACCGCTTGAGCACGGACGTTGAGTTCTCCAAGGCGTGGCGCGTGGTGCCGCTGTTCTCTGCCACGATCAGGTTCAGATTCGGCCAGATCCTGCTGGCGAGCGGCTTTTGGGGGTTGCCCCTGAACGCGCTGCGCAGCGCGGCCGCCCGCTCCGGGTTCGGGCGCAGACCCTCGTTGAGCTTTTGAAGCACCGACTCAGGCAGCCAGTATCTTTGCGGCAGTGACTTGTCGCTGGAGATGATGCCGCGCTCGATATCATCGCACAGCGCCGTCCAGTGCTGCTGCAAAAACTCAAACGCGTCAATCACCATGCCCGTGTAGGGCGCCGCGATCAGCTGCACCCGCTCGTCCGCGATGGCGAACAGCATGCGCGCATACCGCACATCGTACGTGTCCGTGGGGAACAGCAACTCCTTGGGGCTGGTCATGGAACCCGCGTCCGCGCTCAGCGTCAGCAGCAGCCCGGAGATCGTGTTCAGGTACAAGCCGTCCGTAAAGCGCTTGTTCTGCGGCAGGCCCGAATACAGCGAAAATACATGCCCCATGGCGGCGAGGGTCTGCACGCCTTCCTTGTACAGCGCCAGATAGGACGCCGTGCACGGGATATACCGCACGGACGCATCGGGCCCAAAGGACAGCGTATAGCAGACCGGCTCCTCTTGGGTCAGAATGCTCCGCTCGCCCAAGCGTGAAATCAGCCGGTGGATGGGCGCGTAGAACGCATAATTCGTCAGTGGCAGCAGGCGCTGATAATCCTCGATGGTCTGGATCTGATCGAAGCCGCATCTGCGGCCATAGTCCGTGTCCGCATTCCGCCTGAGGATGTCCAGCAGCACCTGGCCTTGGGTGTCGCGCAGCATCTTGTTTCCTCGCTTTCGTTATGCTTCCGCCTGGTCATAGCGCAGGTTCATTCTCTGCGACACATCGACCTTGAGCAGCTTCAAGATCCCCATCAGGTTGCTCACGAGGAGCGGATGCGCCAGCACCAGCGAGGTCAGCATGGAGATCAGCTTGATCTTTTCCTTGGTGTAGGCCTTGGAGGGCGTCAGCGGCTTCAGGTTCTGGCGGTAGGGCCACAGCAGCCGCTTGATTTCGCTGCGGTCCCGATAGGTCAGGTCCATGGACGCGAGCAAAATCGCCGAAAAGAAGCCGAGCAGGTCCCAGGTGTATTCGTTCATGTCCAGCTTCATCTCCGCGCCGCAGTCGAAGATGCTCTTGAAACCCCGGGCGTAGCGCATCGCCTGCTCGGACGTCTTTTTCATGGTGGTTAGTATGGATTCGCCGTAGCGGCAGTAGATGTAGCCGATGTGCTGCGGCAGAAAGCAGATGCGCTGGGCATGGCCGTAACACTGCAGGTGCAGCTTGCCCTCCTCGGCAAAGGGGATCTCCTCGTCGAACCGGATGCCATGCTTGCGCATGAAGGCCATGTCGTACACCTTCGTGCCCAGGTTCATCACCTCGCCGTGGACAAACTGGCTGGAATCCCAGCTGTCGCGCTCCAGCACGATGGACTCCCGCGTCTGATCCAGCATGCAGAACGGATGGATCGGCGTCTGCAGGTCTGTGCCCAGCTCCGCCACCTCATACCGGAACACCAGCATCTGCGTGTCCGACTCGTCCATGTGGCGGATGGACGCCTCAAAGATGTCGGGCTCAAAATAGTCGTCCGCGTCCAGAAACACCAGCCGCTTGCCCGTCACATACTGCAGCCCGTGGTTACGCGGGCTCGCGGCATAGAATCTGTCGTTGGTCAGATGAAACGTCTTGACATTGTCATAACCTTGGACGAGCTGCTCAATCTCCTTGGTGTTCTGCTCGCTGCAGTTGTGGATCACGATGATCCACTCGATGTGCTCAAAGCCCAGCGTCTGCTGTTTCAGCGAATCAAATGCGCGGCCCAGCAGCATTATATTGACATCATGACACGGCGTCACGACGGAAATCGCATATTCTTTCATATTATCAATCCTTTTCTTTGGCGTACTGCCACCAAAGGCGGTTGGCGTAACATTTGGTGTTTTCTTTGTCCTGATCGGCCCAGGGCTTGCCCTCCCGCGAGCCGTAATAATGGATCAAGGCCGTGTGCTCGCGCACCCAGTCCTCTTCGCTGTCCTCTATATAGCCGGCGCCCATGTTGTAGCGCCTGTAATCCGCATACTTTGTGTCATTGCCGTACATAAAATTGAGGATGTCCTGGTCTGAAAACGTGATGAATTGCCGATACTGCGCGATGTTTTCGATCACATCCACAAAACGGATCACCTCGCGCGCCCTGTCCATGTTGATCATCAGCACCCCGGCGTTGAAGTACTTGTCCTGGTGCAGCGGCAGGTCCATGCGGTCAAACATCGACAAAAATTTGTATTTGCGCGTCACGGATATGCCAATGTCCTCGCAGGCGATCAACAGCCTGCCCTGAAAATCCATATTGTACAGCGCTTCCACCGACCGGTTCACAATGATGTCGCAGTCCAAATACAGTGCCCTGTCGATGTCTTCGGGCAGCAGCGAAGGCGCCAGAAATCGGTAATACGTGGTGTGGGGTAGCCCGAACGCCACCGGCACATCATGGAACAGGGCATCGTCCACCGACGTGAAATGGATGTGCAGTTCAGCGCTGATCCGCGCGCAATCGTCCAAAAAGGCCTGTTGCAGGCCGTGCTCAATGCCGCCATGCAACAGGTGGATCTGAAACGGCCCGGGATTGTTCATGGCCAGCGACCGAAGCAACACCTTGGCCGGTGCCAGATAATTCGCATCGGATGCGATCACAATGTTCATCATTCACACCAACCTTTTCTTACGAATAAGCCGAAGCGCCTGTAACATGCGTCATTAACAGGGCTTCGGCTTCGGCGTCGCTGTGCGCTGGTTTACCGGGGAGTCTTGGCCTCGACGACCTTGCTGATGGTCTCGTACAGGTGGCGGGCTTCCTCCAGCTTGCCGTCGGCGAAGATGCCCTTCAGCACCTGATACAGGAAGTTCATTTCCTTGATGGAGTGCTGGTACTCGTCAATCGGGGCGTTCACACCCTGAGAAATCGCCTTGAAAAGATCCTCGCGGGAGCTGAGGCCCGCCAGTTCGTCCGCATGAGTCGCGATATATTCCAAAACTGTCATGTGTATCATCCTCCGTTACTCTTCGTTTCCACCGCCTCTGACGCACGGGGCGGTTACCAATGAGCATTCGCCCATCTGACACAATGTAACTTACCACAATTTGTGATTCCATACATACTTTGTGCAAAATCGGGGTGATTTTGCGGAAAAATGGCAGTTATACGCGCATGCAGCGCGCCGTCATTGGCTGCTCGGCGGCAGATGCGCGCCGTCAGCGGTTCGAGCTTGTCCAACTGTGATTCATACCAATATGGATTTGCTCCGTTACATGTTCGTTTGTTTTCGGCGCTTCAGGCCGCGCTTTGCGGCTCAATTGTCGCATGCGGGTAACAAAAAGCGCCCCTGCGAGTATGGGCGCTTTTCGTTGGGCATGATCATGGAACGCGCTCAGCGTTCGAAGAAGTATTTCAGATAGGCCTTTTTGACCGCCGCCTGGCTCCCCTTGGCGATAGGGATCACTGCGCCGCCCTGCATCACAAATTCGTTGCCGGTCACGCGCTCCACCCGGGCCATGTTGATGACAAAGGAGGCGTGGGTCTGCACGAATTTGCCGGTCTCGAGCAGCGGCGCGAGGTACTGCGTGAACGGTACGCGTATGGTCATGGCGTCCACCCGCTCCATCGTGACCAGCACGATGCTGACGCTGTTGCGCACGCGCTCACAGTACAGAATCGAGCTCGCCGCCACCACTCGCAGCCCGTCTTTCGTTTTAATGGCCATGGTGGCGCGCTCGATGGCGGCGATTTTCGTCAAGGCCAGTGACAGCACATCAAAAAACTCCTGCCTGTTGACTGGCTTCACGAGATAGCCCACCGGGTTTGCGGAAAACGATTCCAACGCGAAGCTCGGCTCCGTGGTCACAAAAAGGATCTGCGCCTCGCGGTCGCAGCGGCGCAGTTCCACGCCCAGCTGCACGCCGTTGATCATGGGCATCACAATGTCCAAAATGTACAACTGAAAGGGCGTCTTGGCGGCAGATTCCAGCAGCGCGTCCGGATGGGAAAAAGCGCGCACGTCGGCGGACAAGCCGTGCTCTTTGATGTATTCGTTCGTCAGCGCGGCAATCCGCTCCAGCTGATCCGCCATGTCGTCACAGATGGCAATCGAAACCATGCACCCGTCCCTCCGCCCTCGCTTCGCGCCAAACGCGTCTGATCGTATTATACACGAGCACAAACAATGTTTCAACAAATATGTCGAAAAACCGTCCATTAAGCTCACCGGCAACCCGGACACCCATCAGATTGCCACGATCGCCACGGTGGTCATCGCGGGCATCGCATGGCTGTCCGCGTTCTACCTGCTGTGGCACCGGATGGAGAAGCAGTTCACGTACAAAACCGGCGCGATCATGGCGCTGAAATGGACCGGCGCGGCGGCCCTGCTGTTCGCCGCGCTCACGGTTCTGCAGCTGCTGATGGACCGGTTCTTGCTGGGCATCGGCGCCTGACAATCACGAACAGAGGGCGCTTTTCAGCGCCCTCTGTGTTTGTTTTGTCCGCTTCCGGCACCTACACCGTGACGCGCCTCAGCGCCTCATACAGCTGCGGCAGGCCCGACGCATCCACGAACGGCAGGAAACGGCACACGTCGCTGAGCCGGTCGCACGCGAACGCGCTCTCTTCGCCTGATTCGGCGGCCGCCAGCATGGGCATGGCCTCCCTCAGCGCGGCGCGCGCGCGCTCGTTCGCCATCAGGTCAAAAATCCGCGAGTCCGCCGTGAACGGATGCAGATGATCCACCGTCGGCTGGTAGTGATAGCTGTGCCGCCCCGCGCCCACCGCAAGCCGCACGGCATCGGGATGGTCGGGCAGGATCACCTCGGCGTTCGCGCCCTCCGGCACGGCCACTTCCAGCGTCACCGAGCCGTCCGCGCCGATCGCCCACGCCACTTCATACGCGCCCGCCGGCGAGTCATAGCGCACGCGAATGCGCTTCATGCGCCAGTTCAGGTGCGGCTCAATGATAGCGCGGCCCCAGCCGGGCTCCGCCTGCCGCAGGCCCGCGATGCGCGAATAGATCGCCTCGCACACCGAGCCATAGGCGTAGTGGTTCAGGCTGTTCATGCCGGTGCCCGAGATCGAGCCGTCGGGCAGCAGCGAGTTCCAGCGCTCCCAGATCGTGGTCGCGCCCAGGTTCACGCAGTACAGCCAGCCCGGATACTGCTCGTTGTACAGCAGCCGGAACGCGTCGTCGTCCATGCCATGATCCATCATCACCAGCAGCATCAACGGCGTGCCCGTGAATCCGGATTTGAGCTTGAACCCATCGCGCTTCAGCCGCGCCTTGAAGCCCTCGACCAGCTTATCTTTGTCCCGGTATAGCCCGAAATACAGCGCCAGCACATACCCGGTCTGGGTGTCGATGCACAGCCGCCCGCCGGGCGCGATGTATTCGTCCAAGATGGCGGCCTTGATCTCGTCCGCCAGCGCGGCGTACCGCGCGGCGTCCTCCACATAACCCAGCTCCGCGGCCGCCAGCGCCGCCAAGTGCACGCTGTGAAAATAGTACACGGCCTGGATGTAGCCGTCGTCCGTGCCGCCCTTCACCGCCTGCTCGTTCACACCGTCCAGCGCCAGCCAGTCGCCGAATGTGAACCCAAAGTCCACGGTGTGACCGCCGCCGCGCTCCACGTCCTTTTTGATCAGCAACTCCACATAGTCGCGCATCATGGGCCAGTTCTCACGCAGCAGGTCCGCGTCCCCATAGAACTGATATACATTCCAGGGAATGATCGTGCCCGCATCCGCCCACACCGCGCCGCCCGGCCCCGCCGCGCCCCTGAGCGAGGGCGAAAACATGGGGATGTCGCCGCCGTAATAGCGCACCTGGTCCTCGCGCATGTCGCGCATGAACTTGCGATAAAAGTCCTTGCAGTCCATCTGGTAGCAGGCCGTGTTCACGAACACCTGCGTGTCCGCGGTCCAGCCCAGGCGCTCGTCGCGCTGCGGGCAGTCGGTGGGCACGTCCACAAAATTGCCGCGCTGGCCCCAGAGCGCGTTTTTCATCAGCTGGTTGATCTTTGGGCTGTCGGTCTCGCACTCCATGGTCTGGCGCAGGTCGGAATACAGCACCACGCCCGTGAAGTCGTCCGGGTTGACGGTTTCGGGGCCCTCCACCAGCGCATACCGGAACCCATAGAATGTGAACAGCGGCTCCACGTCCTTCAGTACACCGTCCGACACATAGCGGTATTCGGCCTTCGCGGAGCGCAGATTGTCCCGATAGAAGCAACCGCCCTGCAGCACCTCGCCAAAGCGGAGCCGCATCTCCGCGCCCCTCGGCAGGCGGCTATGAAACCGCACGACACCCACCATGTTCTGGCCGAAGTCCAAGATCCGCTCACCCTTGGCGGACAGGATCAAGCTCGGCTTGAGCGTCAGCTTGGCCCTGATCAAGGGCGCAAAATCGGCCTCCAGCGGACAATCGGCCTCGACCACCTCGCAGGGGATTGCTTCACCCGCAGGGAGCGTGTCGTCGCGGTGCTCGCCGTCATAGATACTGGTGGACGTGATGCTCGATGCGGTCGCCATCCAACTGGCGTCGGTCTGAAGCGCCACCTCGCCGCCCACCACCAGCCGCGCGCACAGCAGATACCGCGCGCCAAAAATACCGGTCTTGCCGCCATCCAGCCCAAACCGCCCCCTGTACCAGCCATCGCCCAGCACCACTTCGATGCGGTTCTTGCCCGGTCTCAGCAGCGCCGACACATCGTAGGTCTGATAGCGCAGATAGGCGCCATAGTCGTTGCAACCGGGCGTCAGGTAGTCCTCCCCCACGCGCCGCCCATTGATCGTCGCGCGATAAAGGCCCAGCCCTGTGATCTCGAATGTCGCATCCGCAGTAGCGCCTAGCTCAAACTCACGAAAGAGCAACGGGCAGGTCAAGTCCGCAACCGGGGATATCCACGCCGCATTCAACATATCTATCGACCTCCACCCTTATCGAAGCCGCACAAGCCGGCGGCCCATCGCCCTTGGTCGGGCGTTTCCCATAGCATAACATGAACCGCACCGCGCGTAAAGCACAGATTGCAGTTCCGTGTAGGGCTTGTTATCATGCAGCCTGGACGCGAGGAGGAGCGCAAGGTTTTGAGCAGGGGTAGCGCGATCATTGCGGGACGAAGCGCATGCGGGCGGCGGGGGCAAGCCCCCGCCCTACATGGCGTTATCGACTTGTGCGGCACAGCGTCAATTCGTCTTGTAGGGCGGGGCTTGCCCCCGCCGCCCGCGCGCGATTCGTTCCCTGTCTTATTAGAACAGCCCCGAGATCACGCCGTCCTCATTCACATCGATGCTCTCCGCGCTGGGGACCTTCGGCAGCCCCGGCATGGTCATGATGTCGCCCGTCAGCGCGACCACAAACCCCGCGCCCGCCGACACCTTCAGTTGCTTGACGGTGAGGGTGAAGCCCGTCGGCGCGCCGACCAGGGACGGGTTGTCGCTGAAGGAGTACTGGGTTTTCGCGACGCAGATGGGGAGGTTGCCGTAGCCCAGCTTTTCCAGCGTCGCCGCCTGTTTTTTCGCGGGGCCGGTCAGCTCCACGCCGTCGGCGCGGTAGATGCGGCGGGCGATGAGGTTCAGTTTTTGCTCGATGGTGGTCTCCAGCGGGTAGCAGAAATCGAACTGGTTCGGGGCCTCGCAGGCATGCACGACCAGCTCGGCCAATTCCTGGCCGCCCGCGCCGCCCTTTTCCCAGACCTCGCTGAGCGCGACGGGCACGGCCAGCTTTTCCACGGCCTGCCTGAGCAGCGCGATTTCGGCCTCAGTGTCGGTGGGGAACCGGTTCAGGGCGACCACCACGGGCAGCGAGTAGACCTCCTGCAGGTTCTCCACATGGCGCAGCAGGTTGGGGATGCCCTGCATCAGCGCCTGCAGGTTTTCCTCGGCCAGCTCCTTTTTGGACGCGCCGCCGTGCATTTTCAGCGCGCGCAGGGTGGCCACGATGACCACGGCGGAGGGCCTGAGGCCCGCCTGGCGGCACTTGATGTCCAAGAATTTTTCCGCGCCCAGGTCCGCGCCGAATCCGGCCTCGGTGACCACGTAGTCGGCCAGGGACAGCGCCATTTTCGTGGCCAGCACGCTGTTGCAGCCGTGGGCGATGTTCGCGAACGGGCCGCCGTGGATCAGCACCGGCGAATGCTCCAGCGTCTGAACCAGGTTCGGGCGCAGCGCGTCCTTCAACAGCGCGGCCATGGCGCCCACGGCCTTGAGCTGCGCCGCCGTGACCGGCTCACCGGCGTAGGTGTAGCCCACCACGATCCGGCCCAGGCGCTGCTTCAGGTCGGTGATGGAGTCGCTCAGGCACAGCACGGCCATGATCTCGCTGGCGACGGTGATGTCGTAGCCGTCCTCGCGGGGCGTGCCGTTGGCGGTGCCGCCCAGGCCGTCGAGCACGAACCGCAGCTGCCGGTCGTTCATGTCCACACAGCGCCGCCAGGTGATCCGGCGCGGGTCGATCATGAGCTGATTGCCCTGGTGAATGTGGTTGTCCAGCAGCGCCGCCAGCAGGTTGTTCGCCGCGCCGATGGCGTGAAAATCGCCCGTGAAGTGCAGGTTGATGTCCTCCATGGGCACCACCTGCGCATATCCGCCGCCCGCCGCGCCGCCCTTCACGCCGAAAACCGGTCCCAATGACGGCTCCCGCAGCGCCGCCATGGCCCGCTTCCCGATCCGCGTCAGCCCGTCCAGCAGCCCGACGGTGGTGGTGGTCTTGCCCTCGCCCGCTGGCGTGGGGTTGATGGCCGTGACCAGGATCAGCTTGCCAGCAGGCGAGCGGTCTTTGAGCAGGGCGAGGTCCACCTTGGCCTTGTAGCGGCCGTAGTGGTCCAGGTATTTTTGATCGATGCCAGCGCGGTCGGCGATGGCGTCGATGTGCTCCATGGGGGTGGACTGGGCGATTTGGATGTCGGTTGGCATGGGGGGAACTCACTCCGTTCGTTGTAGAATGAACAATGAACAATTGATCGTCCGATCAGGCCCCGTCCTCCCAATTGTTCATTGATCACTGTCCATTGTTCATTATTGATTACCCAAAGTACTTCACGGCGCTCCCGAACATGCCGTTGTTCTTGTCGCCGGCCACGTTCACATACACCGACTCGTCGCAGCGCTCCGCGTGGCCCATTCGGCCGAAGACGCGGCCGTCGGGGCTCGTGATGCCCTCCACGGCATACAGGGAGCCGTTGGGGTTGAGCTGGATGTCCATGGACGGGCGGCCCAGCTCGTCCACGTACTGGGTGGCGATCTGGCCGGCGTCGGCCAGCTGGCGGAACTGGCCTTCGGCGATGATGAACCGGCCCTCGCCGTGGGACATGGGGACCAGGTGGATGTCGCCGGGCCTCGCGTGGCTGAGCCACGGTGACAGGTTGCTGGTCACCGCGGCGCGGACCAGCTTGGACTGGTGCCTGCCGATGACGTTGTAGGTGAGGGTGGGCGCGTTCGGGTCCGGCTCGCGGATCTCGCCATAGGGGACCAGGCCCAGCTTGATCAGCGCCTGAAAGCCGTTGCAGATGCCGCCCATGAGGCCGTCGCGCTGATTGAGCAGCGCCATGATCTGCTGGCTGATGGACGGGTTGCGCAGGAACGCGGTGATGAATTTTGCGCTGCCATCCGGCTCGTCGCCGCCGGAAAAGCCGCCGGGCAGGAACACGATCTGGCTCTGGGATACGGCATTCGCGAACTGCGCCACCGACTCGCGCACGTCCTGGGCGGTGCGGTTGCGGATCACGCACACCGTGGCCGCAGCGCCAGCAGCCTCGAACGCGCGCGCACTGTCCACCTCGCAGTTGGTGCCTGGGAACGCCGGGATCAGCACGCGGGGCACGGCGACCTTCGACTTGCACACGTGCACGGACTTGGCCTCGAACCGCACCGCCTCGGGCGCGGACTCGTCAGTCTCAAGGTTGCACGCGAACACGCCCTCCAGCCTGCCCTCATACACCTTTTCCCATTCTAGCACATCCACAATCTGGCCGCAAGCGCGGATGACATATTCCTCGGTGGTCATGCCCAATCGCAGGCCGACGTCCAAGTCCTCCGCCAGCTCCAGCACGAACGCGCCGGTGTCATTGGCCCCGAACAGCGGCCCGATGTCGTCCATCGTCAGCGCGCCGTCGAATTGGAACCCGACGGCGTTGCCCAGCGCCATCTTGAACAGCGCCGCCATGACGCCGCCCATGCCGGGCGTGTAGCAGGCCAGCACTTTTCCCTGGCGGATCAGGTCGTTCACCTGGGCGAACGTGGCTTTCAGCGAGTCCGCGTCCGGCAGGCCCGCTTCAGTATATGTGGGCCGCAGCAGCGCCACGGGGCTGCCCGCGCGTTTAAACTCGGGGCTGATCACCTGGCAGGCTTCGCACACCGACACCGCGAAGCTCACCAGCGTGGGCGGCACATCCAGGTCCTCGAAGCTTCCGGACATGCTGTCCTTGCCGCCGATGGCCGCCAGGCCCAGGTCCAGCTGCGCCGACAGCGCGCCAAGCAGCGCCCCCGCGGGCAGGCCCCAGCGGCGCGGATCGCCCTTGGTGCGCGGAAAATACTCCTGGAACGTGAGGTGCGCATGCGCGAGCCCGGCGCCGCTGGCCACCAGCTTCGCGGCGGACTCCACCACCGCCAGGTACGCGCCGCGATAGGGGGACGCGCTGCTGAGGAACGGATCGAACCCGAACGCCATCGCCGAGCAGGTCGAGGTCTTTCCGTGCAGCACCGGCAGGCGCGCCACCATCGCCTGGATGGGCGTGCGCTGCCGCCGCCCGCCGAAGGGCATCAGGATCGTGTTCGCGCCGATCGTCGAGTCAAACCGCTCGGCGAGGCCGCGCTTGGAGCAGACATTGAGGTCGGAAGCCAAGGCGGCGCAGGCGTCGCCGAACGACGGGGCTGCGGTCGCCGCCGCGTGAGCGATGCCTCCCGCCACCATCACCTCCGCGTGCTTTTCCGCGCCGTTGCTGTTTAGAAACTCGCGCGACACATCCGCCACCGTCGCGCCCTTCCAGCGCATCACCAGCCGCTTTTCCTCGGTCACCACCGCCACCTTTGTGGCCTCCAGGTTCTCCTCCGCCGCCAGGACCAAAAACCTGTCCACATCGCCCTGGTCCAGCGCCACGGCCATGCGCTCCTGGGACTCGCTGATGGCCAGCTCCGTGCCGTCCAGGCCGTCATACTTTTTCGGCACGGCGTCCAGGTCGATCAAAAGCCCGTCAGCCAGCTCGCCGATGGCCACGGACACGCCGCCCGCGCCAAAATCGTTGCAGCGCTTGATCAGCCGCGCGGCCTCCTCATTGCGGAACAGCCGCTGCAGCTTGCGCTCCTCCGGCGCGTTGCCCTTCTGCACCTCCGCGCCGCAGGTCTCCAGCGATGCGGCCGTGTGCGATTTCGAGGACCCCGTCGCCCCGCCGCAGCCGTCGCGGCCCGTGCGCCCGCCCAGCAGCACGATCACGTCACCCGGCGCGGGCACCTCCCGGCGCACGTTCTTCTGGGGCGCCGCACCCACCACCGCGCCGATCTCCATGCGCTTGGCGGCGTAGCCCGGGTGGTACAGCTCGTCCACGATGCCCGTCGCCAGCCCGATCTGGTTGCCGTAGCTGGAATAGCCCTGCGCTGCCGTGGTCACCAGCTTTCTTTGGGGCAGCTTGCCCGGGATCGTGTCCCGCAGCGGCACGGTGGGGTCCGCCGCGCCGGTCACGCGCATCGCCTGATAAACATAGCTGCGCCCCGACAGCGGGTCGCGAATCGCGCCGCCGATGCAGGTGGCCGCGCCGCCAAAAGGCTCGATCTCGGTGGGGTGGTGGTGGGTCTCGTTCTTGAACAGCCGCAGCCACGGCTCCACCACGCCGTCCTCGTCCACATCGATCTTGATCGTGCAGGCGTTGATCTCCTCCGACTCGTCCAGGTCCGGCAGCCGGCCCTGTGCCTTCAGGTATTTCGCGCCGACGGTCGCCATGTCCATCAGGTTGACGGGCTTTTCCTCGCGCCCCAACTCTCTGCGGATGGCGAGATAGCGTTCGAACGCGGCCCTGACCACATCCTCCTCAAACTCTATCTTGTCCAGCGTGGTGGAAAACGTGGTGTGGCGGCAGTGATCGGACCAGTAGGTGTCGATCATCCGAATCTCCGTCAGCGTGGGGTCGCGCCGCTCGCCTTGGAAGTACCCCTGGCAGAATCGGATGTCGGCCAGGTCCATCGCCAGCGCGTACCGCTCGATGAACGCCGAGAGCCCTGCCTCGTCCAACGCGATGAACCCGTCCATGGTGGGCACGGAGTCGGGCACGTCGTACTGGATCTGCAGCGTCTCGGGCATGTCCAAACTGGCCTCGCGGCTCTCCACAGGGTTGATCACGTATTTTTTGACCTCGGCAATCTCCGCCTGGGACAGTGCGCCCTCCAGCACATACACCCGCGCCGAGCGCACCGTGGGCCGCTCGCACTCAAATGCCAGCTGGATGCACTGCGCCGCGCTGTCCGCCCGCTGATCAAACTGCCCCGGCAAGAACTCCGTCGCGAACACCGCGGCCCCCTTCGCGTCCGGCAGCTCGGCGGTCGCCTCGTCCATCTGCGGCTCCGAGAAAATCGTGGCGATGGCCGCGTCAAAGTGCGCCGTGTCCAGATGCTCCACATCGTACCGGTTCAGCATCCGAAGGCCCGTCAGCGATTCGATCCCCAAAAACGTGCGCAAATCCCTCAGCAGCGACCGCGCCTCCAGCGCAAAGGCGGCCTTCTTCTCCACATATACTCGATAGACCATCTGCATCTCCCCTTTTTGAATGAACAATGAACAATGATCAATGAACAATTGATTGTCCGATGCGACCTCGTTCCCCAATTGTTCATTGTTAACTGTTAATTGTTAATTGCTCCATCGCCCTCGTCCCAATATCCCGCCGCATAAACGCCCCATCAAACCGAACTCGCTCCGCCGCGCGATAGGCGCCATCCACGGCCTCGCCCAGCGTGCCTGCCGTGCTCGTCACCCCAATCACACGCCCTCCGTTCGTCACCAGCTTCCCGTCCACGAGCGCCGTCCCGCTGTGATACAGCGTCGCGCCCGGCACATCCCCGATCTCAATCTCAACGCCCTTTTTATACCCCTCCGGATACCCGCCCGACACCACCATCACGCAGCAGGCCGCGCCGTCCTTCCACCGGATGTCCAGCTCGCCCAGCCGCTCATCCCGGACCGCCATCATGATCTGCAGCAAGTCCGAGTCCAGCAGCGGCAGCACCACCTGCGCCTCCGGGTCCCCGAACCGGCAGTTGTACTCGATCACCTTCGGCCCGTCCGCAGTCAGCATCAGGCCGAAATAGAGGCAGCCTCGAAACGTGCGCCCCTCGGCGTTCATCGCGGCCATCGTCGGCAGGAAAATCTCGGCCATGCACCGGGCGGCGACTTCCTCCGTGTAGTACGGATTCGGCGCGATGGTCCCCATTCCGCCGGTATTCAGGCCCAGGTCGCCGTCCAGCGCCCGCTTGTGGTCCATGCTCGACACCATCGGGCGCAGGGTCTGCCCGTCCGTGAACGCCAGCACCGACACCTCTGGCCCCGTCAGGTATTCCTCGATCACGATCCGGCTGCCGCTCTCGCCGAACTGCCGGTCCTGCATGATCGCCCGCACGCCCGCCTCGGCCTCCTCGCGCGTGCCGCAGATCAGCACGCCCTTGCCCAGCGCCAGCCCGTCCGCCTTGATCACGGTGGGGTAGTTGCAGCGCTGCAGGTAGGCGAGGGCCTGCTCCGCATCGTCAAACGCCTCGTAGTCCGCCGACGGAATGCCGTATTTTTTCATCAGGCCCTTGGCGAACACCTTGCTGCCCTCGATGATGGCGGCGGCCCTGTCCGGCCCAAAGCAGCGCACGCCCGCCGCCTCCATCGCGTCCACCATCCCCAACACCAGCGGATCGTCCGGCGCGACCACGCAGAAATCGACTGCATGCGAGGCGCAGAAAGCCACCGCCCCCGCCACATCCTTCGCCTGAATGTCCACGCTCTCCGCGTCCGCCGCCATCCCGCCGTTCCCCGGCAGCACATAGATGCGCGACACGTTGGGGTTCCCCTTGATGGCCTTCACAATCGCGTGCTCCCGCCCGCCCGAGCCGATGACGCAGATGTTCATGCTGAAACCTCCTGATGTTAATGATGGAACAACCGCACCCCGGTGCAGCACATTGTCATCCCATACTTGTCACAGACCTCGATCACATTGTCGTCCCGAATGCTACCGCCCGGCTGCGCGATGTACTTCACGCCCGACCGATGCGCCCGCTCAATGTTATCCCCGAACGGGAAGAACGCGTCGCTGCCCAAACTCACCCCAGATAGCTTCGCAATCCAGGCCTTCTTCTCCTCCGCCGTCAGCACCTCGGGCCGCACCGAAAAGCTGTCCTGCCACACGTCGTCGCCGCACACGTCCATGCAGTCCTCGCCGATGTACACGTCGATGGCGTTGTCTCGCTCCGGCCTGCCCAGCCCCTCTTTGAACTGCAGCCCCATCACCATCGGGTGCTGCCGCAGCCACCAGGTGTCCGCCTTCTGCCCCGCCAGCCGGGTGCAGTGAATGCGGCTCTGCTGCCCCGCGCCCACGCCGATGGTCTGCCCGTCCAGCGCATAGCACACGCTGTTCGACTGGGTGTACTTCAGTGTGATCAGCGAAAGCAGCAGGTCGTTGACGGCGCACTGTGGCAGGTCCTTGCAGGCGCTGGGCCGCTCATTCAGCATGTCCGATGTGATCCGCAGCTCGTTGCGCCCCTGCTCGAACACGATGCCGTAGCACATCTTGCGCTCCAGCGCGGGCGGCTGGTAGTCGGGGTCGATCTGCACCACGTTGTAGCCGCCCTTGCGCTTTTTCTGCAGGATCATCAGCGCCTCCGGCTCATATCCCGGCGCGATCACCCCGTCCGACACTTCCCGCGAGATCAGCTTCGCCGTCGCCACGTCGCACACGTCGCTGAGCGCGATGTAGTCCCCAAAAGAGCACATCCGGTCCGCGCCCCGCGCCCTTGCATAGGCGCAGGCCAGGGGAGAGAGCGCGTCCTGATCCGGCACGAAATAAATCTTGCGCAGCGTGTCCGACAGCGGCAGCCCCAGCGCCGCGCCCGCCGGCGACACATGCTTGAACGAAGCCGCCGCAGGCAGCCCCGTGGCTTCCTTCAGCTCCCGCACCAGCTGATACCCGTTCAGCGCGTCCAGAAAGTTGATGTAACCAGGCTTCCCAGACAGCACCGTCAGCGGCATCTCGCCCTCCTTGGGGAAAATACGCGCCGGCTTCTGGTTCGGATTGCATCCGTATTTGAGTTCGATTTCTTGGATGGACATGGGAAACCTCCTTGTAATGAACAATTGACAATGAACAATGAACAATTCGACAACGTCACGGGCGGCGAAGCGCCGTCCGCCTACCCATTCTTATTCATAATCTGCGTCTCCACCGACCCGTCCCCAAGCCCCACCGTCCGCACGAATAGACTCACCTTGTTGCCCTCGTCCAGCCCCGCCCAGATCGCCTGGGTGATCTCATCGATCGTCCCGCGCATCGCCACCGGCTCCGGCTCCCCCTCAAACGAGGGAATCGGGTCTCCGTCGCACCGGTACGTGTGGATAAAATGCCCGACCCCCGCCACCGGCTCCGCATAGTCATAGAAGAACCGCGCGCAACTGCGCCCGTCGCCGTCCGCGCACTTCAAAATCGACAGCTGATACTGCATCCGCCCGCCCGCGACCTTCGCCACGCAGCTGATCCGGGGCGTCCAATTCGGCCCGTCCGGCTCAAATGCCCGCGTGTGCAGCGCGTCGTTGGGCGATTTGCCCTCGGCCATGAACTTATAGATCGTGTCGGTCTGGTCGCCGTTGGTGCAGATCGTGGTGTCGCCCAGCACCCGCACCGGCGCGTAGATGACCAAGCTGGGGTCCTTCATCAGCGCCGGGTCAAACGCCTCGGTCCTGATCCCGTCCCCATCCGGCACGAAAACCCGGTTCCGGCTGTTGACGCTGCGCCCCATGATAAAATAGGCGATCACGGCCCGCTCGCCGTCCTCATGCAGCCCGCAAAGGATTCCCCGCCCCGGATAACAAGTCGCCGACACCGCGGCGGAAATCGATTGGATGTTCATCAGTTGAGCACTCCTTTGTTGTTGTCGATCTGAGAACGCGCAGCGGGCGGGGCGGGCGACGCCTCCCCTCATCCCCGCAAAACCCCCGCACAAACCATCTCCGCCGCCCTCGGCAGCAACACCCATTCCGCCTCTTCCATGACCCTTCTCTGCAGCGCCTCAGCCGTGTCCCCGTCCATGACCTCTACAGCCTTCTGCAGCAGAATCGGCCCGCCGTCCACTTCCCCCGTCACCAGATGCGCCGTCGCTCCGGTGAGCTTAACGCCCCGCGCGAGCGCGGCCTCGTGCACCTTCAGCCCGTACATCCCTATCCCGCAGAACGCCGGGATCAGCGCCGGGTGGATGTTCACCACCTGCCCCGCATAGGCGGCCAGCACCTTCGGCCCCAAGATCCCCAGATACCCCGCCAGGATCACCGCGTCGATCCGGTGCTCGCGCAGGATCCCCAGCAGCTTGTCGTCGTGGGCAGCCGGGTCCGGCTCCATCGCCTTGGACAGCACGCATGTCTCCACGCCCGCCGCACTCGCCCGCTCCAGCCCGTAGGCGGCTTTGCGGTTGGACACCACCAGCGCCACCTCGCCGGAGGTGAGCACATTGCCCTGGGCGTCCAGCACCGCCTGCAGGTTCGTGCCGCCGCCGGAGATCAGCGCCGCGATCCGCGCCTTTTTCTCTAGCACAGCTCGATCCCTCCGTCGCCCTCTGCGAGCTCGCCGCACACATACGCCGCCACGCCATTGGCCCTGAGCGCATCAAGGGCCGCGTCCGCCGTCTGCTTGGACACCACCGCCGCCATGCCCACGCCCATGTTGAACGTGTTGAACATGTCGCGCTCCGGCACGCTGCCCGACCGCTGGATCAGCCCGAAGATCGGCGGCGTCACAATGGCCGCCTTCTCGATCCTCGCCACCAGCCCGGCCTTCAGGCACCGCGGGATGTTCTCATAAAAACCGCCGCCGGTGATGTGGCTGATGCCCTTCACCTGGGCCGCCTCGATCATCGCCAGCGCGGGCCTTACATAGATGACGGTGGGGGCGAGCAGCGCCTCGCCCAGGCCCGTGCCCAGCTCGTCCACCACCTTGCCCAGGTCCTGGTGCTCCACATCCAGCGCCTTACGCACCAGCGAAAACCCGTTGGAGTGCACGCCGCTGGACGGCATGGCGATCACCACGTCGCCGGGGACCATCGCGCCGTTGTCCAGGATCTTCGACCGGTCCACCGCGCCCACGGAAAACCCGGCCAGGTCGTACTCGTCCTCCGCGTAGAACCCCGGCATCTCGGCGGTCTCCCCGCCGATCAGCGCGCAGCCCGCCTGCACGCAGCCCTCCGCCACGCCGCTGACGATGGCCGCCACCCGCTCCGGCACATTCTTGCCCACAGCCACATAGTCCAGGAAAAACAGCGGCCTCGCGCCCGCGCAGATGATGTCGTTGACGCACATCGCCACGCAGTCGATGCCCACCGTGTCGTGCTTGTCCATCAAAAACGCGAGCTTCAGCTTCGTGCCCACGCCGTCCGTGCCGCTGACCAGCACCGGACGCGTCATGCCGGTCAGGTCCAGCTCAAACAGCCCGCCAAACCCGCCCAGCCCCGACGCCACGCCGGGCGTCATCGTGCGCGCCACATGCGCCTTCATCAGCTCCACCGCCCGATACCCCGCCGTGATGTCCACGCCCGCCGCCGCGTAGCTCTCCGAATGGCTCTTCATGCCCGTCAATCCTCCTCGGTGATCTCCGTCTCAAACTTCCACTTGGCGTGCGCCTCCGGCGGCTCTACCGGGTATTCTCCGTCAAAGCACGCCGTGCAGAACCCCGTCGAGTTGTCGCACAGCCGCTTGCAGTTCTCAATGCTCAAGAAAGCGAGGCTGTCCGCGCCGATGATCTCCCTGATCTCCTCGTGGGTGTGCTGGCAGGCAATCAGCTTGTCCCGGCTGTCGATGTCGGTCCCGAAATAGCAGGGATTCATGAACGGCGGCGCTGAAGACCTCATGTGCACCTCCAGCGCGCCCGCCTCGCGCAGCAGCTTCACCACCCGGGCGCTGGTCGTGCCGCGCACGATGGAGTCGTCCACCAAGATCACGCGCTTGCCAGCGACCGTGGCCGCCACCGGGTTGAGCTTAATCCCCACCAGCTTGTCCCGCTCGGTCTGCACCGGCTGGATGAACGTGCGCCCGATGTACTTGTTCTTCACGAACCCCAGCCCGTAGGGGATGCCCGACTGCTTGGCGTACCCAATCGCCGCGTCGATCCCGCTGTCCGGCGCGCCGATCACCACGTCCGCCTGCACCGGCGACTCCAGCGCCAAAAACGCGCCCGCCCGCTGCCGCGCAATGTGGACGGAGCTGCCGTCGATCACGCTGTCGGGCCGGGCGAAGTAGATATATTCGAAGATGCAGGTGGTCTTGTTGCATTTATTCATCTGCGTGTCGATGGACCTGACGCCGTCCTTCGTGATCACCACGACCTCGCCAGGCTCGATGTCCCGCACGAAGGCCGCGCCGATGGAGTCCAGCGCGCAGCTCTCGCTGGCCACGATGTAGCCGCCCTGCAGCGTGCCCAAACACAGCGGTCTGAACCCATGCGGGTCCCGCGCCGCGATCAGCTTGGTCGGCGACATGACCACCAGCGAGTACGCGCCCTGCAGCACGTCCATGGCGTTCACCACCGCGTCCTCAATGCTCTGTGCCTTCAGCCGCTCCCGCGTGATGATGTAGCTGATGACCTCCGTGTCTGACGTGGAATGGAAAATGGAGCCCGTCATCTCCAGCTCCTCGCGCAGAGAAACGGCGTTCGTCAGCGCCCCGTTGTGTGCCAGCGCCATGCAGCCCTTGATGTGGTTCACCAGCAGCGGCTGCGCGTTCAGCCGCGGGTTCATCCCCATCGTGCCGTACCGCACATGCCCAATCGCCATCTTCCCCGCGCCCAGCTCGTCCAGTGCGTCCTTTGTGAACACGTCGTTGACCAGCCCCACATCCTTGCGGTTCTTGATCACACCCCGGTCGTTCACCGCGATCCCGCAGCTCTCCTGCCCCCGATGCTGCAGCGCATACAGCGCATAATAACAAGCCGAAGCCACATCCGACCGCTCCGGCATACATATCCCAAACACCCCGCACTCCTCATGCAGCTCACCAAACATAAAACCCCTGCCTTTCCATCATTATCATCCCGAGCGAGCGCAGCGAGCCGAAGGATCTCCCCGCCCGCAGGCGACGCCCCCCCTTCGCCCTCGTCCTCCCCCCCACGCCGTCATCCTGAGGCCGCAGCCGAAGGACCTTCCTCAAACCAACCCCTCGTCGCCCTCACGCCCCCCCAGCCTCGCCTCCCGTTCGCCTCACGGCTCACTCGGCATCGGCAAGATTGTCCCCGCGCGCCTGCACGCACAGCCCCCTCAAACGCCATTCGTTCTCGTTGCGCATGCCCTTCCACCAACCACCGGGCGCGCGGGTTTGATGGGACCGCTCAGAGGGCGCGGCCCTCCGAGACCTCCCGCCAAAGGGCCTGAGGCCCTCTGGACTCCCCGTTGTCGCTTCGCTGTGCCCGATCGGGGCTAGGCCTCCGTCATTCGCCCAGCAGCCGCTTCATCACTTCCTGATAAGCGTCTTCCACGTTGCCCAAATCCCGCCTGAACCGATCCTTGTCCAGCTTCTCCCCTGTCTTGCTGTCCCAAAACCGGCAAGTATCCGGGCTGATCTCGTCCGCCAGCACGATCTCCCCATCGCTTGTCTTCCCGAACTCCAGCTTAAAATCGATCAGCTCAATCCCCAGATCCTTCAGATGATCCGTCAGCAGTTGGTTGATCTTCATCGAGTACTCGCTGATCAGCTTCAGCTCGTCCGCCGTCGCGTACTCCATCGCCAGTATGTGATACTCGTTCACCATCGGATCGCCCAGCTCGTCGTCCTTGTCGCAGAACTCCAGCACCGTCTTCTTCATCTTCGTCCCCTCGGGGATCCCCAGGCGCTTCGACAGCGACCCAGCAGCGATGTTCCGCACGATGACCTCCAGCGGCACGATCGAAACCTTCTTCACGATCGTCTCCCGGTCGTTGATCTCCTCCACCAGATGCGTCGGAATCCCGCTCTTTTCCAGCATCCGCATCAGGTGGTTCGTCACCCGGTTGTTGATCGCGCCCTTGCCCTGGATCGTCCCGCGCTTCAGCCCGTTGAACGCCGTCGCGTCATCTTTATAGGAAACGATGCACTTCTCCGGGTCCGTCGTCGCAAAAACCTTCTTCGCCTTGCCCTCGTACAGCTGCTTCGTCCGCTCCATCTTACATGCCCTCCTGCTGATTTTGATATTGTGCCCGAATCGCCGCGTCCTTTGCCATGACTTTCTCCGTCATCTCCCGCCGCAGCGCCGCGATGCGCCCCATCAGCGCCGCGTCCGACAGCGCGATCATCTGCGCCGCCAGCAGCGCCGCGTTGTACGCGCCGTTGATCGCCACCGTCGCCACAGGCATCCCCTGCGGCATCTGCACCGTCGCCAGCAGCGCGTCCAGCCCGTCCAACTCCCCGGCCTTCATCGGTATCCCGATCACCGGCAGCACCGTCCCCGACGCCATCACCCCCGCCAAATGCGCCGCCTTCCCCGCCGCGCAAATGATCACACCAAACCCATTCTCCGCCGCTGAGGCAGAAAACCCATGCGCCACCTCAGGTGTCCGATGCGCCGAGATCACCCGCACCTCATGGGGAATCCCCAACTTCTGTAGCAACTCAACCCCCGCCTGAAGCCCAGGCAAATCCGAATCGCTCCCCATCACCACAGCAACCTTCAGCAAAACCATCCCTCCATACATTCAACCTCTCAACCTCGCCATTATACCACAAAACCCGAACGTTGAATTGCATTTTAAACAAAATCCATGTAATTTCTCTAAATAATTCCGAACATTCAACCCCGCTCACCCACCTCGTTATGCGATGGTTCGCCCCCGCCGCCGCGCAAGCGATGCCCTCCTCCCCATCCCTCAACATCCGAGGAGTCATCACAAGTCCAACAGAAAGAAAGCCCTCCAATCAATCCACCCCCCAATTGTAAAATCCCCCAACCCCCAACCCACCCCCCTTGACAACCCCGCCCCCCCGTGCTATAATTCCATACTGTTGGCAGAGCCAAGCCAATGTAGCTCAGCTGGCAGAGCAGCGGTTTCGTAAACCGCAGGTCAAGGGTTCGAGTCCCTTCATTGGCTCCACGAGGTGTAGCGCAGTTTGGTAGCGCGTTTGGTTCGGGACCAAAAGGTCGCAGGTTCGAATCCTG
>JAVBUD010000096.1:0-23700 GCA_031555755.1 Eubacteriales bacterium | reverse complement strand
CTCCACCGCACACTCTTTCCCTCCACGACGCTCTTCCGATCTCGAAGGATCTCCCCCGTGTGAGCGGACGTGCCCCAACCAAGGGGGGGACGTCGCCTCACGGCGGGGAGATCCTTCGACTTCGCTCAGGATGACACGGCGGGGGATTGGTTTGAGGAAGGTCCTTCGCTGCGCTCAGGATGACGGCGGGGGTTGGGGTTTCCTGGGTACGAGATAGGCGGAATCGGCGCGGCTTATCACCGCGCTCAGAGCGGATCTATGGCGTCCTGGACAGCACGACGTAGGCGGTGAAGACGGTGTCTGACCAGTTGGGATAGTACTCGCCGCCGTGGCGCTTGGCGATGGCGCGGATGGACTGGATGCCGATGCCGGTGTCGCCCGTGGAGGCGGGCTTGGTGGACAGCAGGCCGCGCTCGTCCTCGCGGACCTTGCCGGAGAAGCTGTTCTCCACCATGACGCCGAACTGGTCGCCATGGGGGCGGAGCACCAGATCGATGTAGCGTCGCGCGCCATCGGGCGTGGTTTTGCAGCCCTCCAGCGCGTTTTCCAGCAGGTTGCCGATGATGATGCACAGCTCATACTCGGCCTGGGTCTCGGTCGCGGTCAGCGCAATCTCGCAAGAAAACGCGATGTCCTCGCCCAGGCAGCGGGCGGCGTGGGCGTTCAGCAGCGCGTTGATGACCGGGCTCTGGCAGTACTGGCGGAGCTCGGCGCTTTCGCTCTGCTGCTGCACAACGCCGATGTAGCGCTGGGCCTGGTCGATGTCGCCCGCGGCGATGAGGCTCGCCAGCGCGGACAGGTGATGGCGGCTGTCGTGGCGAAGGGTGCGCACGGCCTCGGACAGCTGGGCCAGTTTTTCATAGTGGCTGTGGCCTGAGGACAGCGCGGCCTGGGCCAGGCGCAGCTCCAGCAGGTCGGCAGCGCGGCGCTGGGCGGTCAAGTAGGAAAAGCTCATCGCCAGGATCAGCCCGGTCAGCGCGAAGGGCAGCGCCAGAAAGCCGATCTCCCTGCGCAGCGGCACCACCGGCGAGAACGCACCCGGCACGATGTACGCGGCGTACAGCGTCTGCCAGCACACCATGGCGATCAGCGCGAACAGCGCCATGACGGAGGTGTTGATCTTGCCGTCCAAGGCGTCCCGCCAGCGGATGCCGATCCGGCGCACGGCCAGCACATAGCCGGCCATCAACACCAGCGTCAATGCGGACCAGGCGATGGAGTACGCCTCAGTGCCGTAGCCCGTGAACGGCTCCACGGCGAAGGACGCGACGATGCGAATGAACATGGTGAACGCGCAGATCATGCTGTAAAAATAGCCCAGGGCGGCCGCGCTGCCCTTGACGATGGTGAGCAGCAGCGCGTAGTGGCACAGGTGGTACAGCGGCGGCAGCGGCCAGGGCAGGGACTGCAGCCGCAGCAGCGGAAACAGCACCGCCGCGATGGCGACGATCACGAGCGACGCGCGCCGCTTGCTCACGCGATACCGGTTGCTGGTCAGCAGTGAATAGATGTTCACGGCGTACACGGCGACCAGCACCGCCCACTCGGCGAACGCGTTGATATCGGTGATCCGCATCGGTCATCCTTCTCTCTTGCCAAAGAACTTTGAAAGGCACGCAGCCTCGAACTGCTGAAAACTGCCGGTGACGGAGATGCGCTCGCCGCCGCGCATCACTACTTCGCCCGGCGCGTAGGCCCGCACATGGTCCAGGTTCACCACGTAGCTGCGGTGGCAGCGCATCATGGGCTCCATCTGCAGCAGCGCGTCCAGATACTCGCCCAGCTGCGCCCGAGTGCGCACGGTCTCGCCGTCCTCCAGGTGAAAATGCAGGTGGTGGTTGATGACCTCCACATAGCACAGCTCGTCCGCGCAGATGCGCCGCGCGCCACTGCGCTTGGGCACGGTAATGGACGGGCGCACGCGCTGCCTGCGCTGCTCAAATCCGCTGAGCAGCCGCTGTATGTCCTCGCGCAGCACCGGCTTGAGCAGATAGTCGATGGCGCCGACGCGGTAGGACTCGCTGGCGTACTCGTTGGAGTGGGACAGGAACGCGATGGCGCACGCGCAGCCCGCGTCGTGCAGTTGCCGGGCGAGGTCCACGCCGCTCATGCCGGGCATCACGATGTCCAGCAGCGCCAGGTCGACGACCTCTTCCACGGCGCAGCGGACTGCCTCGGCGGGATCGGAAAACGCGCGGATCTGGCAGAGACCTGCATAAAACTCGTCCACAAATCGCGCCGTCACATCCAGTGCGGCGCGATCGTCGTCGCACAGCATAATCTTTGTCATACATGCATTTTACCATAACTTGATGGGCACTGTCACCAACAAAAACATTCTGCGCCGCCAGTGCGGCTTTTCGCGCCAAAATGATGGCAATGGCGGGCGAAATGTGATAGGCTAAGGGGAAATTAATTTGTAGTGATTTTCATGCTAATGTGGTATAATGTTTAGCGTGAAAGCTCGATTCCGCGGGGATGGGGCGAAAGGCGACAATTTTTGGTCAAATTGACGAAGGAGGATGCACATCATGAAGAAACAGGAAGAGCATGCAGTCGTTCAGGAACCCGAAGTCACGCCCGAGACCGCGCCGGTGCGCGTGGTGTGTGCCGAAGAGGCGGACAAGATCATCCGGCAGAATGTGTACGGCGCGATGGGCCTTGGCCTGGTGCCGATTCATTGGTTCCAGTTTGCCGCGGTGCTGCCAGTGCAGCTGAACGTGGCGCGCCAGCTCTCAAATCTGTACGGCGTGCCGTTCAAGGAGGGTATGGCCAAGAACATCATCACCGCCGTGGCGGGCGCGGGCGCATCTACGCTGCTGACTCCGTTCATCAAGGCCGCCGTGGCGGGCATCCCGCTGGTGGGCCTGCCGTTGGCCGTGTCTACACAGCCGCTGATGAACGCGCTCTCCACCTACGCCGTGGGCCACATGTTCATCAACCACTTTGAGCGCGGCGGCAACTTCGTCAAGGCCAACATGGACGAGATGAAGCAGGACTTCACCAAGGCCTACCAGAACTCCCGCGAGTGGCTGGGCAGCGTCGTCGCGGGCAAGAAGGAAGGCACCCCGGCGGAGGCGGTCGCCGCCGAATAATTCCAGGACGGGCAGGTACAAAAGCGATGGAGACGACCGAAAAGGCCAACAGCCGCACGCTGAAGGCTTGGTTTGACGAGCGCAAACTGGGCCTGTTGGCATACCTGCTGGTGCTCGCGCTGCTGGTGGTGATGTTGTGGCCGTTCGTGACGATGACGGTAGAGGCGGGCTACGTCGGCGTATACTACAGCCGTTTGTTCGGCGGCACCCAGGTGGACTGGCCGCGCTACGAGGGGCTGCATTTTCTGCTGCCCTGGGACAAGATCATCTGCTACAACGCCCGGGCGCAGTCCATGGATTTTGAGATCCTGACGCTGACCAAGGGCGGACTGGACGTGACGATCAACATGTCCGTCATCTGGTGCGTCAAGAAGCATCGGGTGGGCGAGCTGCACGCCACCATGGGCCCCAACTACGCAGAGACGATCATCAAGCCATCGGTCACGTCCGTTGTGCGCAGCATCGTGGGCAGCTATGCCCAGGACCTGCTCTACGACGGCAATCCGCTGCAGATGCAGGAAGACGTCATGAAGCTGCTGAGCGAAACGCTGCAGGATGCGCCGTTTGGGTTCGACGCGATCCTGATCCGCGAAGTGGTGCTGCCCGATCAGATGTCGGAGTCCATCAACCACAAGTTCGTGGCCGAGCAGAATGTGCTGGCGGAGCGGTACAAGGTGCTGGAGTCCGTGGAGCGATATAAGCGCTCGTATGTGGACGCGGAAGCCGTGCGGTTTGCGCAGAGCATCGTGAACGAGGGCATGAGCGAGGCGTACCTGCGCTACCTCGGCATCGAGGCCACAAAGCAGCTGGCCCAGTCCGCCAACGCCAAGCTGGTCATCATCGGCGACAAGGACGGCCTGCCGCTGATCATGAACGCCGACAGCCTGTCCACATCCGAAACGCTGCCCGAAGGCATACCCTACGAGGAAAAACTGGAAGTGGCCAGCGACCGAATCGAGGAATTTGGCAAGAAGTACGACGAGATTGCGGACGCCATGCCGCTGATCGACAGCGCGCGGGATTACCTCATGGCGCAGTTCCCCGAGGCCAACAGCGCCACCATCGACACCACGCTGCCTCAGGCGAACACGGTCCCGAAGACGGGCGCGGCGCAGCCGGCGCAGGACAGTCAAACCGATACAAAGGCGGATGAAGGGGGCGGCGAGAAATGAGCCTGCTGTTGATCCTGGACATCGTGGTGTGCTTCTTTGCGGGCTACATCGGCCGCGACCGCAAGATGGGCTTTTGGGGCTACTTCTTCGCGTCGCTGCTGCTCACGCCGTTCATCGGCTTCCTGTTGGTGATCGTGTCTGACAAGGTCAAGCCTCGCAAGGGGGAGGACCGAGCGTGATCATCAACAAGGACTTTTTGAACTTTATCTTCGCCCACACCGGCGGCAAGAAGAACACCATCTACCTCGCCACCGCGCTGAACGGCGTCTGCATGGCGCTGATGATGCTCGCGCTGCAGCAGGGCCTGGACTACTACGGCGAGCACACGGAGGTGTCGCTGCGGGCGCTGCTGATGTTTGTACTGTCGCTGGGCGCGTACTATCTGACGCAGGAGTACGGCGGGCGGATCGTGTCCACCGCCGTACTGAAGGGCCTGGGCGAGCTGGAGCTGAATGTGATGGACAAGCTGCGCCGGGTGGACTATGAGACCTACGAAAACATGGACCCGGAGCTGGTCTATGCGGCGGTGGGCGGGGACAAGTACGGCGCGGTGATGGCCGCCAGGTTCGTGATCCCCACGCTGTCCGCGATGGTCGTGGTGCTGCTGACAGGGCTTTATCTGTGCACGGTCTCCGTGCCCGGCGCGCTGATGGTGGCGGCCACGCTGGCGGGCATCATCCGCATTCGCGGCGGTCTGGACAAAAACATCGGCCAGCGCAAGGCCGAGGACGCGGTGGCCACGGACAATTTCACGCTGTCGCTGAAGGACGTGGTGGAGGGGTTCAACGAGCTGAAGATGAACCGCCGCCGGTCCGAGTCGCTGTTCGCCCAGAAAATTCAGCCCGCCAGCCGCAGGAAAAACGCGCGGCTGCTGGGCACGGAGCTGCACCAGATGCGCTCCATCGTGCTGGAGCAGGCGACGCTGTTTCTGCCGCTGGGCCTGACCGCGTTCCTGCTGCCCACCTTCTTCACCATCGAGACCGCCGACTTGGTCAAAATCATCTCGGTGACACTGATCGTGATCTGGCCCGCCTACACATTGGTGCAGATGGGCCCGGTCTCCAGCGCCGCCGCGGGGATCGTGGACCGGCTGTCCCGGCTGGAGACCACGCTGGACCAGGTGGACCTGGACCCGGAGGTGAAGGTTGACGAGGACTATCCTGCGCCGCCGGATTTCCGCCGTCTGACCATGGCCGGCATCGAGTACACCTATCCCAAGCGGCGCGGCGACGAGCAGGCGTTCGCGCTGAAGGTGGCGGCGTTCCACCTGGACAAAAACGAGCTGGTCGTGATGCGCGGCGGCAACGGCAGCGGCAAGTCCACGTTCATGCGATTGCTGGCCGGGCTCACCGCGCCGTCTTCGGGCACGGTGGACGTGAACGATGCGCCGATCCAGCAGCTGGGCGACGCGAATTATCGCGCCCTGTTCTCCATCGTGATGACGGACTTCCACCTGTTCGACCGGTTTTACGGGCTGGGCGATGTGGATAGGGAGCGGCTCGCCAAGTGGGTAGGCATTTTGGGGCTGCAGGGCAAGGTCAAGGACCTGGATCAGCTGCCCACGGTGGACCTGTCGAGCGGCCAAAAAAAGCGCATGGCGCTGCTGGCGGCGATCCTGGAGGACCGCCAGATCCTGCTGCTGGACGAGGTGGCCGCGGACTTCGATCCCCAGTTCCGGGAGGCGTACTATCGCCAGATCCTGCCGCAACTGAAGGCCGAGGGCAGGACGCTGCTTGTGATTTCCCACGACGACCGGTATTACGACATCGCCGACCGCGTGCTGACCATGCGCGAGGGCGGGATTGTGGAGGGGTAGGGCGAATGGGAGTGCGCCCCGCCTCCCGCTGCGCTACGACAGTCGCTCCACGATCACCACTGCCGCCCCCTCCTCCCCCTCCGCGCACGCGCACAGCATGTGGCGCTCGTCCAGCGCCAGGTGGTGCAGCCGAAACGCAGTCTGACTGCCCTGGGCGACCACATGGTCCCCCAGCGCCACAAACCGGTTCAGCGGCATCGACAGCCCCGCGCCGACGCACTTGATATAGCTCTCCTTGGCGGTCCAGAGACGAGTAAACGCGCGATCCACGTCCTGCACGCCGTGCAGGACTTCGATTTCTTCGGGCGCAAAGAACCGGTCCGCCACGCCCATCTCCGCCGTCGCGACCCGCTCCACATCCACGCCCAGTTCGCGGTCCGCGACGCCGCACACGACCCAGTCGCCAGAGTGGGAGACGTTGAAGTGGAAGTGCGGGTGCGCGGGCATGAAGGGTTTGCCATGAGGCCCTTTTTCGAGTTCGATGGCCTGGCCGGGATGGCGGGCCTCGAACAGATTGCGCACCAGCAGCTCGCCGCACACTGCGCGCACGCTGTCCGCGCGATGGTAAAACCGCGCGGCCTGGGCCCGGCGCTCGGGGGAGACGCGCGGGAGCAGAGCTTCATATTCGGCGTCGCTGACGGCGGCGCAGCGATAGGCGTACACGGTGATCAAACGGGTGCCCTCCGCGTCGGTTGATGGGGATATTATACACCCGTACGGGTGGGTCGCACAAGATCGGGGTGGCGTACTCTTCGCGGGTCGTTGGTGGCGTCCTCCGCGTTCGTCATCCTGAGCGCCAGCGAAGGACCTTCCTCATGATGAGCGGGGTTTGGTTTGAAAAAGGTCCTTCGCTGGCGCTCAGGATGACGGCGTGGGGAGGGATGGCCAGGGATTCACAGAGGAACAGGTGAAGTGACGATGACATCTTATCTGGAGCGGTTTTCACGGTACAGGGACTCGGACAGGGCGGCGCTGGTGTGCGGCGGGGACGCGCTCAGCTACCTCACGCTGCACGGCCTTGCCTGCGCGCTGGCGGGGCGGCTTCGTGCGCGGGGCGTGGGGCTGATCGGCACCGAGCCGGACCGCTACGACATCTATGAGCCCGCGTCGGCCGCACATTCGCCGTGGGTGGTCATCGCCTGCTCGCGCGGCCCGAACGCGGTCGTCGGCATTTTGGCGGCGCACATGGCGGGCGGCGCTTTTGTGCTGATGGAGCCGGGCGCGCCGGAAGCCTATCTGCAGGGCGTGATCGAGGACACCCGCGCCGATGTGGTGCTCCGGGACGCGGATTTTGTGGGGCTGGACCCGTCGGCGCGGTTCGAGTACGCCATGCCATCCGAGCGCGAGATCTGTTGCGCGGTGTTCACATCCGGCTCCACGGGCAGGCCCAAGGGCGCGGTCCTGGAGCACCGCGCCATCGACGAGCTGGCGGCCTGGCAGACTGCATACATGCGGCCCGAGGGCTGGACCGCCACGGCCAGCTTCGCGCCGCTGAGCTTCATCGCATTCATCTCCGAGGTGTTTTTCCCGCTGGCGAACGGGTTGACGCTGCACATTCTGCGGGACGACACGCGCCACGACCTGCAGCTGCTGTGCCGGTACATCGACGAGCACGACATCCGCTATCTGTTCCTGCCGCCGAACATTGCGGAGATGTTCACGACAGCCTATCGCGGCGCGGCGCTGAGATACCTGCGGGTGGCGGGCGGGCGGCTGAAGGCCTGCGCGGACCCAGAGGGCCGATATGAGATCCTGTACAGCCTGGGTATGGCCGAAAACTGCGGCAGTGTGACGCTGCTGCCGATCCGCGAGGCGCGGTCCGGGGAGATTCCCATCGGCATGCCGTGGCACCGTACCGTGGTGCATTTGTTGGGGGAAGAGGGTCGTATGGCGGTCAGCGGGCCGTCGCTTTTCAGGGGCTATCTTTCGCGCCGGGACGAGACCGAAAAACAGCTTCTGGTCGGGCCGGACGGAGAACCGATGTACGTGTCCGGCGACCTGGCCGCCTGGAACGACCGGGGCGAGCTGGTGCACAGGGGCCGCGCCGACTGGGTCGTGAAGATCCGCGACATGAAGGTGGACCCCATGCAGGTGGAGAGCGCGCTGGCGGGCTGCCAGGGCGTCGTGGAGTGCTGCGTCACGGCCGAGCAGCGGGGCGGGGACGCCATGCTCATCGGCTGGTACGCGGGCGAGGCGGATCAGGAGGCGTTGCGGGCCGCGCTGGCGGATGTGCTGCCGGAGCACATGGTGCCCGGCGCGTTCGTGCATCTGGATGCGCTGCCGCGCAATCCCAACGGTAAGGTGGACAGGAAGGCGCTGCGTTATGAGCGGGATGCCGCCGAGGGGTCCGTGCATCTGGAAGGACGGGAGGCCGCCATCGCGGCGCTGTTTGAGCGGGTGCTGGAGCTGCCGCCCCATTCGGTGGGCGCGGGGGACAGTTTTGTCGCGTTGGGCGGCAACTCGCTGAAGCTGATGCGGCTGCAGATGGAGATGGCGGGGTCGCTGGGGCTGCGCCTGGCGTACACGCAGCTGGCGCAGCGCCCCACGCCCGCCGCGCTGGCCATGCTGTCGGGGGATGCGGAGCAGATCCCTGCCGCGCCGGCGCGGGACGCCTATCCGCTGACGCCGCCTATGCGCCAGATGTGGCTGCTGTGGCGCACGGGCCAGGACCAGGGAAAATATACGATCAGCATCACCAGCGCGTTCGACGGCGCGCTGGACGCGGCGCGGGCGCAGGCGGCGGTGGAGGAACTGGTGCGGCGCAACGGGATTCTGCGGTCACGGTTCGAGGAGCGGGACGGGGAGGCTGTGCAGGTCGTCGTGGACGGCGCGGGACCCAGGTTTTGTGACGTGCCCAGGCGCGCGTTCGATTTGCGCGAGGCGCCGCTGCTGGACGTGTCGTTCGGGCCGGGGAAGCTGTCGCTGACCACGCACCACATCGTCGCCGACGCGGCGGGGATGCGGGCGATGGTGGAGGATTTTTGGACGCTCTACGCGGGCGGTGAGCCCGCGCGGGCGGCGCAGGCCCAGGACATCGCCATGTGGGTGAAGCCGAGCGAGGACGGGGACGGTTTTTGGCGAGGGATGTTTGCGCAAGGGTCACCGGGCGAGCGCTTGGCGGACGCCCTTCGGCCCATCGCCCGCGAGGCGCAGGCGGGGACATCCGGCGAGGTGGTCGTCATGCTGGACCGGGCCGAGGCGCAGGCGCTTTCGGCCTATGCGGCGGCGCGGGGGGCGACGCTGTTCGGGGCCGTGCTGGCGGGGTATGCGCTGCTGCTGTCGCGGATCCTGGGGTCGGGCAGCGTGGTGATCGGGGTGCCGCTCTCGGGGCGGGAGCATCCGGACACGGCGCGCTCCATCGCGATGTGCGTGCGCACGCTGCCGCTGAGGATGGACGTGGCGGGGCTTTCCCTGGACGGGGCGCTGGCGCTGGCGCGGGACGGGCTGATCGCGCTGCGGCGGCATCAGGACATGGACCTGGTGGCGCTGCAGGCGCTGACCGGTTGGCGGCGGGCGGGGGCGTCGAACCCGTTTTACAGCGTGATGATCAATGACCAGCCGCTGCCCACGGCGCTGCCGGATGTGGAGAGCTTGAGGCCGAGGATCGAGCGGAGCCGGTATCCGGCGGCGCTGTTTGAGCTGGTGCTCGACCTGCGGGAAGAGGAGGGCGGCGGGGCGGCGCTGGTGCTTACATATGACGCGGGGAAGTTCGGCGCGGCGGACGTGGCGCGGTGGGCGGAGGGGTTGAGGGGCATCTTGGTGGGTGAGGCGCGGAACGGCACGGAGGCCGTTCCCTACGACCTTGATCGGGGTGTAGGGAACGCCCTCTGTGGCGTTCCGAGCCCCGTCGCGCCTGTTTTGGATGAATCGCTGCCCCAGTTCGCTGATCTGTGCGCGGCTTGGGTTGATGTGCTGGGGGCGAAGCCTGGCTCCGGGGACGCGGATTTTTTCGCGGCGGGGGGCACGTCGCTGCACGCGATTCGGCTGGAGGCGGCGCTGTACGGGCGCAACTGGTTGCTGAGCGCGGCGGACGTGCTGCAGGGGCCGACGCTTCTCGAGATGGCCGCCGCCATGACGCCTGCGGACGATGTGGACTGGGAGGACGACGATGAGACGCTGTAGGCTGACGCCCATGCAGGAGGCGATGCTGTTCGAGGCGCTGGACGCGCCCGGGCGCTATGTGTCCGTGCTGCGCTATTGGTTGGATCGGGAGCCGGACATCGAGGCGCTGCGCACCCGGCTGTCTCTGTTGACCCAGCGGCACGAGATGCTGCGGTCGGTCATCGAGCGGGGCGACGACGGCGGGTTTTGGTTCCGGATCGAGGACCGGGCCGAGATCGCGCTGGACGCGGAGCGTTTTGACGAGGCGCGCCCGGCCATTCGCCCGCTGAGCAACCCGCTGCTCAGGCTGGCGCTGTGTGGGAACGAGCTGGCGGTGGTGTTTTCCCATATTATTCTGGACGGCTGGAGCGTCACGCTGCTGATGCGCGAGCTGCTGGCGGCGGACCCGCCCAGCGGCGCGGCGTCGCCGTTTCGGTACTATGTGAAGTGGCTCTCTGGCCGGGACGAGGCGCAGGACCTGGCGTGGTGGCGCGGGCAGCTGGCGGATATGGACCCGCCCATGCCGCTGCCGAACGCGCGGCGTGGGGCGGGCGGCGGGCGGCGGTCGCTCAGGTTTTTTCTGCCGGACTCGGCGCTGCTCAGGCGGCGAGCGGCAGAGATGAAGGTCACGGCGGGGCGGCTGATCCAGGCGGTCTGGTGCATGCTGATGGCCCGATATCAGGGCGGCGCGGCGGTCACCTGCACCGTGGTGAGCGGCAGGTCTGCGCCGGTGCCGGGGATCATGGGCATGGCGGGCATGTGCGTGAACACGCTGCCCATCCCGGCGCGGCTTTCGGGGGAGCGGCGGTTTTCCGATTGGCTGGCCGCGTTCGCCAAGGATGCCGCGGAGGCGGAAAGGCGCGGCGTGTGCAGGCTGGGCGACCTGGTGGCGGGCCGCGTGCCGCACATCCTGGCCATCGATCCGCCCTATGACGGCGAGGGGTTTACGCTCATGTCCACGTCCGCCGAGTTGGTGTCGGACTTCGACGCGGCGTTCACGCTGGGGGACGAGATCGCGGCGGAGTTTGCGTACAACGACCGCGCATATCGGGAGGCAGACGTGGCGGCGGTGCAGGGGCATTTTCTGTGCGCGCTGCAGGCGGTGTTGGCCGATCCCGAGATCGCGCTGCGGGATGTGCCGCTGCTGACGGCGGCCCAAATCGCGGACATGACCGCGCCGAACGAGGATGCGCGGGCCCTGGCGCGGATTGAACGTGAGACGGTGGTGGACCTGTTCCTGCGCAGCGCTGTGGCCCACGCGGACCGCGCGGCGCTGGTTTCGGACGAGGGCACGCAGAGTTATGCGGCGCTGGCGGCGCTCGTTGATCAGTTGGCGCGTGCGCTTCGGGCGCGGGGCGTGGGGCCGGAGGTCTGCGTGGGCGTCGCGCTGAATCGGGGCGGGCGGTACGCGGCGTGCGAGCTGGCGGTGCTGCGGGCGGGCGGACTTTTCCTGCCGTTGGACCCGCATTGGCCCGAGGCGCGGATCGCGCTGATCCTGGGTGAGGTGAGGCCGCATCTGGTGATCGACGAGGCGGTTTTCACGGCGCTGATGGCCGAGGCGGCGGATGTCGAGTTGCCCATGCCGGATCCCAGCGACGCGGCCTACATGATCATGACCTCGGGCACCACCGGCGTGCCGAAGGGCGTGGTGGTGACCCACCGCAGTCTGATGAACTTCTGCCTGTGGGCGGTGGACCGATACGGCTGGCGGGCGGGCGACGCCTGCGCGATGGTGCTGGGGTTTGGGTTTGACGGCTCGCTGTGGGACATCCTGCTGCCGCTGATCTCCGGCGGGGCGCTGCACGTGCCGGGAGACGATGTGCGCTACTCGATCAGCGGGCTGGGCGCGTACTGCCGGGCGCACGGGATCACCCACATTGACCTGCCGGTGACCTTGGCGGAAGGGTTTTTGGAGGCGTTCGGCGCGGAAAACCCCATCGAGTCGCTGCGCCATGTGGTGGTCGGCGGCGAGGCGGTGCGGCGCGCGGTCGTGTCGCCCTATCGGGTGTCGAACGAGTACGGGCCCACGGAGTGCACGGTGTGCTGCAGCGCGGCTTGGATCTGCGAGGGGGACGACCCGGTGCCGGTGGGCGAGCCGGTCCCCAACATGCGGGCGCTGGTGCTGGACGCGTTGGGCAATCTGTGCCCGGACGGCGTGGTGGGCGAGGCCTATTTTTCCGGCGTACAGCTGGCGCGGGGCTATTTCGGCGACCCGGCACTGACCGGCGAGCGGTTCGTGAACGGCCGCTTCGGGGCGCTGTACCGCACCGGCGACCTGATGCGCTGGAGCGACCAACGCGGTGAGCGGGCGCTCTACTTCGAGGGCCGCGCGGACGGGCAGGTGAAGCTGAACGGGTTCCGGGTGGAGCTGGGTGAGGTGGAAATGGCGCTGCGGCGGGACGCGCGGGTGGGCGCTGCGGTGGCGGTGGTGCGCGAGACGGCGGCGGGGGATAAGCGGCTGTGCGCGTATGTGGTGGACCGGGGCGGGCTGGACCTGGACGCGCTGAGGCGGTCTTTGAGCGCTCACCTGCCCGCGTACATGCGCCCGGCCATCGCGGCGGTCGATCGGATCCCGCTGACGGCCAGCGGCAAGGTGGATGTGGCGCATCTGCCTATGCCGGATGCGGCGGCGGGTCAGGAATTGCTCGCCCCGGAGACCGGCGCGGAGCGGGCGCTGCTGGACGCCGTGTCCCAGGTGCTGAAGGCGGACGGGATCGGCATGGGCCACAATTTTATCCTGTCGGGCGGCAACTCCATCAGCGCGATGCGGGCTCAGTACCGGCTGGAAAAGGCGGGCTACGCTGTGACGGCGGGCGCGATTGTGGCGTCGGCGACGCTGCGGGCGCTGGCGGGGCTGATGGTGGCCCTGCGGGCGGAGGAGCAGGATGTGGCGACGGATGTGTTCACGCCGCTGGATGTGCAGCGCTCGATGCTGTTTCTGGCCCAGGCTGCTGGCAGCTACACGGTGATGGTGGCGCGGGACGCGGCGGGATTGACGGAAGCCGTGCTGGCGGGGCGGCTCCGCAGGGCGTGCGCGCTGCATGACATCCTGCGCACGCGGTTTGAGTGCGCCGAGGGCGGCGCTGTGATCGGGCGGGTGCTGGACGGGCCGAACGCGGTCGTCCGCCGGGGCTCGTTTCAACCCGCGGGCGGCATCGACCCGATGAGGGACCCGCTGGCGGAGGTCTGGCTGAGCGGCGGGACGCTGCATCTGCGGTATCATCACGCGGCGCTGGACGGGTTCGGGGCGGACATGCTGATGCACGAGCTGTTGACGGGGGTTTTCCCGGACCGTGCGCCGTCCTTCGCGGCGTTTGCGAACCGGCTAGCGGCGCAGGCGGACAGGCGGGCCGCCGATGAGTCGTGGTGGGACCGGTACATCGACGGCGCGGAGACGGTGCCGCTGGTCTCCACCGAGCGGGCGACTGCGCGCGGCGGCATGCGGCGGATCGGCGTGTGCGACGGTGCGCTGTACCTGCGCTGCCTGGACGCGGCGCGGGCCGCGCGGGTGACGCCCGCGGCGTTCATGATGGCCGCATGGGGCACCGCGCTGCGGGCGCTGGGCGGCGCGCGGGGTGATGTGCTGATCCCGTTCGTGGCGTCCTGCCGGGATGACGACGGGCTGATGGGCATGTGCGCGGCCACGATGCCGCTGCGGTTCGGCGGGGGAGAAGGCGCGTTTTCCGCGCTGGCGCGGCGGGTGCAGTCCGGCTTGCTGGACTGCGCGGCGCATGTGTTCGTGCCGCAGCGGATGGTGGGTGAGCTGCCCAGGCAGCTGTTCGTGCACGAGGACGGCGAGGGCGGCCAGGGGATGGGCGAGCAGGACTATGCGCTGGTTGCCAAGTTTTCAGGCGGCTGCGAGCTCTTATTCGACCCGGCTCTGGTCGCGGACGCGCGGGCGGCGCAGATCGCCACGCGGCTTTCGGCGGCGCTGGCGCAGGCCGTCGAGGGGCGGGTTTCCGCGCTGATGGACGGCGAATACGAGCGGGTGACCCAAAGGTTCGCCATCGGGCGGGCGCTGGGCGTCGCGCACGCCGACCCGGCGGATGATCTGCGGGCGGCCATGCGCGCCCATCCGCACAACACGGCCATCGGCGGTATGGACTATGCGGCGCTGCACCGCGCGGCGCAGGCCTTGGCGGACGAATTGCGTCTGCGCGGCATCGGCCCTGGCGACGCGGTGGCCATCAACATGGCCCGCACGGAGGGCGCGGTGGTGGCGCATGTGGGCATTTGTCTGTCGGGCGCGGCGTTCCTGCCCCTGGACCCGGATTGGCCGGAGGCGCGTCGGCGTGAGATCCTCGAGGACAGCGGCGCGAGCCTGGTGATCGGCGACGGGCTGACGCTGACCGAGACCGGTCGCCGCGCCCACCTGCCGAGTGACGCGGCCTACATTCTGTACACTTCCGGCACCACCGGCAAGCCCAAGGGCGCGGTGCTGACCAAGGCTGCGCTGTGCAACCAGATCGCTTGGGGGCTGGATGAGTTCGGGATTTCCGTGGGCGACCGGGTGATGCACTATGTGGCGTTCAGCTTCGACCCGTCGGTGTGGACGCTGTTCCTGGCGCTGTCGGGCGGCGCGGCGCTGCTGCTGGCGCCGGACGCGATTCGGATGGACCCGGATCAGTTGGCTGCCTATCTGGACATCGGCGGCGCCACCGTGGCCGTTTTCCCGGCGGCGGTGGGCGTGGACGTGCTGAACCGCGCGGCGCTCGGTGCGCTGCGGCTGGCGTTCCTGGGCGGCGAGGCGATTCGCGGACTGAACGCAGACCGGCCCGGACTGCGCGTCTACAATGTGTACGGGCCGACGGAGGCCTGCATCAACGCCTCGTTTTATCGCCTGAAACCGGGCGAGGCCGACACGCGCAACATCGGCGTGCCGGTGGCGAACATGCGCTGCTATGTGCTGGATGCGCGGGGCACGCCCTGCCCGATCGGCTGCCCCGGCGAGCTGTATCTGGGCGGCGTGCAGCTGGCGACGGGTTATCTGAACCGGCCCGATGAGACGGCTGCGGCGTTCATCGATCACCCGCAATTCGGCAGGCTGTACCGGACCGGCGACCGCGCGGCGTGGGGCGAGGACGGCACGCTGAGCTTCATCGCCCGGGACGACGGCCAGGTCAAGCTGCGCGGCTATCGCGTGGAGCTGGGCGAGATCGAGCGCGCGCTGTGCGACCTGGACGGCGTGGCGGAGGCGAAGCTGCGACTGTCGGGCGGGGCACTGGACGCCTATGTGGTGATGGCGGACGGCGAAGTGGGCGGACTGAAAGAAAAGCTTATGGAGCGGTTGCCGAAATACATGCTGCCGAACACGATCACGCGGCTGGACAAGATCCCGCTGAACCGGCACGGCAAGACCGATTACAGCGCGCTGCCCGCGCCGGATGCGCAGCCGGACGACGCGTTCGAAGCGCCGGAGACCGACGCCGAGCGGCTCGTGGCGGACTGCTGGCGCAGGGTGCTGTCCCTCGACGAAAACACGCCCATCTCGCGCCGCGCCCATTTTTTGGCGCTGGGCGGCCACTCGCTGCAGCTGTTCCAGGTGGTGGGCCTGATGGCGGCGCGGGACAGGGATGTGAGCATCAAGCAGCTGATCGAGGACCCGACGCTGGCCGAGCTGGCGCTTTTGATCGAGGGCGGGGCGGGCGACACCGCGCAGATTGAGCGCAGGACGACCGAGGGCGGGGATTACGAGGCCTATATGGCGGCGGAGCGCGCGCTGGACCTGTCCGCCGTGCGCCGGTTTTCGCGCATCGTGATCACCGGCGGCATGGGCTTTTTGGGCAGCCACCTGGTGCGGGAGTTTTTCCTGGAGACCGAGGCCGAGATCATCCTGCCCGTGCGCGGCGGCGCGGCGCGGCTCGCGGACGCGCTGAGCTATTATTTCGGCGAGGCGGGCGCGGCCATGGCGGGCTCCGATCGGCTGGTCGCGGTCGAGGCGGACTTGGCCATGGCACAGCCCGACATCGACGGCCCCATCGACGCCGTGTTCCACGCCGCCGCCGACGTGCGCCATTATGCGCCGGACGCGGCCTTCCACGCGGCGAATGTCACTGCCACGGAGCACATGCTCGCCTTCGCGGCGCGGCATCCCGGCGCGCTGTTTGCACACGTGTCCACCACCGGCTCGGTGAACGCACCGCTGATCCACGAGACGGACACCGACATGGGCCCGCCGTTTGACAACGCCTATCAGCGCTCCAAGCAGCTGGCGGAGCAGCGCGTGTTCGAGGCCGGCGTGCCGTATCAAATTTTCCGGGTGGGCAACCTGACGCCCGCCCTGTCCACGGGGGTCCCGGCCAGGACCACAGCCATCAACTCGCTGCTGCATCTGACCCGGGCGATGCTGCGCACGGGGCTTCGCCAGGAGCCGGACGGGCAGGTGGGCTATGTGTATGTGGACGAGACCGCCCGCGCCATGCGGCTGCTGTCGGCCCCGCTGGCGCTGGTGAACCATGTGTTCCAGCTGCAGAATGCGCACACGATCCCGTTCCAGCGGCTGTTTGAGCTGGCGGGCGTGCCCTGCAGGGCGCTGCCGAAGGGCGAGCTGCTGCGGGCGCTGCGACAGATGATGGCGTCGCAGGACGAAGTGCTGCGCGTGGCGGCGACGGAGTATTACGGGCGCATCGCCCAGATCGGGCTGGAGCTGAGGAGCACGTCGGACGTGATCGAGGGCGACCTGAGGATGGACGCGACGCTGGAGACGCTGGAGCGGCTGGGCTTCCGGTGGCCGGAGATATCGGATGCGTATGCGCGGGGGTATAATGGGATTTGAGGGATGACAGGTGGAAGTGGCGTCATAGCTGCTTCTTATCCACCTTCCCGGTGCGCGGGTCCACGGGCAGGTGGTCGAGCATGGTGAACGTCTTCGGGATCATGTACGCGGGCAGGCGCTCGCTCAGGAACGCCCGCAGCGCGTCCGGCGTGACGCCGCCGCCTGTTGGGACGCAGAACGCGGTGAGGGCATGATCGCCGCCGGGCTGGGGCTTTGCCACGACGCAGGCCGCCGCGATGCCCTCGTATTTCGCCAGTGCGGCTTCGATCTCGCCCGGCTCGATGCGGTAGCCGCTGATCTTCAGCTGGGCGTCTCTGCGGCCCCGGTAGCGCAGTTCGCCCGCGCCGTCCCACTCGGCCAGGTCGCCGGTCCTGTACATCCGGGCATAGCACGGCGGGTCCGTCTCAGGATCGTAGTGCGGGTTCGCCGCGAACCGCTGCGCCGTCTCCTCCGGGCGGTTCAGGTAGCCCAGCGCCAGCTGCGGGCCGGCCACGCACAGCTCGCCGTCGATCAGGAACACGCGATTTTCGCCCACGGGCGGGCCGATGGGGATGTCGCCCTCGTCGCCTGGCCGCAGGAGGTGGGTGGTGACGAACACGGTGCACTCGGTGGGGCCGTACAGGTTGTAGACCTGATAGTCGCGCGGGGTGTAGCTGCGCAGGGCCTCGCCGCCGGTGAGCAGGATGCAGAGGCGCGGGTTGTCGAACAGGCGCATGTATTCGACGGCCAGCTGCGTGGTGAAAAAGGTGATGTGTATCCTGTGCTTCATCAGGAATTTGTGGATGCCCACGATGGACGTCCGCTCGGCCTCGTCCATCAGATACAGCGTGCCGCCGCGATACAGAATCGGCATCGTGGACAGCAGGAACGAGTCAAAGCCGACATTGGCCTGCACGGCGGAGCGGGGCGCGTCGGGCAGCGCGAACAGATCCTCGCACATCGCGCACAGCGCCAGCACGCCCTCGTGGGACAGCACAGCGCCCTTGGGTTCGCCGGTGCTGCCGGAGGTGTAGTAGACGAGCATCGCGCCGGGCGCTGCCTTCGCCGATATGTCCGCCAAGAGAAATTCGCGCCGCGCGGGCGGCAGCGCGTCCGACATGGGCGCATAGGCCGCGCCGCACTTCAGGATGGCGAGGCAGCGCACGAACCATGCCTCGTCCACGGGCTGGTCGATGGGCACGATGTCGCCGGGGCCGACGCCTTGGGCGGCCAGTGCCCGCGCCTCCGCGTCCGAGCGCTCATCCAGCGCTCTGTAGCTCAGCGCCCGGCCTTCGCAGACCAGTGCTGGCCGCTCCGGATGGCGCAGGGCGACGCGCCGAAACTGTTCGTGGAACATGTCAAGACCTCCTCTCGCCACTCCCCATTATAGAGCAAATGGCCGAAAATGCAATGTCTGTGGCGCAAAACAGGCGCAATCTGGCGCGAAATGATGTCGCGGGCGTCTCAAAAAATGGTATAATGAATGCATATTACCTTGTAGTGATTCCCGCACCTGACCAGTACAATAGGTAAAACAACGAAAGAACGGAGAGGGTCGAATTGAAACTCACACCGATCTATGAGCGTAAACCTGATGTCTACACCATGGAAGGATTCCAGCCCCAACTCGTAGACCGCGCCTACCTGAAGCAGCTGGGCGTCACCGTGGAGCCGGACGACGACACCGTCGAGGGCCTCATTCGCGGCTCGCAGTCGTTCATCGACCGCATGGCGGCCCGCACCGTGATCCCCTCCCCTTCGGTGGAGATCAAGCAGATCGACCTGTCGCGGGATCTGGAGATCCACAACTACACCCAGCGCTGCCCCACGCTGACCTATGAAGTGTCGCCGGTGGACGGCTGCTTTGTGGGCTGCCTGTACTGCCTGGTGACCGACGGCGTGCACGAGCATCCGCTGGTGGCGTACGACAATTATCATGAGCTGCTGATCCGGTTCATGGAGTCGCACAAGGACCAGGAGCACTACTATTACTACTCCGCCAAGACCGAGGCATTCCAGGAGGCGACGCTGCAGACGGGCATCGCCCACAACATCTTGCGCACGTTCGTCGCGCACTTCGAAAAGTATCCAGACAGCAAGGCGCGGCTGTTCATCGCGTCCAAGGCCGGCGCGAAGCACCTGATGGCAACCCACGAGGGCGAGTCGATCCTGGACCTGTTCAAAAAGCTCAGGGGCAAGATGCAGTTCAACACTTCCCTGTCCATCATGCCCGACGCGCTCAGGGCCATCATTGAGCCGTATTCCGCGCCCACCGAGGAGCGCATGGCGGCGGTCCGGCTGTGCCAGGAAAACGGCGTGTTGTCGAACGCGGCGCTGGTCCAGCCCATCTTCCCGTCGTTCTTGACGAAGCAGGGCACCGCCGAGTTCTTCCAGATGCTCAGGGACAACCACATCGTCAACATCAAGCCCGAGTTCCTCACCGTGTGCATGGAAAACCTGGCCTGGTTGGGCCAGATGCTGGGCTATGTGGACCGTGACCTGGAGAAAAAGCTGTACGAGTTCTACCTCGCGCCCGAGAACAAGGACCACAGAAAGCAGCGCGGTCGCACCGCGCCGAACCGGGGCTGGAGCCTCTCGACCATCGGCGAGCTGCTGACCGAGGCGCGGGATTACGGGATCTCCACCTCCATCTGCTACTGGGTCAGAAATGAGCTGGGCATCGGCGAGGACATGATCCCCATCGTGAATGAGAACGGGTTCCAGTGCCTGGGTTATCAGAGAAGGCTGTTTGACAGCGACGCGGCGCTGTGAGGGGAGAAGGATGAGCGGCACAACCCCGTCATCCTGAACGAAGTGAAGGACCTTCCTCAAACTACATGCTGAAAGTATGAGGAAGGTCCTTCGCTGCGCTCAGGATGACGGGGTGGGGTGGATGATGGTGTAGTGGGGGTCGGTTTATTTGGCGACCACCGGGAAGTACACGCAGTAGGGCTCGTAGCCGACCTCGTTCAGGGGGATGAAGCGCAGGCCGGTCTTTTGGCCGACGGCTTTGAAGCCGTTCATCCAGTTGCCCCATTCGCGCTCGTTGTCGTGGGCCAAGGTCGCGCCGATGTCGGCCAGGTCCACGGCCAGCTCGCGCTCCTCATTGCACAGGCCCGCCAGCACTGTGGGGCCGTACAGGAACGCCACCGTGTGCGGGTCGTCCGGCAGCGGCTCGGCGGTGACCGCCATGGGCAGCGCCACGCGCAGCACGTCGCCGGGCATCCATTCGCGGTCGATGGCGGCGAATGCGCCGGGTTTTCCGTCGAGTGCCAGCGGCTCGCCGTTCAGCTCCACCTTCGCCTCGCCGGACAGCCACCAGGGCATGCGCAGGTGCAACCTGCACCGCTTGGGCGCGGCCATGTCCAGCTTCACATACTGCACGTGGCAGTCGGGCTGGCGGGGGTTCTGCCAGGTGGTGTCCGAGATGGACTGCCGACCTGCGGAAAAGGAGGTCAGGTGGAAGCTACCCGCCAGGTTATCGCGCTTTTGGGTCAATGTCATGCCATTGGACAGTTTTGCCACGCTGTCGATGAACTGGCACAGGAAGATGTCCGCGCCGTCCTCGTACAGCGCGTACCGCGCCAGCTGGGCGTTGGCCTGCACCAGCGTGCCGTGGCAGCAGAAAAAGTCTTGGGTCTCACTGGCCCAGCCCTTCACCGCGCCGGGGTTCAGCGGTAGGAAATAGGTCAGCAGGCCCCGGTCCGGATGGTGGCTGTGGGCGCCGTGGGTGAACCTGCCCTGCCAGTAGGCCTGGGCCATGATGCCGTTTTTCAGGTTGCGCTCGATGTAGTCCTGGTACTGGGCGTCCTTGGTCCAGCGGAACAGGAACTCGCTCAGGCGCATCATGTTGTACACGGTGCAGTGCTCCTGGGCCTTTTCGCCCAGGCGGGACTTCAACTCCATCTTCGGGCTCCAGATCTCGCCGCAGGTCTGACCGCCGGTGGCGTACCAGCCGCGCTCGGTCACGCCGCACTGCCAGTATGCCTCGGCGATTTTCCGCCATTTCTCATCGCCCGTGGCGTCATAGGCCCGGGCGCAGCCGATCACCTCGGGGATGGTGGTGTTGGCGTGCATGTTGGTCAGCGGGTCGCCGCCCGAAAGCAGCCGGTCGAACAGCCGCCCGCGATAGTACCGGTCCATCAGCCGCAGCGCCATGTCGTCCTTGGTCTGCTCGTACAGCTGCACCCAGATCTCCAGCATGCCGCCGGTCTCCACGTCCAGGATGTCGTCGAACTGCTCGCGGGTAAAGCCTTCGCTCCAGCGGTCAAACCACTTGGCGAACCGGACGGCGATGTCCAGCGCCTGTTTGTTGTCCGCGTACTGGGCCATGTCCAACAGGCCCATGAACACCTTGTGGATCGTGTACTGCGGTGCCCATACGGGCTTGCCGCGGGCGATCCAGTCCAGGTATTTTTCTGGGATCGGCGCGGCCCACTCGCCGCCGTTGTCGATTTGGCACAGCGCCAGTTCGGACACCATGGCGTCGGCCTTGGCCTTGATCTCCAAATCGCCGGTGGCGTGATAGGCCAGCGCGGCGGCGGACAGCCAGTGGCCCAAGAAGTGGCCGCGCAGCTGGCAGGTGGGCGATTCCCAGCCGCCGTGGGTCTCCACCCTGTCCTGGAAAATGTTGCCGCGCCCGGCCTCCAAACTAAAGTTCATCAGCAGGTTCTTATTTTGAAGGCTCATCATGTACTCCCGATTGCGCCCCTGCCGGCGCAGCAGTTCCGCGTCCAACAATTGCAGGTCCCGTCCCCAGACTTCGCGCATGACCCGATCCCTCCTATACTGAATTGACGACGAGGTGGAATGGCGGCTGACAAACCCACTTTTTCTCGTTCACATCGTATCACAGTTGGACGATCATGTAAATACCGATTCCACGCCCGCCCGTCCCCGCCGACAGGCGACGTCGCCCACTGCGCCGCACCGGAAAAGACCCTTGCAATCCGGCCCCGGTCATGGTTTAATGTATTCATGACCAAATTGTGACAGACGATAAAGGAGCGGATCGATATGCAGTCGGTGATGGAGCGGATCGGCCAGATTGGGGTCGTGCCGGTGATCAAGCTGGACAGCGCGGATGTGGCGGTGCCGCTGGCGAGGGCGCTGGCACAGGGCGGTGTGCCCGTGGCGGAGGTCACATTCCGCACGGCTGCTGCGGAGGAGAGCATTCGGCGCATCGCGGGCGAGCTGCCGGACGTGCTGGTGGGCGCGGGCACGGTGCTGACGGTGGACCAGTTGAACCGGGCGCACGGCGCGGGCGCGAAGTTCATCGTGTCGCCGGGCTTTTCCCGGGACGTGGTGGCGCGGTGTCAGGAATTGGGCCTGCCGGTGCTGCCGGGCTGCGCGACGCCGACGGAGATCATGATGGCGCTGGAGATGGGCCTCAGCTGCGTGAAATTCTTCCCGGCCAGCGTGTACGGCGGCCTCGCGGGCATCAAGGCGCTCAGCGCCGCGTTCCCGGGCCTGAAATTTGTGCCCACAGGCGGCGTCGGCCCGAAAAACCTGGCCGAGTTCCTGGGCGCAACGCCGATCCTGGCCTGCGGCGGGAGCTGGATGGTGAACGCGGGCGACCTTACTGAGACCGAAAGACTGTGCGCCGAGGCGGCGGCGATTGTGAAGGAGGTTCGTGGATAATATGAAAGTTGTCACCTTTGGCGAACTGATGCTTCGGCTGGCGCCGCATGGCTACCTGCGATTCGTGCAGGCGGACTCGCTCCAGGCGACGTTCGGCGGCGGTGAGGCGAACGTGGCGGTGTCCCTGGCGAACTTCGGGTTGGACTCGGCGTTCGTGACGAAGCTGCCCAAGCACGAGATCGGCCAGGCGGCCATCAACAGCCTGCGCCAGTTCGGCGTGGACACCACGAAAATCGCCCGCGGCGGCTCGCGGATCGGCATCTATTTCCTGGAAAAGGGCGCGTCCCAGCGCCCCAGCAAGGTGATCTATGACCGCGCACACTCCGCCATCGCCGAGGCGACCGCCCAGGACTTCGACTGGGACAGGATCTTTGACGGCGTGTCCTGGTTCCACTTCACCGGCATCACGCCCGCCCTGGGCGCGGACGCTGCCGCCATCTGCCTCGACGCGCTGCAGGCCGCGAAGGCCAAGGGCGTTCAGGTCTCCTGCGACCTCAACTACCGCAAGAACCTGTGGACCCGCGAGCAGGCTGGCACGACGATGGCCGGGCTGATGGAATACGTGGACGTGTGCATCGCCAACGAGGAGGACGCGGCCGACGTGTTCGGCATCCACGCGGCCGCCACCGACGTCTCCAAGGGCGAGCTGAACAAGGCGGGGTACATCGATGTCGCCAAGCAGCTCACGGCGCGGTTTGGGTTCAAGAAGGTCGCCATCACGCTGCGGGAGTCGATCTCCGCCAACGACAACAACTGGGCCGCCATGCTCCACGACGAGACCGGCGATTATTTCTCCAAGACGTATCCCGTGCACATCGTGGACCGCGTCGGCGGCGGCGACAGCTTCGGAGGCGGGCTGATCTACGCGCTGCTGAACGGGTATGAGGCCCAGGCTGCGATCGAGTTCGCGGTGGCGGCGAGCTGCCTGAAGCACTCGATTGAGGGGGACTACAACTGCGTCAGCGTGGACGAGGTGCAGAATCTGGCCGGGGGCGACGGGTCGGGGCGGGTGCAGCGGTAGGGGGGGACGGGGGGATGGGGGACATCGCTCACGCGGCGGGGGGGGGGGGGGGCGGCCCGCCCCCCCGGGGTGGGGGGGGCGGCCACCCGCAGCCCGCGGCG
>JAVBUD010000082.1:0-10719 GCA_031555755.1 Eubacteriales bacterium | reverse complement strand
GGGGGCAAGCGCTCCGCCCTACGAGAAACGCAAACGCGCTGTAGGGCGGGGGTTTGCTCCCGCCGCCGCCCGCAGGCGACGTCTCTCCTCAAGCTCCCTCTGCCACCACCAGCTTTTTCACACGGTCATGGTAATACTCCCGCTCCGACATCTCCGCGCCGCTGTCGGTGATCAGGCAGTTGATCTCGCTGAGGTCGCACAGCACGGTCATGCCCCAGTACTCCCGCAGCTTCGTGTGGTCCGCCAGCACCACCACCTCGTCGCTGATGCGCATGCAGGTGCGGTAGGTCTCCACGCCGTTGGGGTCGTCGGTCATCAGGCCGTGGATGGGGTGCACGCCGGTGGTGCCGGTGAACATGATGTCCGCCCGCAGCCGCTCCAGCGTGAGCTGCATCAGCCCGCCGCGCACCTCCATTTCGGCTGGGTTCAGCACGCCGCCCAGCAGGATCACGGTCATCTGCTCCTCCCAGGCCAGCTCGTTCATCACCGTCAGGCTGCTGGTGATCACCGTCAGTCGCTTTCCCTTGATGTAGGGGCACATCGCCTGCACGCTGGTGCCGCCCATCAGCAGCAGCGTCATGCCCTCGCGCACCAAGGACGCCGCCTGTTGGCCGATCCGCTGCTTTTCTTGTAGGCGGCTCACCTTGCGCTGCAGCACCGGCGCGCCGGCGGCGGGGTCCAGCAGGCTCGCGCCGCCGTGGAACCGCTTCACCTTGCCCTCCTGCTCCAGCGACAGCAGCGCCCGGCGCACGGTGCTTTCCGACAGGAACAGCTCCCGCGACAGGTCCTGGACCTTCGCCGAGCCCACGCGCTGCAGATGGGCGACCAGTTCCCGGTATTTCACGGTCGGATCAGACGCCATGGCGCAAGCCCTCCCTCGCCCGTTGTGTGTGTCACTTTTATCATATCATATGCTCACAATTCCGTCAATGTCGGTCCTTGGAAACGGTCAAAAACCGTCAATATGAACCAATTCGGTCAAACTACTTTCGCATGTTTCTTCTGTGTGCTATAATCATCTCGGATGATAGAATAAGATGGCCAGTTTAGCCAGACAAAACTTGTGTGAGGAGCCGATATTATGAGCAATATCGTACGCGAGATCCATACCCAATATGAGGCGCTTGCTCAAACGCGCACACAGATCGACGCGCAGTTTGACGCGGCCAAGGCGCTGATCGGCGACCGGCCGCTGGCGTTGCTCGGGTGCGGGTCCAGCTACACCATCGCTCAGAGCGGCGCGCTGATGGCGAAATTGCGCCTGAACCGCCCCGCCGAGGCCATCGCCGCCGGGGACCTGCTGATCCGCCCCGCGCTGTATCGGCCGCTGATCGAGGGCGCTTGCGTGATCGTGCTGAGCCGCTCCGGCGAGACCAGCGAGGCCGTGCGGGCCGTCGAGGCGCTGCGGGCGCTGGGCATCGAGTTCAAGCTGCTGACTGTGTCCTGCGTGGTGGGTTCCACGCTGAGCGTGATGTCGGACCTGGCCATCGAGCTGCCCTGGGCGTTCGACGCGTCGGTCTGCCAGACGCGCACGGTGACGAACCTGTACTATTTCTGCGCCCAGCTGGTCGCGAAGCTGACGGGCGACGGCGCGCTGGCGGCGGGCCTGGACCTGGCCATCGCGAATGGACCGGCGTTCATGGAACGCGTGGAGCCGGTCTTGGCGGATATCGCGAAGAAACCCTGGAACCACGGCGTGGTGCTGGGCGACGCGGAGCTTCAGGGCCTGTGCGACGAGGCGGCGCTCACGTTCAAAGAGATCTGCCAGCTGCCCAGCAACTACTATCACATGCTGGACGTGCGCCACGGCCCGATGGTGCTGGTGGGGCCGCAGACGCTGGTGGTCATTTTGCTGACCGGGCACGCGCTGGAGCTGGACCTGGTGCGCGACGCCGTCGCCCGAGGCGCGGTGGTGGTCACCTACAGCGATGAGCCGCTGGCGGTGGAGGGCGCGACCAACATCCCCTTCGGCGCGGCGCTGCCCGACCCGGCGCGCGGCCTGCCGTTCATCAACATCCTGCAGCTCGTGACGTACCACAAGTCCTTCGAGACCCACGCCGACCCCGACGCCCCGGACGGCCTGAGCGCGTGGATCAAGTTAAAGTAGGAGGCTATGCCATGTTCTACGGCCGCGAGACCTTCAAATTCGTGCTCGTCGGGGCGGGTAGCAGCGTGTTTACGATGCGGCTCACCGGCGACATCCTCAGTGAGGCCTCCATCCGGGGCGGCGAGATCGCGCTGGTGGACATCGACCCAGGTGCGCTCGCCAGCGCGGAAAAGGGCGTGCGCGCGCTGATCGCCCACGCGAAAAAGCCTATGGCGGTCACCGTGCACACCGACGTCAAGACCGCGCTGCCCGATGCGGACTTTGTGATCCTGACCTACGCCATCGGCGGCTACGCGTCCTGGAAGCAGGACATCGAGATCTGCACCCGGTTTGGCGCGTATCAGTCGGTGGGCGACACCATCGGCCCCGGCGGCATCATCCGCATCCTGCGCACGATCCCATTCACCCTGGAGATCGCCCGCGAGATGGAGCGCGTTTGCCCCGACGCCTACATCATCAACTATGCCAACCCAGAAGGCGCGCAGTGCCTCGCGATTCAGAAGTATTCCGGGATCAAGTCATTCGGGCTGTGCCACGGCACGCCGGACACGGCCCGCGACCTGGCCGAAAAGGTGTTCAAGGTGGACGCCGACCGGCTCGCCTATGAGGCGGCAGGCGTGAACCACCTGACCTGGTTCACCGGACTGCGCATCGACGGACGGGACGTTTATCCCGAGCTGAGGCAGGCCCTGAAGGCCAGCGGATACGACAAAAAAGAGCCGATCAGCGCGGACTTGCTGGACATCTTCGGGCTGTACCCCGCGCCGGGCGACCGGCATGTGTCAGAGTTTTTCAGCGCGTTCCTCAAGGACAAGGTGATGCGCGAGCGCGACTACGAATGGAAGAACAACGACTTCATCGTGGTGGACGGTTGGCGGGCCGAGGGCGAAAGAAAGCTGGCGGCGGCGCTCAGCGGCGGCCCTGAACTGGCGGAGTTCATGGACGGCTCCGGCGAGACCGCGGCGCACTTTATCCGGTCGCTGATCACAGGCTCGGTCACCACGGAGATGGTCAACGTGATCAACGACGGGTACATCGACAACCTGAGCCGGGACATCATCGTGGAGCTGCCCACATTCGTGGACCAGTTCGGGCTGCATCCGCAGCATGTGGGCGCGCTGCCCGCGGGCATCGCCGCCAAGTGCGAGGCGCTGGGTCGGGAATACAATTTGGCCGTGGACGCGGCGCTGCGATGCGACAGGCAATTGGCGCGGCAGGCGATGTACCTGGACCCGATCGCGGCGAACAGTGACGACCCGGACGGCATGCTGGACGCGCTGATCGAGGCGAATCTGGATCTGCTGCCGGAGGGCTGGCGGTAAATAGTTCCCCCGAGGGCGGACGCCCTCTGAACATAGTGGCCCATCTTACTATAATAGGAGGAATATCTGATGAAGAGGACCCTTTCCTTGTTGATGGCGCTGGTTCTGATGCTGGCTCTGATCGCCATCCCCGCCTCGGCCGAGACCACCACCGTCAAGTTCTGGACCCACCAGAACCCCGCCTGGAACGCTTCCTATGAGCGGATCATCGAGGCCTTCCATGCCGAGTTCCCGGACATCAAGATCGAGTACACCAACTTCCCCTACAACGACTTTGAAGCCAAGATACAGACCGGCCTGATCGCGGGCGAGACCGGCGCCGACATCTACGAGGTGTGGGGCGGCTGGATGCTGGACTTTGTGGACGCGGGCGCGCTGGCCGAGGCCCCTGAGAGCCTGGTCGCGGAGCTGAAGGAGGACGCGTTCGCCCCGGTGTTGGGCACGCTGGTCAAGGACGGCAAGTTCTACGGCGCGCCGCTGGAGCTGAACGTGGAGTACGGCGGGATCGTCGTCAACAAAAAGCTGTTCGGCGAGCTCGGGCTCGAGTATCCCACCACCTGGCAGGGCGTCATCGACACCGCCAAGCAGGTCTCCAAGAGCGACGGCGACCTCTTTGAGCTGCGCGGGCTGGAGTTTGCCTGCCGCGACAACCTGTGCGCCAACTTCCTGAGCCTGATCCGCCAAAAGGGCGGTCAGTACCTGGTGGACGGCAAGGTGGATTTCAACACCGTTGAGGCCAACGAGGCCATGCAGCAGCTCGCCGACTACATCACCGTGGACAAGCTCACCAACCTGGACTCCACCACCGAGGCCCAGGGCGTCTCCGGCCACCAGATCCTGTGCGTGGACGAAGCGCTGATGGTCACCCGCGGCCCGTGGGTGCTGTCCGACTGCGTCGAGAGCTTCGGCCTGGAGCTGGGCACCGATGTGGACTACATCAAGCAGCCCGCGTTCATCGAGGGCGGCGATCAGGCTTGGGTCGCCGAGACCGGCTGGTCGCTGTGCGTGCCGAAGAACACCAAGGTCGCCGACGCCGCGTGGACGTTCATCGAGTACGTGATGCGGCCCGAGGTGCTCAAGGAGCACAACGTGGCCTGCGCCCAGGTGCCGCCGCGCGCGTCCGTCGCCAGCGACCCGACCTATGTCGAGGCCATGCCCTCCATGGAGCCGCTGCTGGACATCCTGACCAAGGCCGAGTTTATCGGCCCGTTCAACACCGACCAGTTCAAGGAATACCTGTGCCAGGCCTTCATCAACATCGTCAACGGCGATGTGGATGTGAAGGCCGGCCTGGAGAAGCTCACGTCTGACCTTCAGGCGAACATGAAGATGTACTGATGGAGACCCCAAATCTGTAGGGCGGGGGCTTGCCCCCGCCGCACCCCATCGCGAACACGAAGGGGCGGCGGGGGTAAGCCCCCGCCCTACACAAACAGAGCCCAAATCCCCTTTCCCGAAAGGTGGCGATTCGATGCTCAAGCGCTCGAAATTCCCCTACTTGGTGCTCGCGCCGATGGTCGCGCTGCTGGTCGTGTTCACGATCATTCCGATCATTGGCAGCTTTGTGATCGCATTTTTCGATTACAATCCACTGCGCGAGACGGGCAATGTGTTTGTGGGGCTCAAGAATTTCCAGAGCCTGCTCACGGACGAACTGTTCCATCAGGCGCTCTGGAACACGTTTTATTATGTGTTCGTGATGGTCGGGGTGAACATCGTGTTCACGGTGGTCGTGGCGCAGCTGTTATGCACGCTCCGGTCCAACGCCTGGCGCAGCGTGTCGCGCACGGCGTTCTTCATGCCCTGCGTGGCGCCGCTGTCCGCGGTGGCCATCGTGTGGTCGCGCAGCCTGTTCGTGACGAAGGGCGGGCTGAACATGCTGCTGGGCCTGATCGGCATCGCGCCCGTCAACTGGATCGGCCAGGCGTCCACCTTGATGCCCAGCCTCATCATCATGTCGCTGTGGGCGGATGTGGGCTACAACATCGTGCTGTTCATCGCGGGCATCCAGGGGATTCCGATGGACTACACGGAGGCCGCCATGATCGACGGCGCGGGCCCTATCCGTCGGTTCCTGAGCGTGACGCTGCCGCTCTTGGCCCGCACGATGGCGTTCGTGCTGGCGATGACGTTCATCAGCCAGTTCCAGGCGTTCGCGCAGTTCTCCATCATCGCCAAGGACGGCGGTGTGGGCCGAGCGGGCCTGGTGCTGTCCACCCACATCTACAACGAGGGCTTCAAAGTCAAGGACATGGGCTACGCGTCCGCGATCTCCATCGCGCTGTTTGCGATCATCATGGTCGTGACATGGCTGCAGCAATCGCTGAACCGTGTGGATTGGGGGTACTGATATGGGCATGCATAAAAGAAAGCTCACCTATGAAGTGGTGCTCATTCTGGTCTTCTTGGTCGTCGGGCTGCTGTTCATGATGCCCTATGTGATGATGATGCTCAACTCGTTCAAGCCCCAGGCAGAGATCCTGAAGGGCAAGACGTTCTGGCCCGTGAAGCCGTCCTGGGCCAATTATGTCACCGTCATGACCAAGGCGCCCATCTGGTCCTGGTTCAAGAACAGCGTGATCGTGTCCGTGGTGGGCACGCTGATCGTGCTGGTCACCAGCACCTTGGCCGGGTTCGTGTTCGCCAAGTATGAGTTCAAAGGCAAGGCGCTGATCTTCTGGTTCATTCTGGCGATGATGATGGTGCCCGCCCAGACCACCATGATCCCGTCGTTCCTGATCATTCAGGGGCTGGGGATGTACGACCGGCTGGCGTCGCTGATCGTGCCTGGAATGGTCACCGGATTCGGCATCTTCCTGTGCAGGCAGTTCATCGAGGACATCCCGGACAGCCTGTGCGAGGCCGCGTCCATCGACGGCGCGGGGGACCTGTACATCTATTCAAGGATCATCGTGCCGCTGATCATCCCCGCCATCTCGGCGCTGGCCATCTTCACGTTCCTGGGCAAGTGGAACGACTACCTGGGCCCGCTGCTGTATCTGTCGGACCCGAAAAACATGACCATGCCGCTGGCGCTCAGCTTTTTCACCAGCCAGCGCCTGAGCGATGTCGGCGCGATCATGGCCGCCGCCGCGCTGGTCATGCTGCCGGTCACGATCGTGTTCCTGTGCTTCCAGAAGCAGTTTATTCAGGGCATCGCGATTACGGGAATGAAATAAGGGAATGGGAATTAACAATTAACAATTGATCGCTATGCTGCCGCGAGGGCCGCTCATTGTTAATTGTTAAATGATCACTGCTCATTATCAATTCATCGAGGAGGAACACCACCATGCCACGCAAATTTGCCTTTATCGGCGCGGGCAGCTTCGGCTTCACGCGCGACCTGATCCGCGACATTTTATCGTTCCCGGCGCTGTCGGACAGCGAGCTGTACCTGATGGACGTGGACGGCGAGCGGCTGAGCTACATCAAGGAAGCCGTGGACAACATCATCGCCGCGGGCCACTACAGGGCCACCGCCACCGCCACCATGGACCGCGCCGAGGCGCTCAAAGGCGCGGACGGCGTCATCTGCACGATCCTCGAGGGCGGCGTGGAGGTGTGGCAGCACGACATCCTGATCCCGAAAAAATACGGCATAGACACCAACGTGGGCGACACGCGCGGCCCCAGCGGCATCTTCCGCTATCTGCGCACGATCAACCCCATCCTGGACATCGCCCGCGACATCGACCGGCTGTGCCCGAACGCCGTGTTCCTCAATTACACCAACCCCATGGCCATGCTGTGCCGCACAGTGCAGGGCGAGTTCCCGCACATGGTCACGTCCGGCCTGTGCCACAGCGTGCAGGGCACCGCCCACATGCTGGCGGAGTGGATCGGCGCGAAAAAGGACGAGATCAGCTACACCTGCATGGGCATCAACCACCAGGCATTCTATACCGACTTCCGCTGGAAGGGCGAGGACGCGTATCCGCTGATCCGCAAGGCGATCACCGAGCGCGAGGACATCTACAACACCGAGATCGTGCGCAACGAGCTGTTCCTGGCGCTGGGCTACTATGTCACGGAGTCTTCCGGCCACAACAGCGAATACAACCCCTGGTTCCGCAAGCGCCCCGACCTCATCGAAAAATACTGCACCCACGGCACCGGCTGGAATCCGGGCGTGTACGCCTACATCCTGGACGAGTACAGAAACCGCGAGCACACCTGGCGCAAGGAGATCAAGGACTGGATGGCAGAGCCCGCCGAGCTGCAGCGGGGCGAGGAGTACGCGGCCTACATCTTCAACGCCATCATGGGCGACGGCGAGATGTTCAAGTTCAACGGCAATGTGCGCAACTTCGGCCTGATCGATAACCTGCCCGTGGGTTGCTGCGTCGAGGTGCCTGTGCTGGCCAGCCGCCATGGGCTGGAGGCCATCCACGCGGGCGCGCTGCCGCCCCAGTGTGCGCTGCTGTCGGGCACCAGCGCCCAGATCGAGGAGCTGGCCGTGGCCGGGAGCCTGGCCGGGGACAAGGAGATGATCTACCAGGCCATCTGCTTTGATCCGCTGACCAGCGCCGTGCTGTCGCTGCGGGAGATCCGCGACATGGTGGACGAGATGTTCAAGCAGAACGAAAAGTACCTGCCGCAGTTCAAGAAGTAGTTTCTTAGGCGATCTCCACGCCACCGTCATCCTGAGCGCAGCGAAGGACCTTCCTCAAACTAAGCTCGAAGGTCCTTCGCTGTGCTCAGGATGACGGCGTGGGCGGACGGATGATCGCCTATGCCAGGAGGTTCGATACATGCACTATCTATCCATCGACGCCGGCGGCACCAAGGCCGCGTTCGCGGTGTGCGACGACACCGGGCACATCGCGGCGCGGTTCAACACCGCCGGGATCACGCCCGCCTCCATGAACGAGGCCGAAATGACCGACGCGCTGCGCCACGGCATCGTGGAGGCCTGCGCCCGCGCCGAGATCAGCCGTCAGGACCTGGCCGCCGCTGCCGTGGGCATGCCCTGCTACGGCGAGAGCGAGCCCGGCGACCGCATGTCGGAGCGGGCCGTGGCCACCGCGTTCGAGGGCGTTCAAACAAAACTGGTCAACGACGCCGAGGTCGCCTGGGCGGGCTCGTTCGCGCTGGGCCCGGGCATCAACGTGGTCTGCGGCACGGGCACTATCGCGTTCGGCGAAGACCTGCACGAGCGCACCGCCCGTTGCGGCGGCTGGAGCTACCATTTCGGCGACGAGGGCAGCGGCTATTGGCTGGGCAAACAGCTGCTGCACCTGTTCACCAAGCAGGCCGACGGGCGCGTGCCCCGCTCCCACGTGTACCACATCGTGCGCCAACGCCTCGGCATCGATAATGACTTCGAGGTGATCGACATCGCCGAGCGCGACTACATCCCCGACCGCGCCAAGGTCGCGGGCCTGCAACGCTGGCTGCTGGATGCGGCGATATTGGGCGACGAATCCGCCATCGAGTGCTATCGCCAGGCGGCGCACGAGATCGCGCTGTGCGTGTTTGGCATCAAAGATAAGCTGGATTTTGCCCAGGGGCCGTTGCGCGTGTCGTATTCCGGTGGTATATTTATGGTGGGCGAGCTGGTGATGGCCCCGCTGAAAAAGCTGCTGCCCGAGCCGGCCTATCAGCTGGTCCAGCCTATCGCGCCGCCCTGGGCGGGCGGGCTGATGATGGCGCTGCGCCTTAATGGCAAGCACGACCGGCAGACCCTGGACAAACTCATCAAGGAGGCGAACGACTCATGCCATTTGTGACGTCGAAAGACATGATGCTGAAGGCGCAGCAGGGCGGCTATGCCGTGGGCGCTTTCAATGTGGAGAACCTGGAGATGGCCATGGCGGTGATCCGTGCGGCCACCGAACTGAACGCGCCGGTGATCCTGCAGACCACGCCGTCCACGCTGAAATACGCGCCGCCGGAGGCCTTTGCCGCCATCGTGCGCGCGCTGGCGAATGCCGCGCCGGTGCCGGTCGCCATGCATTTGGACCACGGCTCCAGCCGCGACCTGGCACAGAAGTGCCTGCAGGCGGGCTATTCGTCCGTGATGATCGACGGCAGCATGCTCCCCTTTGAGGACAACATCGCCGTGACCCAGAAGGTGGTCTCCGACGCCCTCGCCCTGGGCATCCCCGTGGAGGCGGAGCTGGGCAAGGTGGGCGGCAAGGAGGACGACCTGGAGGCCGACGCCGACGCCAACACCGACCCCGCCCAGGCGGCGGAGTTCTGTGAGCGCACGGGCGTGGATTCTCTGGCCGTGGGCATCGGCACCGCGCACGGGTTCTATGTGGGTACGCCGGTGCTGGACAAGGCGCGGCTCTCTGAGATCCGAAAAGTCGTCAGCATCCCGCTGGTGCTGCACGGCGCGTCCGGCCTCAGCGACACGGATGTGAAGGACTGCATCGCCCGGGGCATCTGCAAGGTAAACTTCGCCACCGAGCTGCGCGCCGCGTACACCGAGGGCGTGAAAGAGGCGCTGGCGGGCGATCCGAAGCTGTTCGATCCGAAAAAGTTCGGCGGCCCCGCCATGGCGCGCACCGCGCGGCTGGTCGCCGATAAAATCCGCATGTGCGGCGCGGACGGCAAGGCATGAACCTGATCTTCGACATGGACGGTACGCTGGCCGACACCGCCATGGCCACGGTGCCCGCCATCCGCATGCTGTGCGAGGAGGCGGGCTGGGATGCGCCGACCGAGGGCGACATCCGCGCCGCCATCGGCACACCGAACCCGGAGTTTTACTACCGGCTGTTCCCGGCGCTGGATCGGGAGGCGGTGTTTGCCTTCGGCCAGCGGGTCGAGGCGGCGGAAGAGGACTGGGTGCGCCGAATCGGCGCGGACATGCTGTTCCCCGGCGTGCGGGCGATGCTGGATGCGCTGGCGCAGCAGGGCGTGCCGATGCACATCGCGTCTACCGGCGACACCGCCCATGTGGAGGCGGTGCTGGGCAGTGCGGGGATCAAAGGATTGTTTCAATCCATCCACTGTCACGAGCCGGAAAAGGCCGCCATGGTCGGGCGGATCGTGGGGGACGGGTCGCGCGGCAGGTGGGCGATGGTCGGGGACCGGGACAAGGATTATCAGGCCGCGCGCGCGAACGGCATTATGGCCCTGGGCGCAGGGTTTGGGTACTGCGAAGACGAGGCTGAGTGGGACGCGGTGTTCCAGACGCCGGGGGATTTGGTGGAGTGGGTGAGGGGATTGGTGTAACGTCATCCCCCCTCACTCCGTCATCCTGAGCGCAGCGAATGACCTTCTACAAAGTTTATCCCAGACAGTTTGAGGAAGGTCCTTCGCTGCGCTCAGGATGACGGC
>JAVBUD010000062.1:0-4003 GCA_031555755.1 Eubacteriales bacterium | reverse complement strand
CTGTCATCGGCCCACCCCCGCCGTCATCCGTAGCGCCGGGAAGCACCTTCCACAATCTTACCTCCTGTAATTTTTACTATGGTCCGTCGCTGCGCTCAGGATGACGGCGTTGAGCGGACGCCGTTGCTTTTCCTAGTTCCTCGCGAACACCGGGAAATTGTTCTCGCTGGGCCAGACCTTGGTGACCTGCTCGATCTTGTTCTTCGGATACGCCCGGTTCCAGGCGGTCCTGAAAGAGGCCACGGACTTGTTCACGCTGTTGTACAGTTCCTTCAGCGACACGATCCTGTCGTTGTTGCTGTCTGCGGACATGTTCTGGAGTTTGCTGGTGAGCTTCCAGGTGAACAGGCCGTAGGAAGCGCCCATTTTCTCGGTCAGCATCGTGGATTCCTGGGCGTTGGACGACGCGGTCAGCAGCCGGTATTTGTTCTTGTAGGGCGAGTCCTCGGGCATCGACTTCGCGTTGAAGTTGGTCGCCTTGCTGCCCGAAAGCGCGCTGATCCAGGCATTGTTCGACGCGGCGGCCGCCGCACGCAGCGACTGGCCGCTGCCCTTCGTCTTGATGAACTGGCCGCTGTAGCAGCTGTCCAGGATCACGACCACATGGCCGGGCACGCGGTCCAGTATGCGCTGGACGATGCCCACTGTGACATAGGCGGAATCGGAGCCATAAGACCGCGCATCGATGCCGATCAACGCGCCGTGATACGCCGGGTCAGCGTCCTTCAAGCCGTGTCCGCTGTAATACAGCACGGTGATATCATTCTCGGTGATGGACGGATTGGTGGCCATGGACTCCAGCATCGACACCATCTGCGCGCCGGTCTGGTCGTATCTGACGACCGGATAGACCGGCTTGCTGGCGAAAGTGGCGGATGCGTACACCGCCGCCATATCGTCGACGTCCTGTTTGCAGCCGGGCAGTTTGCTCGCGCTGATGTAGTTGGAGTTGCCGATGCCGTAGAAGTGCACATTCGTGCCGGCAAAAGACTTGGACACAGTGATCGTGCAGCTGGCCTTCTTGCCACCCTTCTTGGTGGTGGCGGTGATCTTCGCGGTGCCGCTGCCCTTGGCGGTGACCTTGCCCTTGCTGGACACGGTAGCCACGGAGGTCTTGCTGGACTTCCAGGTCACAGACTGCGACGCGTCCGCGGGCTCCACGGTGGCGGTCAGTTGCAGCATCTGGCCGGGCAACAAGGTCTCCTCAGTGACGTCCAGCGTCACCGATGCGGGCGACGCGGCCTTTGCCGCGAGCGCCTCATCCACCGCCAGCGCATAATTCGTGCCGCTCATCGCCAACAGCATCACCATCAACGCGCACAGCATGCGCACCATTCGGTTCGTTTTCATCTCGATATCCTCCATCATTTCCATTTGTTGCCATGTGCAGACATCCTACCACAACCCCAGGTCCCTAATCAATCGAAAACACATTGCACGCTCAAAAGTAACATTCAGCCGGCTCGGCAACCATACGTAGCCGGAAACCCGCTTTCGGAAAAACCCGCCGTCATCCTGAGCGCCATCGAAGGGCCTTCCCCACCCTTTCCGTTCCCTGCGGTTTTGAAGAAGGTCCTTCACTGTGCTCAGGATGACGGCGATGGGGGCGATCGGCATGGACCGCTCCCCCCGTTCTCCCAGGTTTTGACCGTTCCGCTTCCATATGGTATAATGATACCATTCGAGCGTAGAACCTTGAAAAGAAAGGAAGGCGGTGGGTGGCTGTTGAACCCGTTTTGGGGAAAGTTTAAGGAGGTCATTCTATGTGTGCTGCCGATCACGGCGATCGTGCTGCTGCTCCACTTCTTCGTGACGCCGCTGCCTGCGTTGGTGCTGGCGCGGTTCTTGGCGGGCGCTGTTTTGGTCATGGTGGGGCTGACCTTGTTCCTGGTGGGCGTGGACCTGGGCGTGACGCCGCTGGGCGAGCACATCGGCACATCGATCAGCAAGCCGAATCGGGTGTGGATCATCGTGGTGGTGGGGCTGCTGGTAGGGTTTTTCGTGTCGATCGCGGAGCCGGACCTGCAGATTCTGGCGGCACAGGTCGAGGCCGTGACGGCGGCCGAGATCGGCAAGCTGCCGATCCTGGTGGTGGTGTCGGTCGGCATCGCGTCGCTGATGGTGCTGGGCCTGCTGCGCATCGTGTACAACTTCTCGCTGAGCCTGACGCTGTTGATCGGATACGGCATCATGCTGGCGCTGAGCCCGTTTGTTCCGTCCTCTTTCCTGGCGATCTCGTTTGACGCGTCGGGTGCGACCACGGGCGCGCTGACGGTGCCGTTCATCATGGCGCTGGCGGTGGGCGTGTCGAGCATGAAAAAACACGCCATGGCGTCGGAGGAGGACAGTTTCGGCCTGCTGGGCGTGACGAGCATGGGCGCGATCCTGGGCGTGCTCGGGATGGGCCTGCTGTCGAAGATCGGCGAACTGCAGGGCGTGCTGCCCGAATCAACGCTGTCCGACGGCGTGCTGGGCGCGTTTTGGGGCATTTTGCCGACGATCGCGGTGGAGTCCATCGTGGCGCTTGCGCCGCTGCTGGTGATCATGGCACTGTTCCAGGTGGTGTCATTCAAGTTCCCTTGGAAAAAGCTGCGCCGACTGGTGGCGGGCATGATCTACACTTTTCTGGGCCTGACAGTGTTTTTGGTGGGCGTAAACGCCGGGTTCATGGGCCTCGGGAGCGAGCTGGGCGTGCGGCTGGCGCAGACGGGGCACACCGCGCTGCCGGTCATCGTGGGGTTCGTGCTGGGCCTGGTGACGATTTTGGCGGAGCCTGCGGTACACGTGCTGACGCGCCAGATCGAGGACGTGACGGCGGGCTATGTCAGGCGCTCGGTGGTGCTGGGCGCGCTGAGCCTGGGCGTGGGCGCGGCGGTGGCGCTGTCCATTGTGCGCATCCTGGTGCCCAGCATCCAGCTGTGGCACTATCTGTTGCCCGGGTTTGGGCTGTCGATTTTGATGTCGTTTTTCGTGCCCAAGCTGTTCGTGGGCATCGCGTTCGACTCGGGCGGCGTGGCGTCGGGGCCGATGTGCGCCACCTTTATTCTGGCGTTCGCCCAGGGCGTCGCGGAGGCGGTGCCCGGCGCGGACGTGCTCAACGACGCGTTCGGCATGATCGCGCTGGTGGCGATGACGCCGATCATCACGCTGCAGACGCTGGGGCTGCTGGTTCAGCTGAAGGCGCGCAGAAAACGGAGGATACAAGGCCATGAACGGGTTTGATCTGATCCTATCGGTGGTCAACGAGGGCCAGGGCGGCCGGGCGCTCAGGGCCGCGAAGCGCGCGGGCGCCCGTGGCGGCACCGTTTTCCTGGGCATGGGCACGGCGTCGAGCAAGCTACTGGCGTTTTTGGAGCTGCAGGATGTGCGCCGCGAGGTGGTGCTGGTGGTTGTGGCCCACGAGAATACGGACGCCGTCGTGGACGCGCTGGACAGGGAGTTTTCCCTCAGAAAGCCGAAGCGCGGCATGGCGGTGACGATTCGGCTGAGCGGGCTGTTTGGCGCGGGCGGCGCGTTTGATGAGGGCGAGCGAAGGAGGGTGAGCGCGATGCATCGGGCGATCTTTGCGGTGGTGGATCGGGGCAGGGCGGACGAGGTAGTGGAGGCCGGAAAGTCGGCCGGAGCGCGCGGCGGGACAGTGATCCATGGGCGCGGGTCGGGTATCCACGAGACGGAGATGCTGTTCGCGATGGCGATTGAGCCGGAGAAGGACATCGTGCTGATGGTGGTGCCGTCGGGCATCGAGGGCGCCGTGGTGGAGGCCGTGCGAAGCCGGCTGCAGCTGGACGAGCCGGGCAAAGGCGTGCTGTTCGTCGTCGACGTCCAGCGCGCCCTCGGGCTCTCCTGACACACCCAAATAGACGGGAACATGGCAACGTATGCACGAAGACGGCGGTGCATCCGCCCCTCCACGCCGTCATCCTGAGCGCCATCGAAGGACCTTCCTCAAGATTAACATAGTTTCGTTTGAGGAAGGTCCTTCTCTGGCGCTCAGGATGACGGC
>JAVBUD010000029.1:0-40198 GCA_031555755.1 Eubacteriales bacterium | reverse complement strand
GCCGTCCCCTTGGATCCCCTGCCAGAGGGAATCATTCCCTCTGGACTCCCTGGACGCTTCGCGGCGCTCGATCGGGGTTTAGGCTGTGACGATCTTGGCGGCCTTCTGCAGGCCCAGCTTCTCGACGGCGGCCTCGCGCATCCGATACTTCAAAATCTTCCCCGCCGCATTCATCGGAAACTCCGTCACGCACTCACAGTACTTCGGGCACTTGTGCTTCGCCATCCGCGCCATGCAGACACCCCGCACCTCCGCCTCCGTGCACTCAACCCCCTCCTTCACGATCACGCACGCCATGATCTGCTCCCCGTACTGCTCGTCCGGCACGCCGATCACCTGCACGTCCTTCACCTTGTCGTGGGTGTACAGGAACTCCTCGATCTCCTTCGGGTAGATGTTCTCGCCGCCCCGGATGATCATGTCCTTGATCCGGCCCGTGATCTTGTAGTTGCCGTCCTTCGTCCGACGCGCCAGGTCGCCCGTGTGTAAAAATCCTTCGCTGTCGATCGCCGCCGCCGTCGCCTCCGGCATTTTGTAGTAGCCCTTCATCACGTTGTAGCCTCGGGCGCAGAACTCGCCGTCCATCTCGTCGCCCAGTTCCTCGCCCGTCTCCGGGTCCGTGATCTTGCATTCCACGCCGAAAATCGGGCCGCCCACAGTCGACACCCGCACGTCGATGGAGTCCGTGGTCTTCGACATCGTGCAGCCGGGACTGGCCTCCGTCTGGCCGTAGGTGATGCAGATTTCGGGCATGTGCATCTTGGTCAGCACGTCCTCCATCACCTTCACCGGGCACGGACTGCCCGCCATGATCCCGGTGCGCATGTGGCTGAAGTCGGTTTTCTCAAAGTCCGGGTGCTCCAGCATCGCGATGAACATCGTCGGCACGCCGTGGCACGCGGTGATCTGCTCGGCATGGATCACCGCCAGCGACTGGCGCGGGGAAAACGCCGGGATCGGGTACATGCTGGTGCCGTGGGTCATCGAAGCGGTCATCGCCAGCACCAGGCCGAAACAGTGGAACATTGGCACGTGGATCAGCAGCCGGTCGTCGGTGGAGAAGTTCATGCAGTCGCCGATGGCCTTGCCGTTGTTCACCACATTGCGATGGGTCAGCATGACGCCCTTGGGGAAGCCCGTCGTGCCGGAGGTGTACTGCATGTTGCACACGTCGTCGGGGTTGATCTTGCGCATGCGGTCGTGGACCTCGGCCATGGGCACGGTCTCGGCCAGTTCCTGGGCCTCCTCCCAGCTGTAGCAGCCGTCCACCACCGAGTCCACCGTGACCACATTCTTCAGGCGCGGCAGGCGTTCGGCGGACAGCTGGCCGGGCTTTGAGGCCTTCAGTTCCGGGCACAGCTGGTTGATGATGTCCACATAGTTCACGCCCTTCACGCCGTCCGTGACGACCAGCGTGTGGGTGTCCGACTGACGCAGCAGGTATTCCGCCTCGTGGATCTTGTACGCGGTGTTCACCGTCACCAGCACCGCGCCGATCTCCACCGTCGCCCAAAACGTGATGAACCAGGCCGGCACATTCGTGGCCCAGATGGCGACATGGTCGCCCCGGCCCACGCCCATGGCGATCAGGCTGCGGGCGAACGCGTCCACATCACCCTTGAACTGGGCGTAGGTTCGCGTGTAGTGGTGGGTGGTGTACTTGAACGCGAGCTGGTCCGGGAACTCGCGGGCCATGGTCTCCAGCACTTCGGGGAACGTGTGGCTGATCAGCTGCTCCTTTTTGAAGGGATATTTTCCGCCGCCCGGCGTCTGCTGCATGCCGCCCGCCGTGCGCCATGGGCGCATGTAATTGGCGAAATGGGGGAACACGATCCCCGCGTACTGCAGCTGCGGCGCCCAGCGCTTGACCCACTCCAGCGACACATAGCCCTCATAACCGGTATCCTTCAGCGCGTTCAGCATGTCGGGCACGGGCAGGTCGCCCTCGCCCATCAGTCGGTACTCGGGCTGGCCACTGACCATCACGCTGTCCTTGACGTGGCAGTGGCGGATGTAGCTGCCCAGGTTATTGATGGTGTCCTCCGGCTGCTCCGCGAAAAAGCGATAGGGGTGGTGCATGTCCCACAGCGCCGCCACGCCCACGCTGTCGATCTGGTCCAGCACCTTCCTCAGCCGCGCAGTGTCCGCATACACGCCGTTGGTCTCGATCAGCAGTGTGACGCCCGCCTTTGCCGCGTCAGCGCCCAGCGCCCTCATGGTCTCGATGACGTCCGCGTCGTCCATCTCACCGTCTGGCGCGGCGTCGGTGTCCGCCAGGATGCGGATGAAGGGCGCGCCGAGTTTTTGGCACAGCACGATGGCGGCCTCGATCTCGCGCAGGGCGGCGCCGCGCTTTTCCGCCTGGTGCAGCGACGTGCCGGTGGAGATGCAGGGGATCGAAAGCCCCAGCATGTCCAGCTTGGCCTTCGTCCTGTCGATGAACCGGGGCTGGAACGGCTGGGCGTCCGCGGCGTTCAGCGCCGCGCCGATGCCGCGCACCTCGATGCCGTCAAAGCCGAAGTCCTTCGCCATCGAGTAGATATCGATCCACGAGAAATCGGGGCAGCCCAGGGTGGAAAAGCTGATTTTCATGGGGGTGTGCCTCCTTGTTTTTGCAATGCGCATTCGTGTTGGGGCGGCGTCTCCCTCTCCGTCGTCATCCTGAGCGAAGCGAAGGACCTTCCTCCATATTACCGTCCTGCAAATGATTCACAGGAAGGTCCTTCGCTTCGCTCAGGATGACGGCGAGGCGGGGATGACGATTGGGATGGGAGATTCGTCGCCGTTCGGATCAACCACACAAAAAACTCCGTCCTTCAATGTCACTTGAAAGACGGAGGCATGTGCTTCCGCGGTACCACTTTCGTTGCCACCGGTCTAAGGGTGGCCGCTTGATGCGCAGCGAGGGCGGTCGCCCTGATTGCGCTGCCCTGTAACGGGGGCGGACCGGCGCGGTCTACTGGGGCAATGCCCGTTCAATCGGCTGCTACAAGGGGAGTGGCTCCGGGCGCTCTGCCGCCTTCTCAGCACCGGCGGCTCTCTGGGAGAGTGTCTGGCGAAGCGTTGATCCTTGTCAATGCATTTCGTGGACTGGTATGTGGTTGTTGCTGTGTATTATACGGGAGCGCGGCGGGCGGGTCAACGAAGAAATGATGTGGGTTTCGTAATGGTTATGTAAAGCGACATCTCGGGACACGCTACCCTGCGGAGGTGTTGCCTGATGTTGAAGACGTTTTTGGTGGGGGCCGTGGGCTATCCGGTGATTGAGATGCTGTACAGGCGACGCACCCACTGGACCATGGCGCTGACCGGCGGCGCGTGTCTGGTGATCCTGCGCGCGGTGGGCAGGCGGCATGGGCACAGAAAGCTCTTCGTGCAATGCGCGATCGGCGCGCTGTGCATCTCGGCGGTGGAGTTTTGCGTGGGGTGCGTGGTGAACCGGGCGATGAAGTGGGGGGTGTGGGACTATTCGCGGAACTGGGGGAACGTGCTGGGCCAGGTGTGCCCGATGTTCACCGCGATGTGGTTTGCGCTGTGCGCGCCGGTGATGTGGGCGGTGGGGCGGATGCGGTGATGGGGGACGTCCGCTCCCGACGATGCGGACGTCCCATTTGTTATGGCCTAAACCCGTCGAAAATCAGCATCTGCGCCCGGTCCTTTTCGGCTTCCAGCTCCGCGTAGGACTTCAGCGTCCACACGGCCAGCGGGGTCTTGAACAGGTGGCGCTGGATCTGGATGGGGAGGGAGCCTGATTTGTCCTTGCTGTACGCCACGAAGTCCGGGCGGGAGATGAAGTTCAGCGCCAGCACGTTCAGCGGGAAGCGGTCGGTGGGCACGAGCTGGCCGCGCGGGATTTCGGGGCGGACGCGCTTGAGTTGGCCCAGGATGAGCGGGTCGAACGACTCGACGACGTATGCGCCCGCGTAGTCGAGCAGCGGCTCGATCGCCTTGGCGACCAGCGCTTGCCGCCGCTCGTTGGTCTTCAGCTCCACCAACAGCGATGTGCGGCCATCCACCAGCGAGAGGACCTCTGAAAAAGTGGGAATGCGATGATCCGTGCCCGAAAGGCGCAGGTCTTTCAGCTCGGCAAAGCGCATCTGCCGGATGTCGCCGGGCACACCGCACAGGCGCTGGATGTCGTCGTCGTGGAACACCACGGCCACGTCGTCGCCTGTGATCTGCACGTCCAGCTCGATGGCGTAGCCCGCCCGGCACGCGGCCTCGAAGGCGGCCAGGGAGTTTTCCGGCACGCCCGCCGCCTGGTCAAACAGGCCCCGGTGGGCGATAAGGCGGGCGTCGGGAAGCACGGCGCGGCGGGTGTTGGGCGCGGCGAGAAACAGATAGAGCAGGGCCAGGGCCACAAGGGTCAGCAGGGTGATGATGATGGGCATGAGATAATGCCTCCTGTGTAGATTCTTGCGCATGAAAAACCCTCCTTCTAGACCCACCCCGCCCAAATCTCCGGCTGCACGCCGACGGTGGCCTTGCTGCCGTTGCGGACGATGGGCATGCGGAGCAGCTTCGGGCTCTGGCACAGCGCCTCGATGACCGCCTCCGGGGCGTGCAGGAATTGGGCGGTGGACTCTTTCCAGGCTATGCTGCCCTCGTCCACCAGATTTTTCAGGCCCACCGCGCCGGCCACAGCCTGCAGCTCACGCGCGCCCAGCTTGTGCTTGGTCAGATCCACGACCTGTACCGCGATCTTGCGCTCCTTGAAGAACCGCTCGGCCTTCTGCACGTCGGGCGTGCGCTTGAGGTGGTAGAGCTGGATCATGGGGAGGACCTCCCTGCTGTAATTGATTACTAATTTCCCCATCATACCACACTTCGTCCTGGGTTTCTACCATGTGCTTCCAGTACCTTTTCGGCATGTGGCCGCGCTGGCAGGTGGGGTTTTCGCGCTGCTGGATGGAGATGGCCTTGAAGTAGCGCTGCCACAGGAAGGTGATCTCGCGCTCGGGGTCCTCCATGGGCGGCGGCTGGAAGTCCTGGATGGGGTAGATGCCGGTGCGGCCGCGCTGGTGGATCAGCGCCTCGTGGTGGGCCTCGTCGTAGATCATGAACATCTCCTGGGCGAACCGCTGGGCAAAGTGGGGCGCGAGCAGCTTCAACACCCTGTTTTTCGGGGCGATGGTGGCGATCATCGCGCCGCCGAACTCGCGGAACCGCACGAACCCGGTCAGCAGGTGCGCCTCGCCCCAAGCGTGGCGCAGTGCCTTCATCATCAGGTCCACGCAGGGCTCCGCCAACATGTCGGTTACGCCCGGGCCGACCTCAAACCCCAGGCAGGCGGCCTGCAGCGCGGCCAGGTCCGCGCCGTCCTGCCCGCACAGCGTGGCGTCGTCCAGCATCCCCAGAAAATCCTCGGAGATCTTGGCGCAGACGCCCTTCGCCACGCGCTGGGCGTCGGCGGCGTCGGTCTGGATGTCGGTGACGGGAAACAGCGTGACCTGGTCATCGTCGGGCTTAATGAGCGCCTCGGGGATGCGCTTTTCGGTGAAGCACCGAAAAATGCAGCACAGAAGCCCGTCCAATGTGCCGTCATAGCGGTAGGCGATGGGGGCGGAGGGGAGCATGGGAGAGGCCTCCTTTCGGTATTGATTCATTGTCTTCAAATCTGCCCCGTCAGCACCTGCACATGGTCCCTCTCCGTGGGCAGCAGGTCCAACAGCGACAGTTGCTGGTACTGGTCCTTCATGGGTTTTTTCTCGACCAGCATCAGCCGCAGCGCCTCGGCGGTGCTGTAGCCGGTGCCTGGGGCGGCCTTGCCTTGGCAGAGCAGGAAGTACTGGGCGCGCTTGAGGACCACGCCCAGTTTTTTCAGGGCGTCGAAGGTGAGGTGGCTGGTGCGGCGGGCCTGGACGATGCGCCAGGCGCTCTTGATGCCCACGCCGGGCACGCGCAGCAGCAGCTCTTGGGGGGCGCGGTTCACCTCCACGGGGAACTGCTCGATGTGGTCCAGCGCCCACTGACACTTGGGGTCCAGCTCGGGGTCGAAGTTGGGGTTGTTGTCGGTGAGGATCTCTGAAGCGGTGAAGCCGTAGAAGCGGAGCAGCCAGTCGGCCTGGTACAGGCGGTGTTCGCGGAGGAGGGGAGGCGGGGCGGTGGGTAGGGTGAGGGGGGCGAGTTCGCCTGCGGGCGGGGGCGGAACGCCACGGAGGGCGTTCCCTACGGGGGGATGCGCGGTGTCGGGGTGTCGCGATTCGATTGCGGTCGTGGGGGTCGGGTTCCAGCCCGACCTGTCCTTCGGCGCTTCGATGGCGACCGCGCCGTTGAGGGGGATGTAGGCGGAGAAGAAGACGCGCTTGAGGCGGAATTTCTGGTACAGCGACTCGCTCAGGGTCAGGATGTGGCGGTCGGTCTCGGGGGTCGCGCCGATGATCATCTGGGTGGACTGGCCGGCGGGCGCGAATTTTTGGGCGTGCCTGTAGACGGTCAGGGCGCGGGTGTTTTCGGTGATGCCGTCGCGGATCTGGGTCATGGGGGCGAGGATGGCGTCGCGGGACTTTTGCGGCGCGAGGGCTGAGAGGGAGGCGCTGGAGGGAAGCTCGATGTTGACGCTCATGCGGTCGGCCAGCAGGCCCAGTTTTTCGATCAGCGCCGGGTCTGCGCCGGGGATGGCCTTGACGTGGATGTAGCCGTTGAAGCGGTATTCGCCCCGCAGCAGGGACAGTGTCCGCGTCATCAGCTCACAGGTGTGGTCCGGGGATTTGACCACGGCGGAGGACAGGAACAGGCCCTCGATGTAGTTGCGGCGGTAGAACTGGAAGGTGAGCGAGGCCAGCTCCTCCGGCGCGAAGGTGGCGCGGGGGGCGTCGTTGGAGCGGCGGCTGCCGCAGTAGGCGCAGTCGTAGGCGCAGGCGTTGGACTGCAGCACTTTCAGCAGGGAGACGCAGCGACCGTCGGCGGCGAAGGTGTGGCAGATACCGGCGGCGACGGCGTTGCCATAGGCGCCGGGGACGGCGGCGCGGTCTGCGCCGGAGGAGGTGCAGGCGACGTCGTACTTGGCGGCGTCGGCGAGGAGGGTGAGTTTTTCGAGGGTGGTCAATGGGGGCACCTCTTTTCGGCATGCACAGTTCATAGTTCGCAAATGGGAGACGTCGCTCACGCGGCGGCGTGAGCAAGTCCCGCCCTACGGGGAGTGTGGTTTTTCGCGCTAAGAACATATGTTCTATCTGCATTATACGGGCATTTTTGCGCAAAGTCAACCGAACACAAGGTTAAACATGAGTAGCGGCGCATAGGCATGGCGGGAGGGGGTGTGTCCTAATATGGCGACGGTGAGCTTGTGCATGATCGTGAAGGATGAAGAGGCGACGCTGAGGCGGTGCCTGGACAGCGCGAAGGGGTTGGTGGACGAGATCGTGGTGGTGGACACCGGGTCCGGGGACGAGACGATGGCGATCGCCCGCGAATACACGGACAAGGTGTTCGAATTCGAGTGGGTGGACGACTTCTCGGCGGCGCGGAATGATGCGTTTTCCAAGGCGGAGATGGACTACATCCTATGGCTGGACGCGGACGACGTGATCGAGGAGCGCGAGTGGGCGGGGTTCCGGGCGCTGGTCCAGATGCTGGACGCGGTGCAGCCGGACGCGGTGATGATGCGGTACCACATCGCGTTTGACGGCGCGGGCAGGCCCACATTTTCTTTTTATCGGGAGCGGCTGGTCAGGCGCGCGTCGGGCCCGGTGTGGGTGGAGCCGGTGCACGAGCACATCCTGACGGGCGAAAAGCGGATCAACAGCGAGGTGGCGGTCTCACACATGAAGCCGCCGTCCAGGGACGCGGTGAAGAGCGACCGCAACCTCAGGATCTACGAGCGCGCGCTGAAAGAAAAAGGCCAGCTGTCGCCGCGCGGCCAGTACTATTACGCGCGCGAGCTGATGGAGCACGGCCGGTGGCAGGCGGCGGCGTCGGGGTTTGAGGCGTTTTTGCGGGGCGGGAAGGGATGGGTGGAGGACTGCGTGCAGGCGTGTTATGAGATGGGTCGGTGCTATGTGGAGCTGAAGGAGGAGGAGAAGGCGCTGGGCGCGCTGATGCGGAGCTTTGTGTATGACACGCCGAGGGGTGAGGTATGCTGTCGGATCGGGTATGTGTACAAGGGGCGGGGGGATCAGAGGCGGGCCGCGTTTTGGTTTGGGTTGGTGGAGGGCTTGCCGAGGCCGGATGGGGAGTGGGGGTTTGTGCGGGAGGACGATTGGGGTTATGTGCCGGCGGTGGAGAGCTGCGTGTGCTGGTACGCGCTGGGTGACATGGAGAAGGCGCGCGCCTGGAACCGCAAGGCCGAGTCCTACAAACCGGAAAGCGAAGCTGTGCAGTGGAACTGGAACGTCCTGGGCCGAGACTGATGCCACGCCAAAAAACGCGAAGCACATAGGGGAGTCCAGAGGGCCTCAGTCCCTTTGGCGGGAGGTCTCGGAGGGGGCGGAGGCGAAGCGCCGCCTGTGGCGGATGAAGCGAGCCCGGCAGCGGCACTTTGTTGCGACGAAGAACGAGGCTCAGTTTGAGGAAGGTCCTTCGGCTGCGGCCTCAGGATGACGAGGAGAGTGCGGCCCCAGGATGGGCGGCCCCCTCGTTCGCTGCAAACATCACCCCCCATCATTACCCTTCCCGAAGGAATGTGTGTCGGGAGGGTTAATTATCTGGCGTAAAGTTGAGGTAACCCCACATTTTGTGCTGGGTTTATACTATAATACCATTTGATGTGCTTTGTCACATCCAATCTATACACAGAACAGAGGGATCAATCGTATGAAAACATGGAAGCGGATGATGGCGGTGGCGCTGTGCGTGGCGCTGATGATGGCTGTGCCGATGGCGATGGCGGAGGACTTCTCGGGCACGACGGTGCGATTGGCGCAGCAGTTCGGGATGCAGTACGCGCCGGTGTACGTGATGCAGCGGCTGGGCATATTGGAAAAGCACCTGCCTGGCGCGACGCTCGAATGGAACAACCTGGGCGGCGGCTCGGCGATGAACGAGGCGCTGATCTCGGGCTCGCTGGATGTGGCGTTCATGGGGATCCCGCCCGTGCTGATCGCGCTGGACAAGGGCGTGTCATACCGGATCGCGGCGGGCATCTGCGTGCCGCCGTCGGAGCTGATGATGCGGGAAGAGGCGGTGAAGGCGCTGACGGACATCAAGCCTGAGCACAAGATCGCGGTGCCGTCGGTGGGCTCGATCCAGCACATCATGCTGTCGATGGCCTCGGAGCGGCTGCTGGGCGACGCGCACGCGCTGGACAACAACATCGTGGCGATGGCGAACCCGGACGCGTTCGCGGCGCTGTCCTCGGGCACGGAGATCACGGGCCATTTCGCGTCGATGCCCTACATCGACAAGGAGACGCAGTCGGGGATGCACTCCATCCTGACGGCGAAGGAAGCGTTCGACAACCAGGCGTCCATCGTGTGCGTCGCCACGGAGGCGCTGCACGGCAACGAGGCGGTGTATAATGGGTTGCAGGCGGCGCTGGCGGAGGCGATCGAGGTGATCAACGCCCAGGGCGACGAGGTGCTGCAGATCATCGCGGAGACGGAGAAAATCACGGCGGAGCAGGCCAAGGCGTACCTGAACTGGCCGGGCACGATCTATGCCACGGACCTGTACGGTGCGCTGGGCCTGGCGAAGTTTATGCAGGCCAACGGCTTCATCAAAAATGAGTTCACCGCCATCGACCAGATCGCCTGGGCGGGCGTCCACTCGATGGAATGAGCGCGATAAAGGGCCTCTGGCGGCACACTGTGGTGCGGCGGCTGGTCTATCTGGCGGTGTTCGCGCTGCTGTGGCAGGTCGTGCACCTGTTTGTGGTGCCGCAGTCCGCAAAGATGCTGTTCCCGTCGGTGCCGGACATCGCGGGCGCGCTGCTTCGCGAGCTCGGCGACGGCAGCATGATCCAAAAGGTCGGCTATTCGCTGGGGCTGATCCTGGAGGGCATACTGATCTCGCTTTTGTTCGCGCTGGTGCTGACGCCGGTGTGCATGGTGTCGAAGACGGCGAAGGACCTTGTGCGGACGCTGATCTCCGTGCTGGACCCGCTGCCCGGGATCGCGCTGCTGCCGATCTCGATCCTGTGGTTCGGGATCGGCACGGACGCGATCGTGTTCGTGATGGTGCACTCGGTGCTGTGGCCGATGCTGCTGAATGTGATCACGGGGTTTGACTCGGTGCCCGCGATCTACACGGACATCGGGCGCTCGTTCGGGCTGTCGCGGCTGAAGCAGGTGGGGCTGATCTTCGCGCCGGCCGCCTTTCCCAGCATACTGACGGGCATCAAGACCGGCTGGGCCAGGGCATGGCGGGCGCTGATCTCGGCGGAGATGGTGTTCGGCGCCAGCGGCGCGCTGGGCGGGCTCGGGTGGGACATCTATGTCAAGCGCAGCTATCTGGACATGCCGGGCATGTTCGCGTCGCTGATCGTGATCATGGTGATCGGCATTCTGGTGGAGGAGATTCTGTTCAGCAACGTCGAGCGCGTCACGCTGAGAAGGTGGGGGATGATCCGGTGAGCGCCTTTCTGGAACTTTTGGACCTGGGCCAGCGGTTCACCGCCAATAACAGCACGCTGACGCCGTTCGAGCACGTCAATTTGGAACTGGCGCAGGGCGAGTTTCTGTGCATCCTGGGCGCCAGCGGATGCGGGAAAACCACGCTGCTGCGGAATGTGGGCGGGTTTGAGCGGCCAACGTCCGGGCAGGTGATCGTGGACGGCCAGGCGGTGACGAAGCCGGGGCTGCACTGCGCGACGGTGTTCCAGACGTTCGACCAGTTGCTGCCGTGGAAGACGGTGCTGGGCAATGTGATGTTCCCGCTGCTGGCGAGCAAGAAATGCAGGTCCCGCAAAGAGGCGCGGGCGCGGGCGGTCGCGCAGCTCGAGCTGGTGGGGCTGACGGAGTTTGTGGACTACTATCCGCACCAGCTGTCCGGCGGCATGAAGCAGCGGGTGGCCATCGCCCGTGCGCTGTGCATGGAGCCGCGGATGATGCTGATGGACGAGCCGTTCGCGTCGCTGGACGCGGACACGCGCACTGCGCTGCAGAAAGAGCTGGTCCGGCTGTGGGCCCTGTCGGGGATCACGATCCTGTTCGTGACCCACTCCATCATGGAGTCCATCGCGCTGTCGACAAAGCTGATGGTGATGGGCAACGGCGGCGTGCAGATGTTGCTGGACAACCCGGTCCAGGGCGAGCGCGGCAAGTTGCGCACGCCGGAGAGCCAGGGGTATGCCGAGTGCTGGGCGATGCTGAACGGGGCGGTGCGAAAGCAGGCATGAAAAAGCTGTATCTGAAACGCGCATTGGCCGTGGCGGGGCTGGTGCTGCTGGTGTTTGGCGTGGAATGGGTGGCGCGGTATTTTGTGCTGCCGCTGAACAACATGGGTAAGCTCGCCCAGGCGGAGCGGGCAAGGTCCGACGGCGAGATCACCGGGCTGATGCTGGGCGCGAGCCTGGCCTGCGACGGGCTTTCGCCCGCGCTGCTGGACGAGGCGCTGGGTGGGTACGCGTTTAATATGGGCACCAACGCCCAGACAATGCGGATGAGCTACTACGCGCTGGCGGACGCGCTGGCGCTGAACCCGGACCTGAAACAGTGCGTGATCGAGGTGTCGGTGCGGCGCATGTGGCGGGACCTGGACGAGGACGAGGGGCTGTCGAAGGTGTCGTTTCTGGAGTACCTCAGGGACTTCGGCACCCGCATGGACTACTTTCGAGAGTCGTTTGACCTGGACGACGTGCCGCGCATGGTGTCCATGTCCATGCGCTGCCAGTTGAAATTCGCCGTGGACGAGCCGCTCAGGCGGCTGTCGCCCGAGTATTTTCAGGACTACCTGCGCCAGGGCTACGCGCTGGCCGAGAGCGATACGGTGGAGCCGGGCGAGCGGGGCTATGTGGGCTACAAGACCCGCGTGCGCAGGGGCGGCATGGGCGCGGAGGCCCAGGAACCCACGGACGCGCGGGTGGTGTACACCACGGACGAGGGCGCAGAAAACTTGTACCAACTGCGGCGCATGGTGGCGCTGTGCAGGGAGCGCGGCGTGGAGCCGGTGCTGATCACGATCCCCGCGTCGGCGAGCTGGCTGCTGTACTACCAGGACAGCTATCAGGACGCGCACCGCTACTTCGCCCAGGAAGCGGAGGCGCTGGGCGTGGCGTTCTATGACTTCAACTATTCCAAACAGGTCCGCACCGAGCTGAACGACACGTTTTTCAAGGACGCCACCCACATGAACAAGTACGGCGCGGAGGCGTTCAGCCGGCATCTGGCGGACGTGCTGACCGGGAAGACGGGCGCGGACGCGTTCTATGGGACGTTCGACGAGGCCATGGCCGCCGACAGCGAGGTCGCGGGGCTGACGGCCAAGCGAGTCCAGCGGCGCGTGGCGGTGACCAGCCTGCAGCCGCGCGGCGTGGCGCCGGAATACCGGTTCTTGGTCAAGCCCCAGGGCGCGCCGAACGACCAGTACGAAGTGCTGCAGGATTATTCGCCGGAGGCCGGCTGCTCCATCGCCGAACTGAAAAAGGGCAGGTATACACTGCGGGCCGAGGCGAGGGCAGTGGGGAGCGAGGCGCGGCACGAGGCGTTCAGCCGGATCGATGTGAATGTGCGGTAGGGTGGGCGGGGGACGGGAGGAGAAGTGGTGATCATGGCCACATCCATTGTTGAATCGCTGTTGGCGTACGCGGCGGAGCGCCCTGACGCCACGGCCTTGGTCTGCCGGGGGGAGCGGCTTTGCTATGGGGCGTTCGCGCGGCTGGTCACCGGATTCGCGCGGTACCTGGTCTCCACGGGGCTGCCGCGCGGCGGGCGGGTCGTGATGCAGACTGAGCAATCCATCGGCTACGCGGTGTGCCACATGGGCACGCACCTGGCGGGCGGGGCGTTCGTACCTGCGGAGCGGTCGGCCTCCATGGAGGCGGTGCGGGAGATGGTGCAGGCGGTGGACGCGCATCTGGTGATCTCCGCGAAGGGTGCGGACTGGGTGTCGCCGGAGCGGATCATCGCGCTGGCGGATGCGCACGCGCGGGACGGCACGGATTTGCCGCTGCCCGGCGAGGACGAGCACGCCGAGATCCTGTTCACCACCGGCACCACGGGCAAGTCGAAGGGCGTGCTGTGCTCGCACCGGAGCGTGGTGGGCGTGGCGGAAAACCTGGTCTTCGGCATGGCATACGGGCCGGACACCCTGATCGCCGTGCCCGGGCCGCTGAACCACGCCAACGCCATCCGCAAGTTATCGGCGGCTTGGTTGGCGGGCACCGGCGTGCTGATCCTGGACGGTGTGGGGAACCTGGGCGCTTTTTTTCAGGCGCTGGACGAATGGCCTGTGACGGCGCTGTGCCTGCCGCCCGCGGCAATCCGCACCATATTGGCGCTTTCGGGCGACAAGCTGGGCCGGTACCGGGACCGGATCGATTTTGTGGAGTCCGGCACCGCCAGTCTGCCCGAGGCGGACAAGCGGCGCATGTGCGAGCTGCTGCCGCACTCGCGGCTGTACAACTCCTACGGCACCAGCGAGGCGGGCTCCAGCTGCATGTTCGACTACAGCGCCCAGCGGGACCTGAAGGGCTGCATCGGCAGACCGGCGGTGAACGCGGAGTTTGTGATCGTGGACGAGGCCGGGGACTTGATCGAGTCGAGCCCGGACCGGCCCGGGCTGATCGCCTACGGCGGGAAAATGCTGATGACCGGGTACTGGAACGAGCCGGAATTGACCGCCCAGGCGGTTCGGGACGGGCGGGTGGTGACCTCGGACCTGGGGTACATAGAGGACGGCCTGGTGTACATCATCGGCCGCGCGGGGGACGTGATCAACGTCGGCGGGTTCAAGGTTGCGCCGGACGAGGTGGAGCAGGCCGCGCTGGGGGTCGATGGGATTCGGGAGTGCGGCTGCCGAGGGGTGCCGGACAAGATGTCCGGCGAGGCCGTGGCGCTGTACGTGGTGATGGACGAGGGCGCGGCGTTCGACGCGGCGGAGATTAAGCGAAGGCTGCGGGCGGTGCTGGCGGACTACAAGGTGCCGAAGGTGATCGCGGAGCGGGACGAGCTGCCCAGGGCCTCGAATGGGAAGCTGCAGCGGAAGCGGCTGGGGTGAGGGATGACAGCGGTTGGGCGCTGTTGGATACGACATCGGATGAAACAACAAGGAGGAACACCACCCATGGACCAACTACTCACAATCCTCTATGACGTGCGGCCGGACGTGGACTTTGCTTCCACGGGGAAGCTGATGGACGACGGGATTTTGGACTCGTTTGACATCGTGGCCATCGTGGGGGAGATCTCGATTCAGTTCGACATTCAGGTGCCGGTGGAGGCCATCGTGCCGGGGAACTTCAACTCCGTAGCGGACATGCTGGCCATGGTCGAGCGGATCAAGGCGGAGGGATAGCGGGCTGTGGCGCTGACGGATTTTCGGTTCATCCTGCTGCTGGCCTGCTGCACGCTGGCCTGTTTTCTGACGCCGAGGCGCGGGAAGTGGCTGGTGCTGCTGGCGGCCAGCGCGGTTTTCTACGCGTCCTACGGCGTCGGGCAGGTGTGGTATGTGCTGGGCTGCTGCGCGGCGACGTACGGCGCGGGGCTTTGGCTGGGGCGGCTGAACCGGGCGATGAAGCTGCCCGGCGCGGACAGGGCGCGGCTCAAGCGGCATAAAAAATGGGTGCTGGCGGCGCTGATCCTGGTGGACCTGGGCGCGCTGGTGCTGCTGAAGTACGCGGGGCTGCTGTTTTCGGGTGCGGTGGGGCTGGTTCAGCCGCTGGGTATCTCGTTCTACACGCTGTCGGCCATCGGGTACGCGGTGGACGTGCATCGCGGCAAGTTCGAGCCGGAGAAAAACCCGCTGCGGCTGCTGCTGTTCATCGGCTTTTTCCTGGGCGTCGTGCAGGGCCCGTTTGCGCGGTACGACCAGATCGGGCAAGCGCTGCGCGAGCCGAACCCCGCCAGCTATGAAAATCTCAAGCTGGGCGCGCTGCGCATGCTGTGGGGCTATCTGAAGAAGATGGTCGTCGCGGACTGGCTGCAGATCTATGTGGCGCAGGCGTTCGCCAATCCCGAGGACTGCGGCGGCGCGGTGATGTGCGCCGCGGTGGTGCTGTACACGGTGCAGATGTACGCCGACTTTTCCGGGTACATGGACATCGTGTGCGGCGCGGGCCAGGCCATGGGGATCCTGGTGCCGGAAAACTTCGACAGGCCGCTCTCCGCGCGGTCGGTGTCCGAGTTCTGGCGGCGCTGGCACATCACGCTGGGCGCGTGGTTCAAGGACTATGTGTTCTATCCGGTGTCGGTGTCGCGGCCCGCAGCGAGGCTGGCGAAGGCGCTACGGGGCAGGGGACAGATGCGCATGGGCAAGCTGGCCCCGGCAGTGCTGGCGCTGTGCTGCGTATGGCCGCTGACGGGGCTTTGGCACGGCGCGACCTGGAATTATCTGCTGTGGGGCGCGCTGAACGGCGCGGCGATCGTGGTCTCGATGCTGATGGAGCCGGCGTTTCGGCGCTGGATGGCGCGGCTTCACATCGATCCGAATGGCCGCTGGTGGTCCACGTTCTCCGTGCTGCGCACGTTCACGCTGCTGGCGCTGATCCGGGTGTTTGCCCGCACGGCCAGCGTGGAGCAGGCCATGGACGTGTTCCGGGCGATGGGGGATTGGGCCGGGTTTCATCCGCTGCGGCTGGACGAGTGGTTCCCGGAGATTCGCAAGATGCACATGGCCTACGCGGCGGCGGCGATGGTTTTCGGCGCGGGCATGCTGATCGTGGAGGCGCGGGGCACGGTGCCTATGCTGCTGGCGCGGTTCAACCGGTATCCGCTGTGGGCGAAGTACGCAGTGGCCGTGGGACTGCTGTATGTGGTGATGCTGTTCAGCGCGACGGGGGACGCGGTGAACGGAGGGTTTCTGTATGCTAATTTTTCGGGGCGTGATGCGGCGGTCATCCTCCCTCACCTCGTCCTCCTGAGCGCAGCGAAGGACCTTCCTCAATTCTTATGTGCATGGAAGTTTGAGGAAGGTCCTTCGCTGCGCTCAGGATGCCGGGCGGCGGTGGAACCTCGCCACTACAGCGCGCTGTGATGGTCTGCGACATGCCGAGGCTGTTCCTCAATAAATCGCATCAGAAATGCATTGACAGCGTGTTAACGGACCGTTAGAATAGGATCAGGGGCGTGCGGGAAAAGTGTGCGGTTGTTTTCATGATATTCAATATACTTTTCTCGCGTTTTATCGTATAATGGACCCGGATTATACTGCACAGGAGGCGGGTTATGTTCGACAAGACGAAGGTTCCGCTGGGGATCGCGCCGATTGGCTGGTGCAATGACGACATGCCGGAGCTGGGAGGCGCGTGCACGTTCGAGCAGATCGTGTCGGAGATGGCGCTGGCGGGGTTCACGGGCTGCGAGATCGGCAACAAATACCCGCAGGACGCCGCGGCGCTGAAGGCGGCGCTGGACCTGCGCGGCATGCGCATCGCGTCGCGCTGGTTTTCCTCGTTCATCCTGGATCAGCCCATCGAGGACGTGGAGGCGGCGTTCGTGCGCGAGATGGACTTTTTGGCCGCCGTGGGCGCGAACCGGATCAATGTGTCGGAGCAGAGTTTTTCCATCCAAGGCAAGCTCGATGTGCCGGTGCTGGGCGATGCCCGCCACGTGATGGACGACGCGGAGTGGGCCCGGTTCACGGCGGGGCTGAACCGGCTCGGCCAGCTGGCGGCGGCGCGCGGGTTCAAGCTGTGCTTTCACCATCATATGGGCACGGTGGTGCAGACCGCCGACGAGACCGCGCGGATGCTCCGGGAGACGGACCCGGCGTATGTGCACCTGTGCTACGACACGGGGCATTTTACGTTCGCGGGGGAGGACCCGCTGGCCGTGCTCAGGGAGCATGTGGACCGCGTGGGGCATGTGCACCTGAAGGACATGCGCCGGGACGTGGTGGACCAGGTGAAGCCCCAGGGCTGGTCGTTCCTCAGGGCCGTGCGTGAAGGCGCGTTCACGGTGCCGGGGGACGGGTGCGTGGCGTTTGAGGAGATCTTGGCGCTGCTGGACCGGGCTGGGTATGAGGGCTGGCTGCTGGTGGAGGCCGAGCAGGACCCGGCGAAGGCGGACCCGCTGGCGTACGCGATGAAGGCGCGGCAGTTTATTGCAGAGAAGACGGGGCTGTAGGGGGCGGGCGGGGTTCAGTTTGAGGAAGGTCCTTCGGCTGACGCCTCAGGATGACCGCGTTGATGCGCTCCCGCTGCGACAGCAGGTCATCCCCCCTCGCGGTCATCCTGAGCATCAGCGAAGGACCTTCCGCAAACTGAACTTCGCCGTTCCCCCGCAACACGAACGTGGAGGCGACATCATGTACATCGACAAGCAACTGAGGCCCGGCTACAATGCCTATCTGTCCCTGCCCAACGAAGACGCCGCGACCCAGATGGACGTGGGCGTGCTGGTGCTGGGGCCGGGAGATCGGCATGCTTTTGACGAGCCGGACAAGGAGATCGCGGCGCTCGTGCTGGAGGGCAAGTGCGCGTTCCGCTGGGCGGGGCAGGAGGCGACCTGTGATCGGCCCGACAGCTTCCACTGCGATCCCTGGTGCCTGCATGTGCCCAGGGCGACGCCGTTTGAAGTGGTGGCACTGGGGCCCTGCGAGGTCTATATCCAGATGACGGAAAACGAGCGCGCCTTCGCGCCGCGGCTGTACCGCCCGGAGGACATCATGGTGCAGCACGCGGGCAGCAGCGGCGAGCTGATGGGCTGCATGCGGCGGGAGATCAAGACGCTGTTCGACTACGAGAGCGCACCCTACAGCAACATGGTGCTGGGCGAGGTGCTGAATTTCCCGGGCAAGTGGAGCAGTTATCCGCCGCACCATCACCCCCAGCCGGAGGTGTACCTGCACCGATTCGACCACCCGCACGGGTTCGGCGCCAGCTTCGCGGACGGGGAGATCTACGCCTCGAAGCACAACGGCCTGACCGTGATCCACCACGGGTTCCATTCCCAGACCGCCGCGCCGGGGTACGCGATGATGTACGTATGGGGGATCAGGCACCTGGCGGGCGACCCGTGGCGAAAAACGCGCATCGACGACGAGGAACACGCGTGGCTGTGGCAGCCGGACGCGAACGAGCACATTTTTCAGGGGTAGGCGTGAAGGGGTAAGAAGCAGAAGTTGGCCTCTCCTCGCCGTCATCCTGAGCGCAAGCGAAGGATGACGGTGGAAGCAATTCGGCATCCGCGCGCCTTCCCTTGACATGAATCCAAAGGAGGTTTTGGCTTTGACCACCATCCGTCTCACCATGGCTCAGGCCCTGGTGCGGTTTTTGGAAAACCAATACGTGGCCTATGACGACCAGTGCCATCGGTTTGTGCGCGGGGTGTGCATCTTGCCGGGGCACGGCAATGTGGTGGGCCTGGGACAGGCGCTGATTCAGGAGGCCCGGGAACTGGAGATTTTTCAAGGGAAGAACGAGCAGGGGCAGGCCCACGTGGCCGTGGCGTTCGCCAAGCAGATGAAGCGCAAGCAGATCATGGTCGCCACATCGTCGGTGGGTCCCGGCGCGGCCAACATGGTCACCGCCGCCGCCACCGCCACCGCCAACAACATCCCGGTGCTGCTGCTGCCCGGGGACACCTACGCCTGCCGCCAGCCGGACCCGGTGCTGCAGCAGGTGGAGCAGCCCCACGATCTGGGGATCACCACCAACGACGCGTTTCGCGCCGTGTGCCGCTATTTTGACCGGGTGAACCGGCCCGAGCAGCTCATGTCCGCCATGCTGAGCGCGTTCCGCGTGCTGACGGACCCCGACGGCACCGGCGCGGTGTGTGTGGCCATGCCCCAGGACGTGGAGGGCGAGGCCTACGATTATCCGGCGTCGTTCTTTGAGCGGCGCGTGTGGCGCATCGAGCGGCGGCCGGCCACCGACGAGGCCATCGCTGAGGCGGCGGCGGCCATCCGCGCGGCGAAAAAGCCGATCTTGGTCTGCGGCGGCGGCGTGCGGTACAGCGAGGCCCACGGCGAGTTCCGCGCCTTCGCGGAGCGGTTCTGCATCCCCTTCGGCGAGACCCAGGCGGGGAAGAGCGCCGTGGTGTGGGACCACCCGCTGAACCTGGGCGGCATCGGCGTCACCGGCTGCCAGATGGCCAACGACATCGCCAAGGACGCCGACCTGGTCATCGGCGTGGGCACGCGGTACACCGACTTCACCACCAGCAGCAAGTGGCTGTTCCGGGAGGACGCCAAGTTCGTCAACATCAACGTGTCGGCGTTCCAGGCGCTGAAGATGGACGCCATCCCGGTCGTCGCCGACGCGAAGGCGGCGCTGCCGAAGCTGGCCGAGGCGCTGGACGGGTATCGCGCGGGGTACACGGACGAGATCGAAAAGGTGAAAAAGAGCTGGGACGCGGAGCTGGCGCGGCTGGACGGGCTCACGTACACCGGCGATAATTATGTGCCCGAGGTGAACGACGCCAACGCGGCCTCGGCGCGGAAGTTTGCGGAGGACCTCTGTGCGGGCCTGACGCAGACGGAGGTGCTGGGCGCGGTGAACCGGCTCATCGCGGACGACGCGGTGGTGGTCGGGTCCAGCGGGAGCCTGCCGGGCTGCATGCAGCGGATGTGGCGGCCCAAGGCCCAGGACACGTACAACATGGAGTACGGCTACAGCTGCATGGGCTACGAGATCTGCGGCGCGCTGGGCGCGAAGCTGGCGGTGGGCGAGCGCGACGTGTACGCCATGGTGGGCGACGGCAGCTTCGTGATGCTGCACAGCGAGCTGCTGACGGCGGTGCAGGAGCGGATCAAGATGCACGTGGTGCTGATTGACAACGCGTCGTTCGGCTGCATCAACAACCTGCAGACGGGCCAGGGCAACCGCACGCTGTGCACGGAACTGCGCTACAAGACCGGCAAGCACGAGCACCGAGGCGACTTCCTCAGCGTGGACTACGCGAAGATCGCCGAAGGGTACGGCTGCAAGGGGTACACCGTGCGCACGATGGCGGAGCTGGAGGCGGCGTTCGAGGACGCCAAGGGCGTCGAGGGTCAGCCGGTGCTGTTCGACATCAAGGTGCTGCCCAAGAGCATGACGGACGGATACGGCAGCTGGTGGCGCGTGGGCGCCGTGGAGGTCGGCGGGACAGAGGAAAACCGGAAGGCGTACGAGGACTTGACGGGGCATTTGGGTTCTGTGAGGGAGTATTAAGTTTGAAGAAGGTCCTTCGCCTGACGCCTCAGGATGACCGGGTGTGTGTCGATCATCCCTGCCTCTGTCGGTCATCCGAAAAAAGCCCGGTCATCCTGAGCGAAGCGAAGGACCTTCCTCAAACCAAACCTTCCTCAAACTGTACGCACGGAAGCGGGGTGCGCACATGCGCATGTACTACATCTATCTCTTGACCAACTTCACCCGCACGGTCCTCTACGCGGGCACCACGAACGATCTGCGGCGTCGGCTGTACGAGCACAAAAACGGCCTGATCGGTGGATTTACGCAGCAGTATCACGCCAACATCCTGGTCTATTACGAGACCTTCTCCCACGCCAACGACGCCATTGCGCGGGAAAAGCAGATCAAAGGATGGACCAGGGCCAAGAAGAATGCGCTGGTCGAGGCGATGAATCCGGGGTGGGATGATTTGACGGTGAGATGGAAAGAGGAGGATTGAAGAAGGTCCTTCGGCTGACGCCTCAGGATGACCGCACTGTGCTTTGGTCATCCTTAACCCCTGCGGTCATCCCTCGCTACGCTACGGACCTTCCTCAAACTTCACAAGCATCACAACACACAAGGAGGCACACAACCATGTCCAACAAACTCCGCATCGGCGTCATCGGCGCTGGACGCATTGGGAAGCTGCACGCGAACAATTTGGTGAACCGGGTTCCAAACGCCGAGGTGGCGGCGATTTCTGACGTGGTGATCGACGCGGCGAAGGCGCTTGCGGATCAGCTGGGCGTCGAGCAGTACTATGAGGACTATCGGCAGATTCTGGCCGACCCGTCCATCGACGCGGTGTTTATCTGCTCCTCCACCGACACCCACTCGCCCATCTCCATCGAGGCGGCGAAGGCGGGCAAGCACATCTTCTGCGAGAAGCCCATCGACCATGACCTGGACAAGATCAGAGAGGTGCTGGCCGAGGTGAAGCAGGCGGGCGTGCAGTACCAGGTGGGTTTCAACCGCCGGTTTGACCGCAACTTCAAGCGCGTGCAGGAAGTGGTGCAAAACGGCGGCATCGGCGACGTGCACCTGGTGAAGATCACCAGCCGCGACCCCTCCGCGCCGCCGCTGTCCTATGTGCGCGTCAGCGGCGGAATCTTCGTGGACATGACGATCCACGACTTCGACATGGCCCGCTATCTCAGCGGCAGCGAGGTGGTCGAGGTGTCAGCCTTCGGCGCGTGCCTGGTGAATCCGGACATCGCCAAGGAGGGCGACGTGGACACCTGCGTGATCACGCTGCGGTTTGCAAACGGCGCGCTGGGCGTCATCGACAACAGCCGCGAGGCGGTGTACGGCTATGACCAGCGCATCGAGGTGTTCGGCAGCAAGGGCTGCATCCAGGCGGACAACGAGACCGCCAACAACACCACCCACTACACCGCGAACGGCGTCATGAAGGAAAAGCCGCTGTTCTTCTTCCTGGAGCGCTACAACGAAGCGTTCATCCAGGAGGAGATGGACTTTGTGGACGCCTGCCTCTCAGGCAAGCCCACCCCCGTCGGCGCGTTCGACGGCCTGCAGCCGGTGCTGATCGCCATCGCCGCCAAGGAGTCCTGCGAAAAGGGCGGCGTGCCGGTGAAGGTGGGCATCTAATCCACGACTTGACAGCAAGGAGGCTCTCACATGAGCAAGAAAATTCGAGTCGGCGTGGCCGGCTATGGCGTGATTGGGCAGCGGCTGGCGGACGGGGTGGCGCTGCAGGGCGATATGGAGCTGGTGGGCATCGCGGACCTGGCGCCGACGCTGTCCATCAAGGCGCTGAAGGAAAAGGGCATGCCCTACGACCTGTACCTGGTAGCGGGGGCGGACAAAGCAAAGTTTGACGAGCTGGGCATCCCCACCAAGGGCAGCTTTGACGAGCTGATCTCGAAGGTGGACATCATGCTGGACAGCGCGCCGGGCGGCGTGGGCGCGAAGAACAAGGTGCTGTACGAGCGGGCGGGCGTGAAGGCCATCTTCCAGGGCGGCGAGAAGAACAGCGTGGCGGATGTGTTCTTCCACGGCTATGCCAACTACGAGAAGGGGCTGGGCGTGGACTATCTGAAGCTGACGAGCTGCAACACCACCGGCCTGATCCGCTGCGTGGACGCGCTGGACAGGGCCGTGGGCGTCAGCAAGGTCGCCATCACCATCATCCGCCGCGTGGCCGACCCGGGCGATTATCACCGGGGCCTCACCAACGCGCTGCAGATCGATAAGGCGCCCTCCCATCAGGCGGTGGACCTGATGACCATCATGCCCCATGTGGACGCCACCGGCATCTTGGTGCACACGCCGGTCACCCACGGGCACATCATCACGGTGCTGGCCTCCGGCGTGGACGGCAAGAAAATCAGCAAGGATGAGGCGCTGGCGGCCTTCGCGGCACACCCGCGCATCCGGCTGGTGTCCATCGACGAGGGATTCTTGGGGAACGCCAGCCTGTTCCGCTACGCCCGAGACCTGGGCAATCCGCGCGGGGACATGTACGAGGTCGCGCTGTGGACGGACAGCCTGGTGGAGTCCGGCAACGACGTCATGTTCGCCATCAACATCCCCCAGGAGAGCGTCACGATCCCGGAGACCATCGACGGCATTCGCGCGGCGATGGGCATGCAGGCGACCCGGGAAGAAGGGACCGGGGCGACAAACGGGTATCTGGGGATCGGGAAATGGAAGGCGTAGCGGCTGCGCTGCGGCGGTCCGCTTCGCGGCGTGCTGTCGATGCATCTGCTGAAACGCTGTAACCCTTCTCCCCGTCATCCTGAGCGCGAGCGAAGGACCTTCCTCAAACTGATTCTTGAAGAAGGTCCTTCGGCTGACGCCTCAGGATGACCGCGCGGTGGGGAGGGTTTGGGGTTTTTCCTGTATCGAGCCTGAAAGGAGATCACCATGCGCTTCGGTATCCATACCCTGGACGACTACAACCTGCGCGGCAAGACGGTGCTCTGCCGCGTGGACATCAACCAGCCCATCGACCGAAAATCGGGCACGCTGAAGTCCACCGCCCGCATCGAGGCCTGCGTGCCCACGCTCCGGGAGCTGTCGGACGCGGGCGTGAAGCTGGTGCTGCTGGCCCATCAGGGGTCGGACATCGAGTACAAAAACTTTTTCACCACCCGTCCCCACGCGGAGGTGCTGACGCGGCTGCTTTCGCGCGAGGTGCGGTTCGTGGAGGACGTGTGCGGACCCACGGCCCGGGCGGCGATTGAGGCGATGCGGGACGGCGAGATCATCCTGCTGGACAACGTGCGGTTTTGCAGCGAGGAGCAGACGCTGTTCGAGCTGAAGCTGCAGCTCAGCCACGCCGAGCAGGCGCAGACGGAGGTCGTGCGAAAGCTCGCGCCGCTCGGCGACCTGTATGTGTGCGACGCGTTCGCCGCCGCGCACCGGGACCAGCCCACGCTGTGCGGGTTTGAGCAGCTGCTCCCCAGCGCCATGGGCAGGCTGTTCGAGCGGGAATACTGCGTGATCAGCGAGCTGATGGCGTCGCCCGCGCGGCCCTGCGTGTTCGTGCTGGGCGGCGCGAAGGTGAGCGACGCGTTTTTGATGCTGGAGACGGTGTTAAAAGCCGGCGCGGCGGACCGGGTGCTGACGGGCGGGCTGGTGGCGAACATCCTGCTGCTGGCGCGGGGCGCGGAGATCGGCGGCGGGAGCTTAGCGTTCATCGAGCAGTCGGGCTATGCAGAATACATCGAGAAGGCGAAGCCGCTGCTGGCGGCGTACGGAGACAAGATCGTGCTGCCACAGGCGCTGGCGTACCTGGTCGACGGTGTCAGGACCGAGGCGAAGGTTGGCTCCATCCCCGATGACGCGGGTTGCCTGGACATCTCCGAGGCCGACGGCAGCGCGTACGCGGGCATCATCCGCGCCGCCAAGACGGTGTTCGTCAACGGCCCCATGGGCGTTTTCGAGCGGCTTGAGACAGAGGCGGGCACGCAGTTGGTGTGGGAGGCGCTGGGCGACACGGCGGCCTACACCGTCGTCGGCGGCGGCGACAGCATCACGGCCACGAGCAAGTATGGAATGTCGGACAAGATCGGCTACATCTGCACCGGTGGCGGGGCGCTGATCCGGTTTTTGACGGGCGAGGAGCTGCCGGTGGTGAAGGCGCTGCGCCACGCGGCGGCGGCTTTTCCGCTGGATGGGGTGAGGGCATGAGGCTGACATTTGGGTTCGGGCAGGGCGTGCAGACCGTGGAGCTGCCGGAGGAAAACCTGCTATGTGAGCTGGTCCCCAACGAGGTTGCGTTGGGCCTCGTCGGCGAGGCTGCGGTGCTGGACGCGCTGGCGCACCCCATCGGCAGCCCGCGCCTGCGGGAGCTGGTGCGGCCCGGGCAGAAGATCGCGATTGTGACCTCCGACGTGACCCGGCCCATGCCGACACACCTGGTGATGCCCCATCTGCTGGACGAGCTGTACGCGGCGGGCGCGGACCGGTCGGACATCACGCTGGTTTTCGGGCTGGGCAGCCACCGGCCCCAGACGGCGGCGGAGATGAAAAAGCTGGCGGGGGAGCGGGCGTTCTCCGAGGTGCGCTGCATGGACTCCACGCCGGAGGACTGCGTGTCCTTCGGGCTGACCCGCCGAGGCACGCCCGTGGACATCAGCCGCGCCGTGGCGGAGGCGGACGTGCGCATCTGCCTTGGGAACATCGAGTACCACTATTTTGCCGGATATTCCGGCGGCGCGAAGGCGCTGATGCCGGGTGTGTCCACCCGCGAGGCGATCCAGAAGAACCACTCGCTGATGGTCGATCCCGAGGCCTGCGCCGGAAAATTGGACGGCAACCCCATCCGCGAGGACATCGAGGAGGCCGGTCGCAGGGTGGGCATCGCGTTTATCCTGAACGTGGTGCTGGACGAGCACAAGCAGATCGTGCACGCCGTGGCGGGCGACCCTGTGCAGGCCCACCGCGCGGGCTGCGCGTTCCTGGACCGGTTCTATCTGAAGCGGATTCCGCAGCGGGCGGACATCGTGCTGGTGTCCCAGGGCGGCGCGCCGAAGGACCTCAATCTCTACCAGACCCAAAAGGCGCTGGACAACGCCAAGCACGCCGTGAAAAAGGGCGGCGTGGTGATCCTGATTGGCAGCTGCCGGGAGGGGCTGGGCGAGGACGTGTTCGAGGAATGGATGACCCGCTCCGGGACGCCGCGTTCGATGATCGACCGGATTCGCAGGGAGTTCAGGCTCGGCGGCCACAAGGCGGCGGCGATTGCGATGGTGCTGGAGGACGCGGAGATCTATCTGGTGTCGGAGATGGACGACGGGTTGGTTCAGAAAATGTTCATGAGGCCTTTTGGGACGGCTCAGGCGGCGCTCGACGCGGCGTTTACAAAGCTGGGACCGGATGCGACCGTGATCGCGATGCCGTACGGCGGGAGCACGCTGCCGAGGGTGGGGTAGGGGGGCGACGGATGTCCGCCCCCTTGGCCGTTTTACCTTCCGCCCCCGCCGTCATCCTTCGGCTGACGCCTCAGGATGACGCCTGGGGAGGCGGACGCTGCACACTATATTGTCAAAACGAGGTGAACCACACATGAATCTCAATGCCTTTGCCACGAAAATCCGCATCGGTGCGGTGGAACAGTTCAAGGCCCGGGGCTTTGGGCACATCGGCGGCACGCTGTCTGTGTGTGAGCTATTGGCGGTGCTGTACGGCGATGTCATGCGCGTCCGCCCAGACGAGCCCGCCTGGCCCGACCGTGACAAGTTGGTCTGCTCCAAGGGCCACGCGGGCCCCGCCGTGTACGCGGCGCTAGGGCTGATGGGCTATTTTCCCTATGACGACATCAAGACGTTGAACCAGCCCGGCACGCGCTTTCCCAGCCACTGCGACAGAAACAAGACCCCCGGCGTCGACATGACCACCGGCTCGTTGGGCCAGGGCACCTCCCAGGCCGTGGGACTGGCGCTGGGCGACAAGCTCAAGGGGCGGGACAGCATGACCTACCTGATCGTGGGTGACGGCGAGCTGAACGAGGGCCAGTGCTGGGAGGCCGCGATGTTTGCCGCCGCGAAGGGCGTCGACAACATGATCTGGTTCATCGACTACAACAAAAAGCAGCTGGACGGTTATGTGGACGAGATGCTGAGGCCCTTCGACTTCGAGCAGAAGTTTGCGGCCTTCGGGTTCCACGCCCAGACCGTGCCCGGGCAGGATGTGGACGCCATAAAGCGGGCGGTCCGGCTGTGCGCGGGGAAAAAGGGCAGGCCCCACGCCATCATCTTGGACGGCATCAAGGGCTACGGCGTCCAGGACGTGGTCGACACCGACTACAACCACAGCATGAACGTGACGCCGGAGACCTGCGACAAATGGTTGGCCGACCTGCGCGCGGAGCTGGCGGTCTTGGAAGGGGGCGAGGGCAAATGATGAACATCGTCTACGACGGGAGCCTCGACAGCCGGGCGTTCAAGGACGTGCTGGGCAAGACGATCATCGCCATGCTGGAGCAGGACCCGGACGTGATCTATCTGGACGCGGACCTGATGAGCTGCATCGGCACCGGCGCGTACGCGAAAACGCACCCGGGCCGCGCCATCCAGTGCGGCGTCGCCGAGGCGAACATGGTGGGCGTGGCCTGCGGGCTGGCCGCCGCCGGGTTTAAGCCCATCTGCCACACCTTTGGCACCTTCGCGTCCCGCCGGGTGTTTGACCAGGTTTTCCTGTCCGGCGGCTATGCGGGCAACGACATCACCGTCATCGGCACCGATCCCGGCGTGTGCGCAGCCTTCAACGGCGGCACCCACATGCCCTTTGAGGACATGGCGCTGTACCGCGCGCTGCCCACCGCCACCGTCATCGACATCGCGGACACCGCCATGCTGGAGAGCGTGCTGCGCCAGGTTGGGGAGATCAAGGGCGTGAAGTACATCCGCGTGGGCCGCAAGAACGCCGCGAAGGTGTACGCGGAGGGGTCGGATCTGCCCGTCGGCAGGGCCGTGACCCTGCGCGAGGGCGGGGATCTGACGGTCGTCGCATCCGGCATCATGGTCGGCGAGGCGCTGAAGGCCGCCGAGGTGCTGGCGGGCGAGGGGATTGACTGCACCGTGCTCGACATGTTCACCGTGAAGCCGCTGGATGCGGACGCGCTCGTGCGCTGCGCGAAGGCGACCGGGGCGGTGGTGACCGCGGAGAACCACAATCGGGTTGGCGGGCTGTACGCGGCGGTGTGCGAGGCGCTGGCGGGGGTTTGGCCGGTGCCGGTGGAGTATGTGGCTGTGGAGGATGAGTATGGGGAGGTCGGGCCGCAGGAGTATTTGCAGAAGCGTTTTGGGCTGACGGCGGATCGGATTGTGGAGAAGGCGAGGGCGGCGGTGGGGCGGAAGTAGGAGGGCGAGAACCGCCGTCCATCTCCCACCCCGTCATCCTGAGGCCGAAGCCGAAGGACCTTTCTCAAATCAATACGCCCGTGACCGGCGATCAGGTTACGCCTCGCCGGCGTTCGCCTTGCGGCTCACTGGGCTTTGGTAAGTTTGTTCCCGCGCTTGCACGGGGGGCGCCCACCGGCAGCGGCTGATGCCTGTTCGATCCGCCTCCCACGGGGCGATTGACGCGCGGGGGTGAGAAAAGAGGGCGCTTGCCGTTGGGCTGCGTCCTCTTTTTTGCGCTTGTGCTCAGAGGGCGCTGCCCTCCGAGACCTCCTGCCAAAGGGCCTGAGGCCCTCTGGACTCCCCTGTTCGCTTCCGCGCCTCCTATAGGCTTAGGTATTCTTTGGCGTTCGCGTAGCAGACGGCTTCGATGATGCGGGCCAGGGCGGCGTCGCCGGAGACGTACTCGCCGCGCTCGACCAGCTCGCCCAAATAGTCGCACAGCACCCGCCGGTACAGCTCGTGCCTCGGATAGCTCAAGAAGCTCCGCGAGTCCGTCACCATCCCCGCCGACAGCGACAGCGGGTAAAGCTGCCCGCACGCCTCAAACTGTCGCCTGATCCCGTGTACCTGGTCGTTGAACCACCACGGCGCGCCCATCGAGACCTTCGCCTTGATTCCGCCGCAGAACGCCGCCGCCAGCACCGCCAGCGGCTCAAACTGCGCCCCGTTGATCGGGTACAGCATCACCCTCGGCATCTGCCCCGCCCGGTCCATCGCGCCCAAAATCTGCGCGATCCCCCGCACGCTCGCCAGGTCGTCGCACGCGTCGAATCCCGTGTCCGCGCCCAGCTTCTCAAACATGACCCCGTTCACATTCCGCAGCGCGCCGATGTGCATCTGCATCAGCAGGCCGTGCTTTTCGCACAGCGCCGCCATCCGCAGCAGGAACGCGGTCTGGTACTGATCCACCTCGACCTGGCTCAGCGCCTCGCCCTGCATGGCCTTCTGGAACACCGCCTCCAGCTGCGCTGCCGTCGCTTCGGCATAGCCCATGTTGTCCATGCCGTGGTCCGTCACCCGCGCACCGTGCGCCACGAAAAACGCAGTCCGCTGGTCCATGGCGGCCATCAGCGCCTCGAATCCGTCGATCTGGACGCCCGCCGCGCCGGACAGGCGCGCGATGTACGCCGGGAATCCGGGCTTGTGGGGGTTCATCGCCATGTCCGGCCGCAGTGCGGGCGCGATTTTCGTTTTGACCGTCGCGTCCTTAGCCAGCGCTACATGGCAGGCGAGGTCGTCCGCCGGGTCGTCCGTGGTGGCGATGTATTCTACGTTCGACTGCGCGATGAAGTAGCGTGGGCTCATCCGCTTTGCTTGGATCAGCGACTTCGTCTTGTCGTAGATGGCCCGCGCCGTGTCCGGGCCCAGCGGGTCGTCCACGCCGAAGTAGCGCGACAGCTCCAGCTGGCACCAGCCGTACACCGGGTTGCCCGCCAGCATCGGCATGACCTCTGCGAACGCCATGAATTTTTCCTCGTAGCTGGCGTCGCCCGTGACGAATCGCTCGTCGATGCCGAACGTGCGCATGCAGCGCCATTTGTAGTGGTCGTGGGCCAGCCAGATCTCGCCCAGGTCCTCGAACACGCGGTCCTCCAGGATCTCCTTGGGTTGCAGGTGGCAGTGGAAGTCGATGATGGGCAAGTGCTCCGCGTACGCGTGGTACAGACGTGCGCCCGTGTCGTTGGTCAGCAGCAGCTCGCTCATTTGCACGATCCTTTCTCCAGGGCCTCCCACAGCCCCAGCAGGTAGCTTGCGCCCATCGCGCGGTCATACAGGCCGTAGCCGGGCATCGCCTGCTCGCCCCAGACCATGCGCCCGTGGTCGGGCCGGACGGGGCCGGTGAACCCGATCTCATACAGCGCCTTCATGATCTCGTACATGTCCAGCGAGCCGTCCTTGGACCAGTGCGCCGCCTCGTCGAACTGGCCCGGGCCGAGGTAGCGCAGGTTGCGCACGTGGGCGAAGTGGATGCGCTTGCCGATCTTACGGATGGCCGCCGGGATGTCGTTTTGGGGGTTTGAGCCCAGCGAGCCGGTGCACAGCGTCACGCCGTTGTAGTCCTTGTCCACCGCCCGCAGCAGCTTTTCGATGCGCTCGGCGCCGGTGATGATGCGCGGCAGCCCGAACACGGGCCACGCCGGGTCGTCCGGGTGGATCGCCATCTTGATGCCGTATCGTTCGCACACCGGGCCGATGGCCGTCAGGAAGTACACCAGGTTGTCGAACAGTTTGTCTTCGCTGACGTCCTTGTAGGCATCGAACAGCGCCGCGATCTTGGCCATGCGCTCAGGCTCCCAACCGGGCAGCACGAAGCCCTGGTTTTGTTCGCTGAACTTTTCGACCATGGTTTCGCCATCGAACCGGTCGATGATCGACTGGTCGTAGCTGAGCACCGTCGCGCCGTCCTCGCGGGGCTTGGCCAACGCGCTGCGCGTCCAGTCAAACACCGGCATGAAGTTGTAGCACACCATGTCGATACCGGCCTCGCCCAGGTTTTTCAGCGACTGGATGTAGTGCTCGATCCACTTGTCGCGCTCGCCCGCGCCCGTCTTGATGTCGTCGTGGACGTTGACGCTCTCGATGCCCAGCAGCTCCAGGCCGGCTGATTCCACGCCGGACTTCATCTTAGAGATCCTCGCGGCGTCCCAGACCTCGCCGGGTGTGGTGTCGTAGAGCGTCGTGATCACGCCTTTGCAGCCCGCGATCTGCCGGATCTGGGACAGGGTGACCGTGTCGAAACCTTCGCCGTACCAGCGCAGTGACATTTTCATGGGGGATCCTCCTATCGATTCACATCTACTCATACCAGCATATTCATCGTCGCCCACCAGCGCCGTCATCCTGAGCGAAGCGAAGGACCTTCTTGTCACTTGGCTGTTGAAGTTTGAGGAAGGTCTTTCGCTGGCGCTCAGGATGACGGCGGAGTGGGCTAGAGGCTGTAGGGAACGCCCCCTGTGGCGTTCCGTTGCGGTCGCAGGACTTGGCGGATCGCTGCGGTGGAGCGGAACGGCACGGGGGCCGTTCCCTACAGGCTCATGCCGGCAATTGCGCGCCTGACCGCGCCCGGTCCCTGAAGCATCGCCCGCAGGTTCTCCAGGACCTTTTCCGCGACGCCCGCCGCCACCAGGTCCACACCGAACACTTTTTGATCCCTCAGCAGCGGCTCGAGGGCGCTCTCCTCGAACGCGCTGCCCCGCTCACGCAGGTGGTCGGCCAAGGGCTGCAGTTCGGCCAGCATGGGGTCAGGGCTGCGCTCGAAGGGGTGGCCCTCGTCGTCCACGCCCGTCAGGTACCGCAGCCACCCCGCAATCGCCAGCGGGATCGCGACCAATTCTCCGGCGTCGCCGCGCTCCACATGCGCCTTGATCGTCTCGCCGAACCGGATCGCCAGTTTCTGCGAGGTGTCCATGGCGATGCGCTGGGGTGAGTCCGGCATGAACGGGTTCGGGAACCGCTCTGTGAGCACCGTGTTCAAGAACGCCTTCGGGTCCAAGATGCCCGGATTCTCCACCACCGGCAGGCCCTCCTGGTAGCCCAGATGCCGCACCAGCGCCACCAGGTCCTCGTCCTTCATCTCCTGAGAGATGCGCTCGTAGCCCAGTAGGCAGCCGAAAACCGCCAGCGCCGTGTGCAGCGGGTTCAGGCAGGCGGTGACCTTCATGCGCTCGGCCTTTTCCACGGTGTCGCGGTCCGCCATCAGGAAGCCGCACGCGGCGAAGTCGGGCCTGCCGCCTGGAAAATCGTCCTCGATGACCAGGTAGCCCGGCTGCTCCGCGTTGACGAAGGGGGCGATTTTCGCGCCGCGCTCGGTGGTGTGCACCTCCATGCCCTGAAGGCCCAGCTCGCGCAGCTTTTCCGCGATGGCGGGGTCGGGCTGGGGGGTGATCTTGTCGATCATGGTCCAGGGAAAGCTGACCTTTGCCGGGTCGGACACATAGGCCGAAAAGCCCGCGTCCGCGACGCCCTCGGCGGCCCGGAGCACCGCCGCCTTGAGCACCGCGCCGTTTTTCGAGCAGTTGTCCATGCTCACCAGCGCCACGGGGTGCCCGCCCGCGCGGTACCGCGCCAGCATCAGCTGGCCGATGATGTCCATCAGCCCGCCCGGGGCGTAGCCCTTTTCCGTGATGGTGAACGACGCCAGCTGCAGCGTGGGCGACCGGAACATGGCCTCTAGCCGCTGAAAATCGGTGGCCTCGGTGGGCACCAGGGACGCCGCCACGCTGCCCACGATGCGCACGTCCATCGTACCGTCCGCGCCCAGCACCACGCTTGCGCACAGGTCGCCTACGGGGCGGTAGGCGTACTCCACCTCGTCCCGGCTGGCGCAGGCGATCAGCCCCGTGTCCATCGCGCCCGCCTCGATGGCGCGGTCCGCGCCCAGGGCGATGAACGCGCGGAAGATGTTCCCCGCCCCAAAGTGCACCCAGCGCGGCGCGCTCAGCGCACGGTGGATGATCGGTTCGCGGTCATATGTGGCTGTCAGTGTCATGTCCATGTCCTCCCATTTCGATCCAGTCTTTCAAACCCCAGCGTCATCCTGAGCGCCAGCGAAGGACCTTCTTCAATCTGATCTTGAGGTAGGTCCTTCGCTGCGCTCAGGATGACGGGGTGGTGCGGCGTCGCCTGTGAACCGTGCGGCCCAGCGAAGTCCCTAACTTACTTCCCCGGATTGATGATGCTCTGCACGTCCGCGCTGTCCACGTTCTCGGCGTTGACGACCAGCACGCCGGTGTCGACGCTCTTCTCGGCGACGGTGCCGCCATTGGCCAGGTCCAGCGCGATTTTCACGCCTTCATAGCCCATGAAGTACTGGCGCTGCACGCAGCTGGAGACGTTGTACTCGCCGGAGCGGATCATCTTCTCCATCTCGGCGGAGAAGTCAAAGCCCACGAACGCGATGTCCTTGCGGCCCGCTTCCATCAGGCCTGTGACGAAGCCCACCGTGGAGCCGTTGTTGGGGCCGAAGACGGCCTTGAGCTTGTCGCCGTAGGTCGTCAGGAAGTCCTGGCAGAAGCCGACGGCCTTGGAGATGTCGCCCTCGTTGACCTTGATGTCGTCGTTCAGGACCTTCCAGTTTGCCGGGGCGTTGGCGTCCCAGTACTCGTTGAAGCCCTTCAGGCGGTCGATGATGGTCTGGCTGCCCGCGCTGCCGACCTGGATCGCCACCAGGCCCTCTTCGTCCTCGGACACGCCCTGGGCCTTCATCTGGCTGAGCAGGCGCTCGGCTGCGGTCTTGCCCGCGTTGACGTTGTTGGTCATCAGCTCGGCGCTGTAGGCGTCGCCGTTGACGGTGGTGTCCACCAGCACGACCGGGATGCCGCTCTCATACGCCTCGCGGATGGGGTTCATGAGGGAGGTCGAGTCCACCGGGCCGATGACGATGCCCGCGGCCTGGGCGGAGACCGCGTTCTGCAGCAGGTTCACCTGGCCTTCGATGTCGGACTCGGCGGCCACGCCGACCACGACCACGTTGCAGCCGAGGTCCGCTCCGGCCTGCTCGCCGCCCGCCTGCAGCACGGACCAGTACTGGTTGCCCAGGACCTTCACGATCAGGTAGATGGTTTTGGGCTCGCCCTCGGCGAATGCGGGGGCCATGACGGCCAGGGTCAGGATGAGGACCAGGATCAGGGACAGGATTTTCTTCATGTGTGGTAGCCTCCTTATTTAGTTGCTATAGGCCGGGTGACCTGGGTAGCTGTGAGGTGGCGGCGGCCGACGCTTAGCCCCGCCGTCATCCTGAGCGTAGCGAAGGACCTTCTTCAAACTGGAAGTCACGGAGAGCATGAGGAAGGTCCTTCGCTTGCGCTCAGGATGACGGCGGGGGCGGAGCCGCGCATACTTTTGCGGGTGTCTATATCGTCCGCTTCTGCCTGCGAACCTCGGCTGCGCACGCGCCGACCAGGATGGCGCCGATGATCGCCATCTGCCAGAAGGAGTTCACGCCGTTGAGGTTCAGGCCGTTGCGCAGCACGCCCATGATCAGCGCGCCGATGATGGTGTTCATGATGTTGCCCTCGCCGCCGTTGTTTGAGACGCCGCCGAGCACGGCAGCCGCGATGGCTTCCAGCTCGTAGCCGGTGCCCGCCGTGGGCTGGGCCGAGGAAACGCGGCTGGCGACCAAAATGCCGCAGATGGCAGCCGACAGGCCGGAGATGCAGTACGCGAACATCCTTGTGCGGACGGCGTTGATGCCGCTGAGCTTCGCCGCTTCCAGGTTCGAGCCGCAGGCGTAGATCTGCCGCCCGACGCGGGTCTTGGCCAGCACGATCCCCAGCACCACCGCGTACAGCAGCATGATCAGCACGCTGTAGGGGATGCCGCCCGGCATGCGCCCGCCGCCCAGCAGATAGAACTGGTCCTGCACGGCCAGGTCAGGGATGTTGGTGGTGTACACCGGCGCGCCCTTCACCAGCACGTTGGCCAGGCCGCGATACACCCACTGGGTGCCCAGCGTGGCGATGAACGGCACCACGCCCAGAATCTCGATCGTGAACCCGTTCAGGATGCCCGTCAGCACGCCCATCAGCAGCGCCAGCGGGATGCAGATCCAGATCGGGATGCCCATGGTCAGCAGCGACACCACGATGATCCCCGACAGCGCCATCGACGCGCCCGCCGACAGGTCCGTGCCGCCGCAGATCAGGCAGAAGGTGAGCCCGCAGCCGATGATGGAGTATGTGACCACCTGCTGCAGGATGTTGATCAGGTTGTCCTTGGCCAGGAAAAGGCCTGGCTTGAGGATGGAAAACGCGATGAACAGCAGCACCAGCGCGCACCCGGAAAACAGCGCCTTCTTGGACGCCACGCCCAAGTTCCCAAAGAGGCCCAGGTTGGGTTTTTCGATCTGAGTGGTCATGGTCATCTCTCCTTATCATGGGCATGGTATGGGGGGAATCTCGGCGTTCCCTATGATGATGTCGCGGCCATGTGCTCCGATTGTGAGGGCTGCTTTTTTTCCAGCTTGTTGTAGCCGGCGGCCAGGAACAGGATCTCTTCCTGGGTGGTCTTTTTGGCGTCCAGCTCGCCGTTCACCGCGCCCTCGTGGATCACCAGCACGCGGTCGGACATGCCCAGGATCTCCGGCAGCTCCGAGGAGATCATGATGATCGCCACGCCCTGGTCGGACAGGCGGTTCAGCAGTTCGTACACCTCGAACTTCGCGCCCACGTCGATGCCGCGCGTGGGCTCGTCGATGATCAGCACCTTTACGTCGTTGCACAGCCACTTGGCCAGGACCACCTTCTGTTGGTTGCCGCCGGATAGGTTCGCGCAGCGCTGCCGAAGGCTCGGGGTCTTGGTGCGCAGCAGCCGCCTGTATTTTTCCGCGTTCTCCGCGCCCGCCCGGTCGTCGATGAAGCCCATGTGGCTGAGCTGGCGCAGGTGCGCCATGTTGGTGTTGTACTGCACGTCCAGGTTCAGCGCCAGGCCGTCGTACTTGCGGTTTTCCGTGGCGTAGCCGATGCCGTGGGCGATGGCCTGGCCCACGGACTTGACGGCGATGGGCCGCCCTTCCATGGTCAGCTCCATGCGCTCCGCGCGGTCCGCGCCGAAGATGCAGCGCATGATCTCGGTGCGTCCCGCGCCGACGAGGCCCGCGATGCCCAAAATCTCGCCTTTTCGGACCATCAGGTGGTCGCAGTTGACTTTCTTGCCGCGCCTGATGTTGCGCGCCTCCAGCGCCACTTCGCCGATCTTGCGCTGGTGTTTTGGGTATTTATCCTCCAAGGATCGGCCCACGATCATGTTCACCAGCTGGTCCAGCGTGATGTCCTTCAGCGCCTGCGTGCCGATGTACTGGCCGTCGCGGATGACGGTGACGCGTTCGCAGATCTGGCTCAGCTCCTCCATGCGGTGGCTGATGTAGACCATGCCCACGCCCTTTTTTTGGAGCTGGCGGATGATCTGGAACAGCTGCTGGATCTCGCGCTCGGTCAAGGTGGCGGTGGGCTCGTCCAGCACCAGGATGCGCGAGTTGTAGGAGATGGCCTTGGCGATCTCCACCATCTGCTGCTGGGCCACGCTGAGCTGGCGCACCACGGTGTAGCTGCTGATGTCGATGCCCAGGTCAGAGAGGATTTTCTGGGCTTCCCTGTGCATCTGGCGGTCGTTGATCAGGCCGGCGGACCGGTGCGGCCGACCGATGAAGATGTTGTCCGCCACGGTGAGGTGGGGGCACAGCTGCAGCTCCTGGAAGATGATGCTGATGCCGAGCTGGTGCGCCTTGGCGACGGAGTCGATGTTGACCTTTTCGCCTTCGATGTAGATCTCGCCCGAGTCGCCCTTGTACACGCCCGACATGATCTTCATCAGCGTGGACTTGCCCGCGCCGTTTTCGCCCACCAGCCCGTGCACCTCGCCCTTGTTGACGGCGAAGGACACATTGTCCAGCGCCTTGACACCGGGGAACGATTTGGAAATGCCCTCCATGCGAAACAGCTCTTCCGCCATGACCTCCGCCCCTTCGCGTCCGTGCGTTTTCACATTTATTGTGAACGTTCACGGTCTGTTGATTGTTATTATAGCCACAATCACAGAATTTGTCAACACTAAAATCATAATTCGCATAGATGGATATGTTTGAGGGAAGTTATTTGGTGAAATGGTCCACAATATCCAGTGAAAACAACCTGAATCTTCGTGAACGTTCACGTTTTTCCGCGAAACATATGGTCATGAGGGCGCGGATATGATACAATGGAGCGGATGAATGATGCCGGTATCGGGTGAGGATGTGGGGCATGTGGTGAAGGGGACCGTGAAAGTCACGCTGAAGATGATCGCGGAGGCGGCGGGCACGTCCATCGGCACGGTGGACCGCGCGCTGTCCGGCAGGCCCGGGATCAACGAGGCGACCAAGGAGCGCGTGCAGAAGATCGCCAAGGACATGGGTTACACGACGAACAAGTTCGCCAGCGCGCTCAGCCGCAAGCGGGCCATCCGCATCGGCATGGTGTACCCCATCGAGCCTCAGGGCTTTTATGTAGACATCGACCGCGGCGTGGACCAGGCCGCGCGGGAGCTGGCCCAGTACGGCATCAACCTGGAAAAGTTGAGGTATGACCATCACGACCCGCTGCTGGAGGCCGAGCTGCTGACAAACCTGGACCCGGAAAAGTTCGACGGCCTGGGCATCAACTGCGCCGGGCGCGGCATCGGCCAGCACATCGACCGGCTCATGAAGGAGCATCACCTGCCCGTCATCACATTCAACACCGACGCGCCGGAGAGCGCGCGGCTGTTCTACGTGGGCAACGACTCGCTGCAGTCGGGCCGCATGGGCGCGGAGCTGCTGGCGCGGTACATCGGCGGCGCGGGCCCGGTCACCGTCATGGGCAACTTTGTGCAGTCCGCGCCGTTCACAGACCGGTTCGGCGGGTTCTGCGAGGTGATCAACCGGGAGTATCCCGGCATCGCGCTGTTCCCCTGTGCCGAGTGCCGGGGGGAGTCGCTGGCCGCCGAGACGAACCTGCTGAGCCTGCTGCAGAACGCGCCCGACATGCGCGGCGTGTTCTGCACCGGCCACTCGTCCACCGTGGGCGCGATCTCGGCGCTCATGCAGCTCGACAGGAAGGACATCGTGCTGATCGGGTTCGATGTGGGCGGCAATTCGCTGGATGCGCTGCAGGACGGCTGGTGCGACGCGCTGCTGTTCCAGGACCCGCCCAAGCAGGCGTACCAGGCCGCGAACCTGCTGGCGCGCCATCTGCAGGACGGCTGGCTGCCGGAGGACCCGCTGGTGCACGTGGAGACGCACATCGTGATCAAGCACAATCTGGAGAGCTACCGCGACGGGGGCGGGGGGTTGATGATTTAAGGGATGGGTTCCCTGCGACGTCGTCATTCCGCTCCGACTTCGTCATCCTGAGCGCAGCGAAGGACCTTCTTCAAACTCTTTATGATGAAGTTTGAGGAAGGTCCTTCGCTGCCCTCAGGATGACGGGGTGGGATGACGGCGGGGGTTGGATGATGGCGTTGCTATTTTTCGAGCTTGCTCGCCTGCCGGTAGACTTCGCCGTCCTTCAGGGACGGGCCTCGGTACTGGAACAGTTCGTCGATGGTGACCAGCTGATAGCCCTGTTTGATCAGCCAGGGGATCACCTTTTTGCTGGCTTCGGCGGTGGTGCCGTACAGGTCGTGCATCAGGATGATGGAGCCGTCGAAGGTGTTTTCTTTGATCTCCGCGACGACCTTGTCGGCGTTGCGGGTCTTCCAGTCCAATGTGTCCACGGACCAGTTGATCAGCGGCATGCCCACCAGCGCTTGCACCCGGTCGTCGAACGCACCGCCCGGCGGGCGCATGATGTGGGGGCGGACGCCGCTGGCCTTTTCGATGGCGTCCAGGCTCTGTTTCATCTCGGACTTGACCTGCGCGTCTGTGGCCTTGGTCAGGATCTTATGGTTTTGGGTGTGGCTGCCGAGCTGGTGGCCCGCGTCGGCGACCGCCTTGACCACGTCTGGATAATCGTTGGCGCGGGAGCCGACGACGAAGAAGGTGGCCTTGGCGTCGTTGTCCGCCAGGATGCTCAGCAGCTCTCCGGTGACCTTGCCGTAGGGGCCGTCGTCATAGGTGAGGGCGACCATTTTCTTTGTGGGGTCGATGGTGCGGCTCTGGGGCATGGGCGTCGGCTTGGGCGTTGGCGTGGGCCTCGGCGTGGGCGAGGGGGTGGGGCTCGGGGTGGGCGTCGGCTTCGGGGTGGGCGTGGGGACCGGCGTGTACATGGGCCGCCCCTCGGCGTCCACCGGCGCGACCACGGCGCGGTCCGACAGCGGCCCCGGGCTCTGGTGGGTGAACGGCTGAATGAGGAACACAGCCGCCGCCAGCAGCATCAGCATGGAGGCGCTGATCAGCACGCTGCGAACTCTTTTCCAGCGCCGCTCGACGCGCCGGACCTGCTTTGCGTGTTTGCGCTTTTGATTGTTCTTATCCATCAATGCACCCTTCCTTTTCTTCATGTATGATACTATATGTGAGTGTGTTGCGTCAACGTCAATATCCGGTTACACTGTAGGGAACAGGGAGATTTGGGCAGAGTGGATGAGGCGGCAGTGCGGAGAGGGGTACGGCGTCACGGTACTGCGCTAAAGCGTGATATCAACATTTTCGCCCAACAATACAATTTGTTACCTGTCATCTGGACAAATTGCTTGACTTGCGCGAAAAGATTTACTGTAATTGCGGTAGGGTAACCCCATCGACCCCAAATTGAGATGGAGGGAAGACGAACATGAAGAAATGGATCCTGATGTTGCTGGTGGCCCTGATGGTGATCGCGCCGATCACCGCTTGCGCGGAGGTTGCGCTGACCATCGAAACCTGGCGCCCGGACGACACGGACCAGTGGAACCAGATTCTGGCCGCCTATAAAGAAGTCGCGCCGGGCGTCAACCTGACCTACGAAGGCATCACCTCCAAGGACTACAACGCCACCCTGCGCACCCAGCTGGACGCGGGCAAGGGCCCGGACATCATCATGGCTCGCAGCTATGCCACCGGCCAGGACCTGTTTGAGCAGGGCTATCTGGGCGATTGCTCGGATATCGCGGGCGTGAAGGAGTTCTTTGCAGCCTCCGCCACCGAGCCCTGGACCGCCAAGACCGGCGAGTTGTTCGCGGTGCCGGTGGCAGCCGTCTCCCATGGCGTGTACTATAATAAAGAAGTTTTCGCGGAGCTGGGCCTGGAAGTGCCGCAGACCTTCGAGGCGTTCCTGGCGCTGTGCCAGAAGCTGAAGGACGCGGGCTATGTGCCGCTGGGCAACGGCGTTGCAGACGAGTGGGACATTTTGGAGTGCTTCTTCTTCGGCATGCTGCCCAACTACGTGGGCGGCGCTGAGGAGCGCGCGAAGTACGAGGCGGGCGAGAAGAAGTTCACCGACGCCGACTTCGTGGCCGCGCTGGCCGACATCCAGAAGGTCGCGCCGTTCCTGCCGGAGAGCTACACCTCCGTCACCAACACCGACTCCAACACGCTGTTCGCCATCGCCAAGTGCGCGATGTACGTCGACGGCAGCTGGTCCTCCGGCCCCATGGACGATCCGGACACCGGCGCGGCGTTTGACTGGGGCATCTTCGCCATCCCGGCACCCGAAGGCCGCCAGACCCGCATCTGCTTCCATCCCGACTTCGCGATGACCTACAACACCAAGACCGCGAACCCGGACGAGGCGAAGGCGTTCCTGAGCTGGCTGGTGTCCAAGGAAGCCAGCTCTGTGGTCGCGAACCTGCTGCCCGGCGGCTTCTACCCGATGGTCAACTACGAAGTGCCCCTGGAGAACCCGCATGCCCACGAGTTCCTGGCGCTGCCCCAGGGCAAGGAGCTGGACGCGCGGTTCGTGTGGCCGAAAATGATGGACCTGTACGTGCCCATGAACCAGGAAGTCATCAAGCTGCTGGCCGGGACTGCGACGCCGGAGGATTCGGCAGCGACGATCCAGGCGGCGTATGACGCGATGATGGCGAAGTAAGATCACAGTCATCCCCTCCAGCCGGGCGTCCGGGGCGTCAGCGAAGGACCTTCCTGTAAGTTTGAAGAAGGTCCGTCGCTTCGCTCCGGATGACCGGTGGGGGGGAGGGCGCCGGGTTTTGTCCAACACGATCTTGGGGGGGGCATGGTCCGCCGTGCTCGTTCTTCTATGGA
>JAVBUD010000128.1:0-4012 GCA_031555755.1 Eubacteriales bacterium | reverse complement strand
CCGAGCTGATCAACACGCTCAGCAATTATCTCGGCGTGCCCATTTCTGACCCCGACGATCCGTTCACCGATTGGGACGACTAGGGCGACACCGCACAAGCAGCGGATGTGATGATGGGATGATTTTTCGTCCAGGTGGTCCTGTAAAAACCGCAGGACTAGCAGCGCTAATTCAAGTGTTTTTGCAGGACTGCCTGGGCTTTACCCGAGCGCCGGGCGGAATTTCAGCACCGCACGGTGCGTCAGGGGAAAAGCAGCCCGTCAGCGTGTTCGCTGCTTGTGCGGTGTTGCCCTAGCGTGCACTTGCTTGGTCAAGCCTCGTTCACGCCCTGCGGAGGTTAGGAACGAGTTGAGGGACATCGCTCATGCGATGTCCCTTTCTTATATCAGGTACGGCACGAACAGTTCGCCCCGCTGCGGATTGAGGGCCCACAACTCCCGATACCCTGCCGCACGGGCCAAATCGAGCGCCTCGCCGTAGCCGCAGTCCAACAGCGCCGCATCGTGGCAGTCGCTGGACAGAATCGCGCGGCCGCCCAGCTCGCGCCAGCGCGAAAGCCAGCGCAGCTCGGGATAGGGATCGGGCAGATAGCCCTTCGCGATCGCGCCCGTGTTGATCTCCAGCATCGCACCGCTTTCGATCATCCCATCCAGTGCGTCGCACGCCGCCGCCGCATAGCTCGGGTCCGAGAGATCCAGCAGCGCGAGGGTGGCGTTGTGTTTTCTCAGCAGGTCAAAGTGGCCGATGATGTCGGGCTTGTAGGACACCACATACGCGCTGAACTTTTGATAATACGCCCGCGCATAGGCCGCGCCGCTGCCACCGAAGTTTTCGCGGACCAACACAACCAGGTCCTGCGAGTGCATATCCACACCGACCATCCGCTCCTCATGGGGCATGTAGTGCACGGACCCGATCACATACTCGAATTTGGACCGGTCTGCGGTGGACTCACTGTCGCGCTCACAGCCCAGATAGACCGCGATGCGGTCCGCGTATTCGCCGCGCAGCCGATTCACCTCCGCGATGTACCGCGCCTCGCCCTCTGCGTTGAGGCAATACGGCTCGTCGAACGACTGGATGGCATGCTCGGAAAAGCCGATGGAGGAGAAGCCCTTTGCGATGGCCGATCGAATCATCTCATCGACGCTCGACTTTCCGTCGGCATAGGTCGTGTGGGCATGGGGCGTGGATCTGATCATTTAAACCTCCTGCTCCATTTCCATTTACGTCATCGAAAACCACGCGGTCATCCATCGCTGCGCTGCGGACCTTCCTCAAACTGGCTCAGTTACAGGAAGGTCCGTAGCATAATGATCGATGACCGCGGGAAGGGGGACGGCCCTGCTCAGCGCTTGGCTAGAAACACCTCACACGGTACACTTCCACCATCGCCTCGATCTCCTTCACCAGCTCGCCGTTGAACTCGTCGTCCAGGTCCAGCACCGTGTACGCGTACTGACCCTTGGACTTGTTCACCATGCTGTCGATGTTGATGCCCAGCCCGGCCACCAGCGAGGTGAACTTGCCGACCATGCCGGCCACGTTTTCATGCAGGATGCAGATGCGGCGCTTGCTCAGGTCCGGCAACTCGCAGTCCGGATAGTTCACCGAGTTCTTGATGGCGCCCTCCGTCAGGTACGCGCTCAGCTGGCGGCTGGCCATCACCACGCAGTTGTCCTCGCTCTCCGGCGTGCTCGCGCCCAGGTGCGGGATGCAGATGACGCCCTTCTGGCCGATCAGCGCGTCGGTGGGGAAATCGGTGACATACGCCCGCAGCTGGCCGGTCTTCAGCGCGTCCAGCACCGCCTCGGTGTCCACCAGTTCGCCCCGCGCCAGATTGATCAGCGTCGCGCCGCGCTTCATCTTGCCGAACGCCTCTCTGTCCATCATGCCGCGCGTCTTGTCCATCAGCGGCAGATGCAGCGTCACATAGTCACTTTTTGACAGCAGCTCATCCAAGGTCTTGACTTTGCCGATGGCGCGGCTCAGCATCCAGGCGTGGTCCACGGAGATGTACGGGTCGTAGCCCGTCACGTCCATGTCCAGGCCCTTGCCCGCGTTGGCGACCAGCACGCCGATCTCGCCCAGGCCGATGACGCCCAACCGCTTGCCCGTCAGCTCCGGACCGACGAACTGGCTCTTGCCCTTTTCCACCTGCTTGGGCACGTCCGCGCCGCCCCCAGAGAGGGTCTTGCACCACTCCACGCCGCCCACCACGTCCCGGGACGCGATAAGCATCGCGCAGATGGCCAGCTCCTTCACGGCGTTGGCGTTGGCGCCAGGAGTGTTGAACACCACGATGCCCTGCTTGGCGCAGTCGTCCACCGGGATGTTGTTCACGCCCGCGCCAGCCCGCGCGATGCACAGCAGCGATGCCGGCATCTCCATCTTGTGCATGTCGGCGCTGCGAACCAGGATCGCCTGCGGGTTTTCCACATCGGAGGCGACGGTGTATTCGGCCTTGGGCAGGTACTGCTTGTAGACCGATGAAATCGAATTGAGGGTCTTGATGTTCAGCATGGATACAACCTCTTCTCTCATTGATTAAGCCGCATCATGCCCCGTCATCCTGAGCGTCAGCGAAGGACCTTCTTCAAATGATATACAGGAAGGTCCTTCGCTGACGCTCAGGATGAGGGGGAAAACGAATGCGTCAGTTCTTCATTTCAAACGCCTTCATGCACTCGACCAGCTTCACGATCCCTTCCCTGGGCATCGCGTTATAGATGCTGGCCCGCATGCCGCCGGTGGCCCTGTGGCCCTTCAGGTTCAGCAGGCCCTGGCCCTGGGCGAACTTGACGAAATCGGCGTCTTTTTCCTCGTCGCCGGTGTTGAACGTGACGTTCATCCGGCTGCGCCAGTTTTTTTCGGCCACGCCTCGGAACAGCCTGCTCTCGTCCAGATAGTCGTACAGCAGCTGCGCCTTCTCGATGTTGATCTGCTCCATCGCCGAAACGCCGCCCTGGGCCTGCAGCCAATCCAGGCACAGCCCGGCCATGTAGATGGCATAGGTGGACGGGGTGTTCAGCATGGAGTCATTGTCGATCTGCAGCTTGTAGTCCATGATCTTCGGCGTCAACGGCATCGCCCTGCCGCACAGGTCCTTGCGCACGATGACCAGCGTCAACCCCGCCGGGCCGATGTTCTTCTGTGCGCCCGCGAAGATCACGCCGAACTTCGACACGTCGTACACCTCGCTGAGGATGTTCGACGACATGTCCGCCACCAGCGGCACAGAGGCCTCGGGCAGCGCCGCATAGCGCGTGCCGTAGATGGTGTTGTTGGTGCAGATGTACAGGTAGTCCGCGCCCGCGTCCAGCTTCGCCGGGTCGATCTCGGGCACGCGGGTGTAGTGCTCATCGCGGGAGCTGGCGACCACGCTGACCTTGCCGTACTTCTGCGCCTCCACCAGCGCGCCGTGGGCGAAGTTGCCACTGTCCACATAGTCGGCGCGGCCGGAGCCGGTCATCAAGTTCATGGGCACGGCAGCAAACTGCTGCGTCGCGCCGCCCTGCAGCATTAAAATCGCGTACTCGTCCGGCACGCTCATCAGTTCTTTCACCTGGGCCACCACGCGGTCGTAGATCTCCAGATACATCTTCGACCGATGGCTCATCTCCATCACGGACATGCCCGTGCCGCGATAGTTCAGCATCTCGCGCGCCGCGGTCTCCAGCGCCGCCTCCGGCATGACCGCCGGTCCCGCAGAAAAATTGTACACTCGCTCCATCCTACAACGCCTCCTCTAGGTGTCTTGACCTTCACCACTTTAGTTCGATAAAACATTGACAATGATTATACGAAAAAACGCCGTGCTTGGCAAGCGCGGGCGTCGAATGTTCGTGTGGCTAACGGAGTTTTAACGAGCGGCTGCGCCGCGGCGGGCGCTTCGCGGCGGTGAGGCGATGCTGCGGTGCGGGAGTGGGCCTATATCGTCATCCTGAGCGTAGCGAAGGACCTTCCTCAAATTTTGAAGCAGGTCCTTCGCTTCGCTCAGGATGACGACGGG
>JAVBUD010000041.1:0-10409 GCA_031555755.1 Eubacteriales bacterium | reverse complement strand
CATATCGTTTCACTCCTTCCGTCACTTGCGGCCTGACGCTTTTTCCCCGGCGTGACCGCGGAAGGTGCGCGTGGGGGCAAATTCCCCGAACTTGTGGCCGACCATGTCCTCTGTCACGTAGACCGGCACATGCTTGCGGCCGTCGTGCACCGCGATGGTGTGGCCGACAAAGTCCGGATAGATGGTCGATGCGCGCGACCAGGTCTTGATGACCTTCTTCTCGCCGCTGGCATTCATGGCTTCAACTCGCTTCATCAGCACAGGCTGAATGAAGGGGCCCTTTTTGATGGATCTTGACATGGGGTGGTGCCTCCTTCCAAGCGGCGATTATCTCTTGCCGGCTTTCTTGACGATCAACTTGTCGGAATACTTGCGGTGCTTGCGGGTCTTGACGCCCTGGGTCGGCTTGCCCCACGGGGACATCGGCGCGGGCATGCCGACGGGGGACTTGCCCTCGCCGCCACCGTGCGGATGGTCCACCGGGTTCATGACGACGCCGCGGACGGAGGGGCGAATGCCCATGTGGCGCGAACGGCCGGCCTTGCCGACGCGGACGTTCTCGTGGTCGGGGTTGCCGACCTGGCCGATGGTGGCGCGGGCGGTCATGGCGACCTTGCGCACCTCGCCGGAAGGCAGGCGGACCTGGGCATAGGTGCCCTCCTTGGCCATCAGCTGGGCGGAGGTGCCGGCGCTGCGGACCATCTGGCCGCCCTTGCCGGGCTTGATTTCCACGTTGTGGATCAAGGTGCCCAGCGGGATGTTCTGGATCGGCAGGCAGTTGCCCGGCTTGATGTCGGCCTCGGGACCGGACATGACGGTGTCGCCGGTGTGCAGCCCGATGGGGGCCAGGATGTAGCGCTTTTCGCCGTCCGCATAGTTCAGCAGGGCGATGAAGCAGGTGCGGTTCGGGTCATACTCGAGGGCCGCGACCTTCGCCGGCACGCCGTCCTTCTGGCGTTTGAAGTCGATGATGCGGTACTTGCGCCGCGCGCCGCCGCCCTGATGGCGGACGGTGATCTTGCCCTGCTTGTTGCGGCCTGCCTTGTGGCGCAGGTCGGTGGTCAAGCTCTTTTCGGGCTCTTTCTTGGTGAGCTCCGCGAACGAGAGAACCGACATGAAGCGCCTTGCGGGCGAGGTCGGCTTGTATACTCGGATTGCCATACTTGCGTTCCTCCCTTTCTTACTGCGCCATGCCTTCGAAGAACTCGATGCCCTTGGAGGCTTCGGTCAACGTGACAATCGCTTTCTTTCTCTCGGGGCGGCGGCCCTGGGTCCTGCCCTGCCGCTTGATCTTGCCTTCCACGCGCATGGTGTTCACGGACTTGACTTTCACGCCGAACACCTGCTCAATGGCCATTTTGATCTCGGTCTTGCCCGCGGTCACCGCGACTTCGAACGTGTACTTCTTGTCGTTCATGGCGTCGTAGCTCTTCTCGGTCAGCACCGGGCGAAGGATGATGTCATAGGGGCTCTTCATTAGATGTACACCTCCCCACACACTTGGGCCGCATCCTTGGTCAGGATGAGCTTGCCGCTGTTCAGGATGTCCAGCACATTCAGCGTGGCGCTCTCGGGGCTGACGAACGCGATCTTCAGGCCTTCGATGTTGCGGCCCGCGCGGACTGCGGATTCGTTCTTGCCAGAGGTGACAAGCAGCGCCTTTTTCTCCACGCCCAGGTCCTTGAGCATCTTGGCGACGTACTTGGTCTTGGCATCGGTGAGCTTCAGCTCATCCAGCACGATGATGTCCTGATCCACCAGCTTGGTGGTGAGCGCGGACTTCATGGCCAGGCGGCGAACCTTGCGCGGCACGGTGAAGCCGTAACTGCGGGGCTTGGGCGCGAACACCACGCCGCCGTGGGTGAACTGGGGGGCGCGGCGGCCGTGATGGCGCGCGTTGCCTGTGCCCTTTTGGCGATAGATCTTCTTGCCGCCGCCGCGCACTTCGGTGCGGGTTCTGGCGGACTGGGTGCCCTGACGCTTGGCATTCAGTTGGGCGCGCACGACGGTGTGCAGCGCATATTCGTTGACTTCGGACGCGAAGGTTCCTTCGGCGAGTTCAAAATCGCCCACCTTCTTGCCGGTCATGTTGACGACGTCTACTTTAGGCATTGTTGAGGTCCTCCTTCTTCGAAGCGGTGTGTTTACGCCTTGACCGAGCTTTTGACGACCACCAGGGACTCGTTCGGGCCCGGCAGCGCGCCCTTGATCATGATCAGGTTGCGCTCGGCGTCCACAGAGATGACCTCGAGGTTCTGAACGGTGACCCGCTCGTGGCCCCACTGGCCGGCCATGTGCTTGTTCTTGAACACGCGGGACGGGCTGGAGTTGGCGCCCATGGAACCCACGCCGCGATGGTACTTGGAGCCGTGGGCCATGGGGCCCGTGTGCTGGTTCCAGCGGCGGATGACGCCGGTGTAGCCGTGGCCCTTGCTGGTGCCGACCACGTCGACCTTGTCGCCCTGGGCGAACACGTCGCACTTGATCTCGTCGCCCACCTTCATGTCCTTGGCGCCCGTGAGCTTGAGCTCGCGCAGGTACCGGGTGGCGCTGACGCCAGACTTCTTGAAGTGGCCGAGCTCGGGTTTGTTCTTCAGTTTCTTCGCCCGCTTCTCTTCGAGCTCGCCGAAACCGACCTGAACTGCTTCGTAACCGTCTGTCTCCTTGGTCTTGACCTGCACCACGGGGCACGGTCCGGCCTGGACGACGGTGACCGGCACGAGGCGACCGTCCGCGAGGAAGATCTGGGTCATGCCAATCTTCTTTCCGAGAATTGCCTTATCCATGAGTGTTTCGCACCTCCTAGAATGATGAAAGGGAGTTTTATCTGATGCCCTTCCCCTTACAGCTTGATTTCGATCTCAACGCCGGCCGGCAGGTCCAGCTTGGTCAGCGCGTCGATGGTCTTGGGGGTGGGGCTGAGGATGTCGATCAGGCGCTTGTGGGTGCGCATTTCGAACTGCTCGCGGCTGTCCTTGTGCTTGTGCGGGCTGCGGAGGATCGTGATGATCTCCTTTTCGGTGGGCAGCGGGATCGGGCCGGACACGCGGCTACCGGTGCGCTTGGCGGTCTCCACGATGCGGGCCGCGGCCTGGTCGATGATGCCGTGCTCATAGGCCTTGAGCTTGATGCGGATCTTCTGGTTTGCCATGTGGTCTCCTCCTTGTGGTTCTCATGCACACGCTGCCGGGCGTGTCCTCATATTTTTTGATCGACGCGGCATGAGCCCCGTCGCCCGATTGTCGGACTGGTCCCCGAGAATTACCGGCGGCTGTGCGCCGCAACCTCTCGGTTCATCCCTGTTTGGACCCGGCCCATCTTACTATAGAAGAAACGGCATTTCCGGGCCCGCGCAAACCGGCATTTGCGCACCGCTCCCTTGAGGGCAGCAAGGATTATTATAACCCATCCACCCCCGTAGACGCAAGGTTTCCGCGCACTTGTCACCCCATTATTCGCGTTAATTCTTGCCGACTAAGTGCGATTTAACAAAGTCTCAACGCGAACGCTTTCAGCTTGCGCTGAGGTTGGCCTTCTGCTATCATGGAAGCACAGAAGACGTAACCATTGGCCCTGCGACGTCATCCTGAGCGGAGCGAAGCGGAGTCGAAGGATCTCCCGCCCGCAGGCGACGCCCTCCCTACTAGCCGGTGCGTCGCTCACGCGGGTAGATCCTTCGACTGCGCGCTGCGCGCTCCGCTCAGGATGACACCGTTTGAGGCGGCTGACCTCCCACTCATCCCTCGCGATTCGTCATAAAAAGGATGTGATCCCCCGTGCGCACCTTCTTCAAATCCCTGCGCTTCCGCATCTTCCTGATCGCGGCGGTGTGCTGGCTGCTGCCCACGCTGATCCTCGGGCTGTACCTGGGCGGGTCCGTTTTCGCGTCGTTCCGCGCCCAGACCGAGGCCCAGCTGCTCATGTCCGCCAGCGCCGCCGAGCTGCGCCAGCGGCTTGAGCTGGACCGGCTGATCACGCTGGCCAAGTCCACCACCTACGACAACACGCTGGAAAACAACCAGGCCAAGCACGCCGCAAACCAGATGAACTACAACGACTTTTACCGCATCACGCGCAACTATCTGGACTACAAGTTCATCCGCGAGCAGACGCTCAGCTTCGCGCTGTTTTTCCTCATCTCGGACCCGGACCAGTTCATGACCACCACCGAGAGCCGCGCGGAGACCGACGAATACCGGCTCAACGCCCACGCCCGGGCGCTAGAGCTGGGCGAGACGCTGGACACCCGCTGCCATTTTATGGAGGCGAACGGCCACACCTACCTGATCCGCAACCTGCTGAACCGCAAGCTGCAGCGGTTCGGGATGTTGGTGCTGGGCGTGAATGAGTCGCGGCTGCTGGCGCCGCTGCTGAGCGCCGATCCCATCTGGGCGGGCCGGATGGACATCGCGCTGGACGACTACCAGCGCCTGACGGGCGCCGTGCCCCTGCCGGAGCGGATGCCGGCACAAAAGCTCAGCGAGGAGAGCGATCAACTGCTGCTGATGAACCGATTCGGCACGCGGGACTACACCGTGACCTACCGCGCCAACATCGACAAACACCAGGTGTACGCCCAGATCGAACGGTTCAACCAGCTGATGGTGGCGCTGGTGCTGCTGCTGCTGCCCATCGGGGCGCTGATCATGGTCTTCGTGGCGCGGCGGATCACCAACCCCCTGAACCGGCTCGCCCGCGCGTCCAACCGCATCGAGAACGGCGAGCTGGGCGTGGTGGTGGACATCCCGTCGAAGGACGAGGTGGGCCAGATGGCGCGGTGCTACAACGGGATGAGCCTGCAGATCAAGGAACTGATCGAAAAATCGTTCGAGGAGGAGTTGGCACTGCGCGACGCCCGGATCGAGGCGCTGCAGTCGCGGATCAACCCGCATTTTCTCAACAACACCCTGGAGATGATCAACTGGCAGGCGCGCATCGAGGGCAGCGACACCATCTCGCGGATGATCGAGGCTATGTCCACGCTGGTCAACGCGTCGCTGGACCGGCCCAACGCGCGGGTGGTGCCGATGAGCCAGGAGTTGTCGGTGGCGGACGCCTACTTCTATTTCCTGGATCAGCGGTTCGGGGCGCGGCTTCAGGTGGAGCGCGAGATCGACGAGGGCGCGCTGAATGTGCCGGTGCCCAGGCTGGCGATCCAGACACTGCTGGAAAACGCGGTGGAGCACGGCATCGCGCCCGCGGGCGGCGGACGAATCCGGCTGAAGGCGCATCGAGACGGCGGTGACCTGCTGATCGACGTGGTGAACAACGGCCGAAGAATGACCGAGGCGGACCGTGTGCGGATCGACAACCTGCTGACCAGCGGAGACGAGGGCCTCACCGGCAAGCTCCAGGAGCGGCTGGGAATCCGAAACATCAACCGGCGCGCAAAGCTGATCTACGGCGACCAGGCGGGGCTGACGCTGCTGATCGGCGAGGACGGGGACACGGTGGCTAGATTGAGGCTGCCGCTGTAGGCGGCGCTTCGCCAACCCCAGACAACAAACGACATGCCCATACAACGACTTTTTCCGCCCAATCCGGTATAATATTGGTAGGAAACCACGCACATCAATCGACGGAAAAGGGAGGAAAATCTCATGAAGAAAACCCTGTCCTTGCTGCTCACCCTGGCGCTGTGCCTCAGCATGTGCTCTTTCGCGATGGCGGACGGCGTGACGCTGAAGACCGTCTCCACCTTCGCGGGCACAGACCCGGCGACCCCGGAATACAACGACATCCTCAAGAAGTTCGAAGAGACCACCGGCAACAAGATCGAAGACCAGTCCGCCACCTCCGACGAAGCGTGGAAAGCGGGCGTCATGAACGATTTCGCGGCGGGCAACGAGGCGGACGTGCTGTTCTACTTCGCCAAGGGCGCGGACAGCCAGCCCATCCTGGACAAGGTGGTCCCGATCAGCGAGATCAACGCAGCCTATCCGGACCTGAAACTGGTGGAAAACGAGCTGCTGCGCGAGGCGGACGGCAATGTGTACGCCATCCCGGTCCGCTCGTTCTGGGAGGGCCTGTTCTGCAACAAGGACCTGTTCGACGAGCTGGGTCTGGAGCTGCCCACCGACTGGGCGAAGCTGGAGACCGCCGTTAAGGCGTTCAAGGAAGCCGGCATCACCCCCATCGCGGTGTCGCTGTCGGACATCCCGCACTACATCCTTGAGTTCTGCATCCTTTCCGCAGGCAGCCCGGAAGAGCATCAGGCCCAGCCGAAGAGCGGCGATCCCGTGCCGGCCAGCTGGACAAAGGGCATGGAGATCCTGCACGAGCTGTACGAGATGGGCGCGTTCGCGCCGGACGTGAACGCCACCACAGAGGCCATCACCAGCCAGGCGTTCCGCGACAAGAAGGCCGCGATGCAGCTGGACGGCAGCTGGTTCGCGAACGGCATCGCCCAGGAAAACTGGGACAGCACCACGGTGCTCCCGTTCCCGACGAAGGACGAGACCGCTGACCCTACCGCCATCATCGGCGGCACGTCGATGGGCTTCTACCTGACCCGCAAGGCTTGGGACGACCCGGCGAAGCGCGACGCTGCTGTGCAGCTGCTGGCGACGCTGACCTCTGACGAGAGCGTGGAGCGGCTGGGCTTCTTTTTCGGCGGTGACCTGCTGAAGGCCGCAAAGAAGATGGTGGGCGAGTCGAAGGCGATGTGCGGCCCGATCCAGGACGTCATGGACCCCGAAGTGCGCGTGTACTGGTTCAGCCAGGCCCCGGCGCTGGCCGATGGCTCCGCAGACCCGGCGACCGTCATGGCAAAGGTCGTCGCCGACGGCGCGTTCAAGTAAACAAACCCAAAAAACCCCAAACGGGCTGCCCGCTTCGGCCGGCAGCCCCGTTATTTCCCAAACCCCGACAGAGGAAGCGAAGCAAAAGGGGGAGTCCAGAGGACCTCAGGCCCTTTGGCGGGAGGTCTCGGAGGGCAGCGCCCTCTGAGCCCCGTGAGGGCGTCCTCCATCGCAACCCCGCGCGCCTGACAAATCGAGGGAGGCGGCGGGGACAAGCCCTCGCCCTACGGGCACGACGGACGCCTGTGGGAGCACCCGTCGCAGGCGCGCGGTCACTGACAACCGCATTGCGAGCCATGCGCCATTCGGCGCATCGGCGAGCGAGCCAGGGGCTGAGCCCCTGGACCCCAGTTCGCTTCGCGGTGTTCTGCCGCAACAAAATGCTACCCGAGGGGGACACCCTCCCTCGTGGAGGAGCAAGAAGCAAATACCACCCACTAGAAACGGAGGTCCCCATCATGCTCTACCGCGACCGGCGCCCGCTCTTCGTATTCGTGGTCCCGGCATTCCTGCTGATGATGTGCATGCTCTACTATCCCTTCGTGGTGAACATCATCAACAGCCTGTTCGAGATCAAGGGCCTGGCCGGCCAGCCCGAAGTGTTCATCGGACTCGACAACTTCAAGGCCATGCCGCAGGACCCCAGCATGGTCACCGCAATCACCAACTCGCTGAAGATCATGGTGTTCGTGGTGATTTTCCAGGTCGGCCTGGCGCTGGTGCTGGCGCTGATGGTGGACGCCATCAAGGCGGGCCAGCAATTCTTCCGCACGGTGTTCTTCTTCCCGATCGTCATCTCGGCCACGGCCATCGGGCTGATGTTCAACCTGTTCTACCAGTACAACGGCGGCATGCTGAACCAGATCCTGGCGTCGTTTGGCAAAGGCCCGGTGCTATGGCTGTCGGACAGCTCCGCGTTCATGTCGGTCACGGTGCCGGTCGTCTGGCAGTACGTCGGGTTCTACTTCGTGATCATCCTGACGGGGCTGGCGTCCATCTCGGACGACATCTACGAGTCCGCCGCCATCGACGGCGCCACCGGCTTCCTGCGCACGCGCTACATCACGCTGCCGCTGATCCGCGACGTGCTGATCACCTGCACCACGCTGTCGATCACCGGGTCCATCAAGGTGTTCGACCTGCCCGCCGTCATCGCGCCCAACGGCGCGCCGAAGGGCCTGACGTGGTTCCTGGGGACGTACATGCACAACCAGACGTTCGTGGCCCAGAACGTGGACTACGGCTCCGCCATCGCGGTGGTGATCGTGGTGCTGGGCGTGATCATCAGCCAGATCGTGAACAGGGCACTGATGAAGGTCGGAGGTGAGGGCTGATGGAGCGTTCGACCAAGAAAAAGTGCGCGAAAATGGACTTCCAGATCCCCGTCGACGCGCCCGCGATGCATCCTTCGCTGTGGACGCGGTTTCATGCGGGCACGGTCATCATCTACCTGCTGCTGGTCATCTGGGCGTTCACCACGATTTTCCCGTTCGTGTGGGTCATCAACAACTCGTTCAAGGACACCAGCCTGGTGGTGTCGGACTCATTCAGCCCCGCGTTCGTGAAGCAGAACCGCTATGATAAGTACGGGCAGCTGGCGCGCGAGCAGGTCAAACTGGACGCGCTGGGCCGGATCGTGTACGACATGATGCTGGTGGACGAGGCCGGCAACCCCGTCATGGAGGAGGACACCGACCCGCCGGCACAGGCGTACGACAAGAAAAACGGCAAGATCGTGTACGACGAGATGTCGCCGGTGGTGGTGCTGTCGCCGACGCTGTCGAACTATGAGACCGCGTTCACCAACGCCCGGGTGAACATCATGAACGGCTACAAGAACAGCATGATCATCTCGGGCACGGTGACGCTGGCGGTGATGCTGCTGGCGACGATGCTGGCGTTCGGGCTGGTGCGGTATAAGTTCGTGGGCCAGGGCTTCGTGCGCAGCCTGATCGTGGCGGCGCTGATGTTCCCGGCGTTCTCGACGATCGTACCGGTATACCAGATGGTGGTGAAGATGGGCCTGTTCGACAAGCTGCCCAGCGTGATCCTGGTGCAGACCGCGGGCAACCTGGCGTTTGCGACGACGATCATGATCGGGTATGTGGCGCAGCTGCCGTATGAGCTGGAGGAGGCCGCGTTCATGGAGGGCTGCGGTGCGTTCCGGGTTTTCTTCCGGATGGTGCTGCCGATGTCGAAGCCCGCGCTGGCGACGGTGGGCATCTTCACATTCCTGTGGAGCTACAACGACCTGTTCGTGCAGATGGTGCTGCTGAGGAGCAAGTCCGTGATGCCCGTGTGCGCGATCCTGCGCGAGATCAGCTCCATTTTCGGCACCGATTTCGGCATGATGGCCGCCAGCGTGGTGATCGTGGTCACGCCTGTGCTGATCGTGTACATGCTGCTGCAAAAGAACATCATCAAAGGCTTGACCGCAGGCGCGGTGAAGGGGTAGAATACGGGATGAACAATTGGCAATTGGGTCTGTCCGCCAAATACACCGTCACCTCCCCCACATCGTCATCCTGAGCGCAGCGAAGCACCTGCCACAACCGGCGTTTGATTCAAGCTTGAAGAAGGTCCTGCTCTCCGCTCAGGATGACGGCGGTGGGTGATGGCTGAACCTCAACGCAATCCATCGCAACCCGAAAGGAGGCCGGGTCTCATGTACAAAGTCGCGCTCGTCGACGACGAGCAGATCATCCTGAACGGCCTCATCCGCGTGATTCCGTGGGCGTCGTACGACTGCGAGGTGGTGGCGACGGCGGCGGACGGGCTACTTGGCGCGGCGATGGTGCGCGAACTGAAGCCGGACATCCTGATGACGGACATCCGGATGCCGAACATGGACGGGCTGGCGATGATCGCGGCGCTGCGGAGCGAGTTTCCGGCGATGCAGATCACGGTGCTGACCGCGTTCCGGGATTTTGAGTACGCGCAGAAGGCGATCCGGCTCGGGGTATGCCGGTACCTGCTGAAGCCGAGCAAGATGCCGGAGCTACAGGAGGCGATCGAGGCGATGGTGGCGCGGCTGGGGCCAGTGACCGCGGACGCCGCGGACGGGGAAAAGGACGACGACGCGGGGTGTTTTGTGGTGCAGCAGGCGATGGCGTTCATGCGGGCGCACTGCAGCGAGCATCTGCGGTTGGCGGACGTGGCGGAGCATGTGTACGTTTCGCAGTGGCACTTGAGCAAGCTGATCAACCGGCACAGCGGGCAGAGTTTTCTGGGGTTGCTGAGCGAGATGCGGGTGGAGCGGGCGAAGGAGCTGCTGTTGGAGCCGGGGCTGAAGGTGCATGAGGTGGCGGCGCGGACGGGGTTTCAGGACGTGGCGCATTTCAGCAAGACTTTCAAGCGCCTGTGCGGGTGCACCCCCGTCGAATACCGCCAATCCCCCCACTAGACGCAAGCGAAGCAACCAGGGAGTCCAGAGGGCAGCGCCCTCTGGTCCCCGAAGGGCGCGCTCCCGTAACCCTGCCCCCCTTTCCCGTCGAGGGAAAGATCGGACCCCCGCCCCCCCCCGGGCCGGGGGCGCGGCGGGCGGGGGGGGGGGGGGGGGGGGATGGGGGGGAGTGACAGGCAACGGGTGGGGTGTTGGGGGGGGCGGGG
>JAVBUD010000047.1:0-6037 GCA_031555755.1 Eubacteriales bacterium | reverse complement strand
GAAGGACCTTCCTCATACTCAATTGGTGTAAAGTTTGAGGAAGGTCCTTCGCTGCGCTCAGGATGACGGCGTGAGGAGGCCGGATGACGGTGTGAGGGGGCCGGATGACGGCGTGAGGAGGGCGGATGACGCTTGCGCTATTTACTGGATTTGCGCCCGCCGCCGCCTGTGTTGTATAATGTACCCACCAAGGAGGTGCAACCCCATGATCGTCAGCGCCAGCCGCCGGACGGACATTCCGGCGCTGTACTGGGACTGGTTCCTGAATCGGCTCGACGCGGGCTATGCCCTCACGCGGAACCCAATGAACGCAAAGCAGGTCAAAAGGGTGGACCTCACGCCCGAGGGCGCAGGCGGGTTCGTGTTCTGGACGAAGCATGCCGCGCCCATCCTGGACCGGCTGGGTCCGCTGGATGGCCGCGTGTACTACTTCCAGTACACCGTCACGCCCTACGGCCAGGACATTGAGCCGGGTCTGCCGGACACCCGGTCGCGCATCGACGCGCTGCGCCGCCTTTCGGACCGGATTGGGCCGGAGCGGGTGCACTGGCGCTACGACCCGGTGCTGCTGACGGACCGGTACGGGGTCGGCTTTCACGAGGACGCGTTCGCGCGGATGGCGGGCCAGATCCGTGGATACGCCCGGGGCTGCACGTTCAGCTTTCTGGACCTGTACAAGAAAATCGAGCGCAACCTGGCCGCGCTCCGCGCCGAGCCGCCCGACGAGGCCGTGCGCCATCAGATGGCGAAGTCCTTCGCCGAGGCGGCGGGCATGCCGGTTTTTACCTGCTGCGAGGGCGCGGAATACGCGCGGCATGGCGTGGGCCAGGGGCGGTGCGTGGATGCGGCGCTGCTGGAGGCGCTCGGAGGGCGGTTGATCCCGGCCAAGCGCGACCCGAACCAGCGGCCCGGTTGCGGCTGCGCCCAGTCGGCGGACATCGGCGCGTACGACATGTGCACCCACGGCTGCCGGTACTGCTATGCGACGGTGTCGGAGAAGGCCGTGGCGGAAAAGCGCAAGCGGCACGATCCGAGGTCGGCGTTTTTGGTTGATTGACAGGTGTCGCACCCCCGTGAGCGCACCCATCCCACACGAAAGGCGGTATCCACCCATGAAGCGCATCCTGATCTCCCTCATTCTGCTGCTCGCCCTGCTGCTGTGCGCGACGACGGCCTCCGCCGCGTCGGTCAAGCTGCCCGACTACGCCCTGGTGGTCTCCGGCAAACAGGTCGCCCTGACCCAGGACACCGGCTACCTCTACCGCGACGGCAGCGCCATGATGGTGCCCGTGCAGGCGCTGTGCGATGCGCTCTCCATCCCCTACACCGCCGATACCTGGAATGAGAATATCCTCATCCAGCCCGACGGCGGCAGCGAGATCCGGCTGCGGGTGGGGGAAAAGTCCATGCAGGTGGACGGCAAAAAAGTGGCGCTGCGGGTCAAGAGCGTGCGCAAGGCCTCCGGGGCCGTCATCGCCGATTCGCAGCTGCTGAAGGCCATGGGCTATGTGGCGCGGCACTATCCGAAGGGCGCGGCGCTGAAGAAGCTGGGCTACAAGTCCGGCGCGCTGGCCGTGGCCGCCGAGAAGAGCGGGCTCGGCCTGCCGTCCTATGCCGACCCCGACGAGATGCTGCCCAAGGCGCTGCGCGGCGCGGCGAAGGTGTCGGACCAGATCGTGGCGATCCAGTATAGCGGCACGAAAAACGCCGCCATGGCGCTGTACGAAAAGCGGAACGGCGAATGGGAAAAGACCATCGAGGAGACCGCCTACGTGGGCTCTGCGGGCGTCGGCAAGACCAAGGAGGGCGACAAGAAGACGCCCACCGGCACGTTCAACCTCACCACCCCGTTCGGCATCAAGAAGGACCCGGGCACCAAGATGGGCGGCTATCTGAAGGTGACCAAGAACCACTACTGGAGCGGCCAGAACGGGGAGAACTACAACCGGCTGGTGGATGTGAGCAAGGCGAAGGACTACAAGCCGTCAGGGAAGGACGAACACCTGATCGACTACGGCGCGGTGTACAACTACTGCCTGTTCATCGACTACAACAAGGACGGCGCGAAGAACAAGGGCAGCGCGATTTTCCTGCACTGCCAGGGCAAGAACAACTACACCGGCGGTTGCGTGGCCGTGCCGGAGCGCGTGATGATCAAGCTGCTGGAGACGCTCTCGGACGGGGCGAAGATTGTGATCTACCAGTAGCGGACGGCGTCTGAACCCCCACGCCGTCATCCTGAGCGCAGCGAAGGACCTTCCTCAAACGAAACCGGGTATATTTGAGGAAGGTCCTTCGCTGCGCTCAGGATGACGGCGTTTTCCGGGCGGACGACACTTTCCCCGCAGATTCTCGCCCGAACATTGACTCAACCCCGTCCAGCGCTTATAATGATGGGGTGCCATTGGCAACAATACGCAACAGGGCGGTGAACGGACGTGAAGGTGCTGATCATCGACGGCCAGGGCGGCGGCGTGGGCAAGGCGCTCACCGAGCGGATGAAGGCGGAGTTGCCGGACGTGAAGCTCATCGCGCTGGGCACCAATGTCATGGCCACCGCCGCCATGCTCCGGGCGGGCGCGGACCAGGGCGCGACGGGTGAAAACGCCATCAGTGTCAACGCGCAGGACGCGGACCTGATCCTCGGCCCCATCGGCATCCTGGCCGCCAACGCCATGATGGGCGAGCTGACCCCGCGCATGGCCGAGGCCGTGGGCGCGAGCGACGCCAAAAAGATCCTGGTGCCCATCGGCAAGTGCCGGGTGCAGGTGGCGGGCGCGTCGGCTGTGCAGCTCGGCGCGGCCATCGAGGACGCGGTCAGGCTGGCTAAGGCTGCGCTGTCTGAATAAAGCATATTGGAATGGTGACCAAATGAAACAATGGCTAAAGAAAAACATAGGCCTGGTCTACATCGGGCTGCTGACGCTGATCTTGGTGCTGGTGCTGGTCAACAGCGATGAGCTGCCCAATGTGCTCAGGACGCTGGAAAGCCTTGACGTGCGCTGGGTGTGGGGCGCGTTCGGCGCGATGATCGCCTATCTGCTGATGCGCGCGGTCACGATGTGGTTCTACATCAGGAGCCGAGGCTGCAAGCTGAACTTCGGCGACGCCCTGCTGGTGTCCGGCATCGGCCAGTTTTATTCGGCCATCACCCCGTCGGCCAGCGGCGGCCAGCCGCTGCAGGTGCTGGCGCTGCATCAGCGGGGCATCCCCGTGTCCATCGGCACGGCCGCTGTGTCCATCAAGTTCGTGGGGTTTCAGCTCGCCTTCCTGCTGATGGGCGGCGCGTTGTGGGCCACGCGCTGGGGCGTCGTGGAGGGCCAACTCTACGGCGCGCGCTGGTTGGTGGCGCTGGGCTATCTGATCAACCTGGCGCTGATCGTGGTGGTGCTGCTGACGATGGCGGAGGCCGCGTGGGTGGACCGGTTCGTGGGCTGGCTGGTGCGTTTGGGCGCGAAAATGCATCTGATCAAGGACGAAGGGGCCATGCAGGACAGGGCCAAGGGCCAGCTGGACGAGTACCGCCAGAGCCTGCAGACGCTGAAGGGGCGGCCCATGGACGGCGTGATCGTGTTCGCGCTGTCGCTGTTGCAGGTCACGTTTTTGATGGGCACGGTGGTGTGCCTGTATCACGCGTTCAAGCTGACGGGCACCGACGATGTGACGCTGCTGACGCTGCAGTTTTTGCTGTTCATCACGGCTGCGTTCGTGCCGCTGCCCGGCGCGGCAGGGGCACAGGAGGGTGGGTTTGTGCTGTTCTTTCGCGGGATTGTGCCTGAGCACAGCATGCTCCCGATGATGCTGTGCTGGCGGTTCTTCACGTATTATCTGCTGCTGATCGTGGGCCTTGTGACGGTGGTCATCGACGCGGTGCAGCGGCGGGTCAAAGGCGAATCGTAGCTTCTTATCGGACGTAATTCCTCATAAGGAGGGCGCTCACGTGCTTGACCTCATCACCAGCTCGAAAAATGCACTGGTCACGCGGCTCAAGTCCCTGTCAGCACGGCGCGGGCGGGATCAGGAGGGCCTTTTCCTCGTCGAGGGGGACAAGCTCATCCGCGAGGCGCTGGAGGCGGGTCTCCGTCCCCACGACGCGCTGATCGAGCAGGGCAGGGAAAACCAGTTTGCGGACGTGATTCGCATGCTTGGAGTAAGGGGCGCGCGGGTCCACCCCGTGCAACCCCACGTGCTCGCCGCCGCCTGCGACACCACCACGCCCAACGGTGCGTGCTGCGCGTTCGAGCCGCCCGAGACCTTGGACCTGCAGAATCCGCCGGACCGGCTCATCGCCCTGGACGGGCTGCAGGACCCCGGCAACTGCGGCACCATCTGGCGCACCGCCGACGCCGCCGGATTCCAGGGCATGCTGTTCGGCGCGGGCAGCGCGGACCCGCTTTCGCCCAAGGTGGTGCGCGGCGCGATGGGCAGCTCGTTCCGGCTCCTCGCCGCCCAGGCGGACATGCCCGCCGCGCTGGAGGACCTCAAGCGGCAGGGCTACGACATCGTGATCACGTCGCTCAGCGGCGATGATATTTATGAAAGGCCCCAAATCAAAGATCGGTTCGCGCTGGTCATTGGCAGTGAGGCGCGGGGCGTGTCCCAGGCCGTGGACGAGTTGTCCACGGTGCGGCTGAAACTGCCCATGCGCGGCGGCGCGGAGTCGTTAAACGCGGCGGTGGCCGCGGGGATCATCATGTATGAATTGACGAGGGAGATGGACTGATATGGCGGATGTGACGCTGGGCATGGTGCTGGAGGCCCGGGAGCGGCTGAAATCAATCGTAAGGCACACGGACATGGTGCCCTCGCGGGTGCTGTCTTCGGATCAGCGCGAGGTGTTTTTGAAGACGGAGTGCCTGCAGATGACGGGCTCGTTCAAGGTGCGCGGGGCGTTCAACATGATCTCCCACATCCCAATGGACCAGCGCAAAAACGGCGTCATCGCGGCGTCGGCGGGCAACCATGCCCAAGGCGTGGCGCTGGCCGCGCAGCGGTTCGGCATCGGCGCGACGATCGTCATGCCCGAAGGCGCGCCGCTGGCGAAAATCGCCGCCACGAGGGACCTGGGTGCGGAGGTGCTGCTGCACGGGCTGTCGTTTGACGACGCGCTGGACAAGGCGTTGGCGCTCCAGAAGGAGACCGGCGCGACGTTCGTGCACGCGTTCAACGACCCGCTGGTCATCGCGGGCCAGGGCAGCATCGGCCTGGAAATCATGGATGACAGCCAGCAGCAGGTGAACACTGTGGTGGTGCCCATCGGCGGCGGCGGCATGATCTCCGGCATTGCCGTGGCGATCAAGGAGCTGCATCCCGAGGTGCGCATCATCGGCGTGCAGGCGTCGGGCTGCCCGTCCATGGTCAAGTCCATGGAATCCGGCAAGCCCACGCGCCTCAAGAACGCCACCACCGTGGCCGACGGCATCGCCGTCAAGGAACCGGGCGACCTCACGTTCGCGCTCACAGAAAAATACGTGGACGAGGTCGTCACCGTGGACGAGGACGAGATCGCCAACGCCATCCTGGTGCTGCTGGAGCGCTGCAAGATCGTGGCCGAGGGCGCGGGCGCTGTCAGCGTCGCGGCGGTGATGCACAAAAAGTTCGACACGTCCGGCAAGCTGTGTTGCGTGATTAGTGGCGGCAACATCGACGTGACCACGCTGCAGCTCATTTTGGACCGCGGCCTGATGAAGGCCGGGCGGCTGACGAAGGTCAACACCGTGATCCAGGACCGCCCGGGCCGGCTGCACCGGCTGCTGAACGTCATCTCGGATGCGGGCGCGAACGTGGTCTCCATCCGCCACGACCGCACGAATATGGAGGGCGGGATTGGGCTGGCCATGCTGGAGCTGGTGCTGGAGACGCACCACATGCAGCATCTGAATGCCGTGTTGGCGGCGATGAAGGAGAATGGGTATAAGATTCTGTAGGACATACGCATAATTGTTTGACGTCGTCCCCCCCCAGCCGTCATCCTGAGCGCCAGCGAAGGACCTTCCTCAAACTTTATATTCATTCAGTTTGAAGAAGGTCCTTCGCT
>JAVBUD010000011.1:0-2925 GCA_031555755.1 Eubacteriales bacterium | reverse complement strand
TGGCATCACGGCCGCCGTCGGTCGCCTTTGGACGCTTTGCACCGCTATCCTTCGATCATGTCAATCCGGCGCTGGTGCCGCGGGTCTTCGGAGAACGGCGTGTCCACGAAGATGCGGGCGATCTGTTTGGCCACCTCGTCGCCCACGATGCGCGCGCCGAAACACACGACCTGGGCGTTGTTGTGCTGGCGCGCCAGTGCGGCGGACACAGCCTCGGAGACGCACGCGGCGCGGATGCCGGACACCTTGTTCGCGGCGTAGCTCATCCCCAGGCCCGTGCCGCAGATCAGCACGCCGCGCTCATGCTCGCCCTTTGCCACGGCCTCGGCCAGGGGCCGGGCGATGGCGGGATAATCGCAGCTGGCCTTGGAGTAGCAGCCGTAATCGGCCACTTCGTGACCCAGCGCCTCCAGGTACTCCAGCACGGTCTGCTTGCAGTCCAGCGCTGCATGGTCGCATCCGATGGCGATTTTCATGTGGGGACGCTCCTTTCGAGAATCGCAAATTGCCGTGACGGGCCGCCGCGGCAAAGCCGCTATTTATGGTACAAGTTTTGCGTCTGATACTTTGGATCGCAGGTGAGGTTGCACCCCAGCCGTTTGAACACCCGCTCGTCCACCTCGCTCAGGATCACGCTGCTGTGCACTTCCACGCCCGACAGGTTCTCCAGCTGCGCCATGGCGCATTCGGCGTTTTCGTCGTCCACCGCGCAGATGCTCAGCGCGATCAGCACTTCGTCGGTGTGCAGGCGCGGGTTTTTGTTGCCCATGTGCTCCACCTTCAGGTGCTGAATGGGCTCGATGACAGACGGGCTGATCAGGTGCGCCTCAGGGTCAATCCCGCCCAGCGCCTTCAGCGCGTTCAGCAGCATGGCGCTGGACGCGCCGAGCAGCTGGCTGGTCTTGCCGGTGATGATCCGGCCATCGGGCAGCTCCATGGCGGCGGCGGGCTCGCCGGTTGTGGCCTCCAATTGGAGGGAAGCGGCGATCACGGGCCGGTCCTGGGCCGCGATGCCCGCTTGGCTCATGAGCAGCTTGAGCTTGGCGACCATCTCCTCGGCGCCGATGGCCCCGCGCCGCCTGTCGCACAACGCGGCATAGTAGCGCCGGATGATCTCCTGCTGGCCCGCCGCGCGGCAGACCTCGTCGTCGCTGATGCAGCAGCCCACCATGTTCACGCCCATGTCCGTGGGCGATTTGTAGGGCGATTCGCCCCAGATACGCTGGAACATGGCGTTCACGACGGGGAAAATCTCGATGTCGCGGTTGTAGTTCACGGTGGTCTCGCCGTAGGCCTCCAGGTGGAACGAGTCGATCATGTTGACATCGTTCAGGTCGGCGGTGGCGGCCTCGTAGGCGATGTTGACCGGGTGGCGCAGCGGCAGGTTCCAGATGGGGAATGTCTCGAACTTGGCGTAGCCCGCGCGGACGCCGCGCTTGTGGTCATGATACAGCTGGCTCAGGCAGGTGGCCATTTTCCCGGAGCCCGGCCCCGGCGCGGTGACGACCACCAGCGGCTTTGAGGTCTTGATGTAGTCATTCTTGCCATAGCCCTCGTCGCTGACGATCAGCTCCACCTCCGACGGATAGCCGGGGATGGGATAATGGCGGTACACCGGTATGCCCTGCTCCTCCAGGTATTTCTGGAACGCATTGGCCGATTCCTGGCCGGTGTAGCGCGTCAGCACCACCGAGCCCACGCACAGCTCGATCTCGCGGAACGAGTCGATCAGCCGCAGCACGTCGCTGTCATAGGTGATCCCAAGGTCGCCGCGCAGCTTGTTTTTTTCGATGTCGGCGGCGTTGATCACGATCACGATCTCGGCCTGGTCGCGCAGCTGTTGCAGCATGCGCACCTTGCTGTCGGGGCGGAACCCGGGCAGTACACGGCTGGCGTGGTAATCATCGAACAGCTTGCCGCCGAACTCCAGATACAGCTTGCCCCCGAACCGCCCGAACCGCTCGATGATGTGCGCGGACTGCTCGCGGACGTATTTCTCATGGTCAAAACCAATTCGATTCATATGTACCCCCAAGCATGGATGGAATTTACAGTGCATAGTTCACGATTCACAGTGGGGCGGCGGACATCCCCTATTCCTCACCCGTCGCCTCGTCATCGACATCCACGGCGTCCGTCTCCTGTTCGTCCTCATCCGGCGGCTGCTGCATCTCGATCCCACGCGCCGCGGCCACGTCCTCGGGGCGGATCTGCATCAGGTCCTCCTTTGAGACGCGCTCCATGCCGGCCAGCCGGTTGTTCTGGGCGCTCAGGATGTGCTCGAACACATTCCGGACCCCGCGCGCGTTGCCGAACGAGATGCCGCCCTGAAGCGACTCCACGGCGATGTACTCCCTGACGGCGGCCTCCGCGCCGCCCGACAGCGTGTAGCATCCCTTCTTACACTGCATCTTAAAGATGTCCACCATCTCCTCGAGGGTGTAGTCCTCAAAGTGCAGATAGCGGTTGAAGCGCGACTCCAGGCCGGGGTTGGAGTGGATGAACCACTCCATCAGATCGTCATAGCCCGCCACGATCACCACCAGGTCGTCCCGATGGTCCTCCATGGCCTTCAGCAGTGTGTCGATGGCCTCCTGGCCAAAATCGTTCTCGCCGCCGCCGTTGAGCGCGTAGGCCTCGTCGATGAACAGCACGCCGCCCAGTGCACGGGTCACGGCCTCCTGGGTCTTGATGGCCGTCTGGCCCACATAGCCCGCCACCAGGCCGCTACGGTCCACCTCCACCAGTTGGCCCTTGGACAGAATCTCCAGGCAGCGGTAGATCCGCGCCATCAGCCGCGCGATCATGGTCTTGCCGGTGCCGGGGTTGCCGGTGAACACCATGTGCAGCGACATGTCCACGGTGGGCAGGTCGTGCGCCTTGCGCAGCTTGTAGACCGTCATCATGTTGATGAGGCTGGTGACC
>JAVBUD010000031.1:0-6808 GCA_031555755.1 Eubacteriales bacterium | reverse complement strand
TCCCCGTAGGGCGGGGGCTTGCCCCCGCCGCCGCGTGAGCGACGTTTTCCTTTATCCTGCCCTGACGATCTCCCGCACGCTCTGCGGGGCGAGGCCTGCTGCAGCGACGGTCAGGGTGGCTTCGCCCGGCTCGCCCGCCGCGCGGACGATGGCCAGGGCGCGGCCACGGTAGGTGTCGCGGATGCCCGTGCCGTAGACCTGCTGGCTGAAGGGGTCGGCGTTGCCGAGGGTCTGTAATGTGCCCGCGCCGCTGACGGTGGCCATCAGCGTCACGTCCTGATGCGGCACGACGCGGCCCGCTTCATCCAGGATCTCCACCTGCACATGGCACAGGTCCAGAGCGTTGGGGCGGAGGCTGTCCACGTCGGGCGTCAACCGAATCGACGCGGGCGCGCCGCAGGTCTCGATGGCGCGGCGGCCAATCTCTGCGCCCGCTTTCCTCGCGACGCACTCCAGCACACCCGGCGCGTAGGGCACCACCGCCGAGGCCATGAGCTTTTCCACCTTCGATGTCGCCACGGACATCCCGTTCAGGATGAACTCCACCTCGTCGGCGTCCGCGTAGGCGAACACGTCCACGGGCTTGCCCAGCCATTTATCCTCATAGTTCCAGATGGGCGCGACGTCCTGGAACTCCCACCCCATGCCCCGGCTGCGCACGCCGTGGCGGTCGGGGTGCATCGTCATCAGCGCCGGGCCCTTCGCGAGGCCCCACAGGATCTCCCGGAAATAGCCCTGGGGACGCCTGCCGCCGGTGATGTCGAAGTCGGCGTCATAGGAAAGCGCCCAGGGGAACGGGCCGGAAAAGCCCTGTTTGGGCTGGTCCTCCCAGATCGTGCGGCCAATGCCCGCCTCGCCCAGATAATCCCAGGCGGTCCAGATGAAGTCGCCGCAGACGTTGGGGTTTTCCACCGTCGCCTGCCAATAGTCGTAGGTGTTGACGGCGAAGGTCTCCGTGCCCATGATGACGCGGTCCGGGAACTTTTCCCGGTCATGGGCGTAGCGCGGCAGCAGGTAGTTGTAGCCCACGATGTCCAGCGCCTCGCAAAAATACTCGGTCCTGGCGGCGAACTGGTCATCGTCGAAGTTCTGGGCCTCGATGGGGTTGACCTTGTTGTCGAAGGAAAAGAAGTCGGTCATGGGGCCGCTGAAAATGTTGTTCAGTGCGGAGGCGACAGGGCGCGTGGGGTCCAGGGAACGGACCTTTTTCGCCAGGATGTGCGCCCATTCCTGCGCGCCCTTGCGGCTGTCGCGCTCCTCGATCTCGTTGCCGATGGACCAGGCGAACACGCACGGGTGGTTGCGGTCCCGCAGCACCATGGACTCAATGTCCCGTTCCCACCAGTCGCGGAAGTAGAGATGATAATCCAGCGACTTTTTGCCGATGGTCCACACGTCGAACGCCTCGTCCATGACCAACATGCCCAGCGCGTCGCAGGCGTCGAGCAGCGCCTTTGACGGCGGATAGTGGCTGGAGCGGATGGCGTTGTAGCCCATCTGCTTCATCATGCGCACTTTCCGCGCCTCGGCGTCCGGGAACGCGCACGCGCCCAGCGGGCCGTTGTCATGATGGATGCAGCCGCCGCGCAGCTTCATGGGCACGCCGTTGAGCCGGAAGCCTTGCTTTGCGTCGATCTGGACGGTGCGCACGCCGAAGGGGACCTCGTAGGTGTCCAGGATGCTGCCGCCGTCCATGAGGGCCACGCGGGCGGTGTACAGGTTGGGCGAATCCACAGACCACAGGCTCGGGTTTTCGAGGAGAAGGTCTGAGGTACCCTCGGCGACCAATTCGCCGCCGCACAGGATCTCGGTGTGGATGTCGCCCGGGGCCGCTACCTTAATATGGGCGCTGCCGCCCTGGACCTCGGCGGTGACGAACACATCCCAGGGGTTCAGGCACTGGTCGCCGCCGACGAGTAGGGACACGTCGCGGTAGACGCCGCCGCCCGAATACCAGCGGGTGGACGGCTGGCGGCTCTGGGTGATCAGCTTCAGCTCGTTCTCGCCGTCGATCAGCGCGGGCGCGAGGTCCACCTGGAACGCGGTGTAGCCGTAGGGGTGATTCGCCAATTGCCGGCCGTTGAGGAAGACCTCGCAGTTCATGTACGCGCCGTCGATGAGCAGGATGACGGTGCCGCGCATGTCGTCGGTGCGGGTGAAACGCTTGACGTACTCGCCGCGCCCCTCGCCGAAATAGCCGTTGGAACCGGTGCCTGCGGCGTCCGCCGTGCGCGGGCGGCTGATGATGAAGTCGTGGGGCAGGTCGACGAGCTGGGGCGTGGGGCTGTCGAGCCATTCGTGGTCGCCGTAGGTGAACAGCCAGGATTGGTGGAAGGGGATGTGTTTCATGGGGGTGACCTCCTGCTTGGTTGATCAAGGATCGTTAGGCGCTCCCACGCTCACCGTCATCCTGAGCGCAGTGAAGGACCTTCTTGTGCCTGTGGATGGGTAAGGTTGAGGAAGGTCCTTCGCTGCGCTCAGGATGACGGGGAGGGCGTGACTAGATGGTCAGCACCCGGACACCGTATGGTTCCAGCACAAAATCAGCGGTGATCGCCTCGCCGGTGGCGGCGTCACGGACGCCCTGGCCGACCTGCACGGGCTGCTCAACCTTCGAGTAATTTAATAGGAAGCAATACCTTGCGCCGTCCTTTTCGCGCACGGCCAGCTCCACTTCCTTCGGGCACCGCACGGACGACGCGTAGGGCTCGGCGACGCCGAGATGATCCAGGATGGCGCGGGCGGTGTCCTCGCCGAACCCGCCGCCCAGGTAGTACGCCGCGCCGCCGCCCGCATATTGCTTGCGCACCAGCGCCGCCTCGCCATCGAAATAGCCGCCCTGGAACGTGCCCAGCACCTCGCCGTCCGTGGCCTTCAGCACGTCGTGGAAGTGGGGCATGGACAGCTGCGCATCGCCCCAGTTCAGCAGCACCGGCGCGTCCTCCTTGCGGGCGAAGGTGTAGTCCACGACCTCCACGCCGCACAGCGCTGCCGCCAGGCCTGGCATGGGCATCATGGGGCAGCGGCCATATTCGTCCTTGTAGCCCGTCCGCGCGCCCAACACCAGCATGCCGCCGCCCTCGACATAGGCCTTCAGCAGCGACGCCGTGCGCTCTGTGAGGATGGTCGGGTGGGGATAGAAGATGAGCTTGTACCGCAGCAGCTCCGAGGCGTCCGTGCGGTGGGTGTCCGTGTCTCGGATGTGGACATAGTCCAGCGGCGCGTGGGCGTGCTGGGCGGCTGCGAAGATGGCGGCGGTGGACTGCTGGTCCAGCGGGCCGTGCCACTGGTCGCGCTCGCCGTCCCACTCGTTGAGGTAGTCGCGGGCGATGGCGATGTTGGCCAGGTATTCGCTGCCCGCAGCGGGGATCTTCTCGATCAATTCATGCAGCGCCTTGACCTCGGCGCAGCGGCGGTTGGGCACATTCGAGTAGTCGTTGATGCCGTGCCAGTAGATCTCGGTGCCATAGGGCGCGGTTCGCCAGCGGAAAAAGCTGACATAGTCCGCGCCGTGGGCGATGGACTGCATGGCCCACAGCGTCATCTGGCCGGGCTTGGGCATGGGAGCCATCATGCGGAAATCCCAGCCGTTGGCGCCGGACTGCTGCTCCATGACGCCGAACTGGGCGCTGTGGCTGCGGGCGTTCGTCAGGTTGCGGCTCCAGGTGCGGTCGCCCAGCTCGCCCGCCGAGCCGTTGATGCCCCGCTCCACGCCGTACGCGAAGTTGGGATAGCTGTCGTAGGTGATGAATGAGAGCGCGGTCTGGGTCATCTCGGCGGTGTCCAGATGGCCGAAAATGCCGTTGGTGGTGATGTACCGCGGGCCGATGTGCTGGCGCAGGATGTCCGCTTGCAGCTTCACGTAGCGGATCGCGCTCTTCGAGAAGAACCGCTTCTCCAGCAGTGCCATGTGCGGGTTGGCGCTGTTGTGCAGCGTGGGGCGCTCCAGGTCGACCTGGGACCAGTCGGTGTACGTCTGGTTCCAGAACCTGGCGCCGATGGCGTCGTTCAGGGCGTCGAGGCTGCCAAAATGGTCCTTCAGATAGGAGCGGAACGCGGCGCGGTCGGCGTCCGAATAGAACACATCGGTCTCGCAGTTGATCTCGTTGTCGATCTGCCAGCCGATGACCGCCGGGTGGTCGCCGTAGCGCTGGGCGAGGGCGGTCACGATTTTCTCCGTGTACTCGATGTACACCGGCGAGTTATAGTTGTACTGGCGGCGGTGGCCGTGCTCCATGCGCGTGCCGTCCATGGTCATGTTCAGCACTTCCGGGTGCGCCTTGGTGAGCCACGCGGGCGGCGTCGCCGTGGGCGTGCACAGGATGACCGGCATCCGCATCTCAGACGCGAGGTCCAGGAACTTGTCGAACAGGGTGAAGTCGTACTGACCTTCGGTGGGCTCCACGACGTTCCAGGCGAACTCGAACACGCGCACGCACTCGATACCCATCTCCTGCATGCGTGTCAGGTCGGACTGCCACAGGGATTCGGGCCAGTGCTCGGGGTAGTAGCAGACGCCCAGCGTCAGGTGGTCCAGGCGGATGGATTTTTGTGTGAGCATGGTGATGGTCTCCTTGTTGAGTGATGTTGTTGAGGGACGACCGGGAACGGCTCGCTTGCGCGCTCGCCTCACGGCTCACGGCTGCGCATTGAGTTTGTCTGAGACCGCGCGCCTGCAACGGGTGTGCCCTGCGCGACAGTTGCGGGGGAGCGGGTGTCACTGCACCCTCATTTTTTAGGCGCGCGGGGAACGCCAGGAGGCGCTGCCTCCTGGACCTCCGCCAAAGGGGCTAAGCCCCTCTGGACTCCCTGGTGGCTTCGCCCGCCTCGAGCGGGGGTTATTCTTTGATCGCGCCGGCGGTGAGGCCGCTCATGAAGAATTTGCTGGCGCACAGGAAGGCGATCAGCAGCGGGAGCACCGACAGGGCGCTCGATAGCATCAGCGCGCCTACGTTCGTGCCGCGCGTGGGGTCGCCGCGCATGTAGCTCAGCATCAGCGGCAGCGTGAACAGCTTCGTGTCCCTGAGCACCAGCATCGGGATCATGAAATCGTTCCACACGTTCACAAACTGCATGATCCCCAGCGCCGAGAACGCGGGCAGCAGCACCGGCGCGATCACCCGGAAAAAGATCAGCCACTCACTACAGCCGTCGATCTTTGCGGCCTCCATCAGCGACACCGGCACGTTGTTCTGGCAGTACTGGCGCATCCAGAAAATGCCGAATGCGTTCGCGCAACCCGGAATGATCAGCGCCGCGTAGTTGTTGATCCAGCCCAGCCGCGAGATGATGATGAACCACGGCACGATGCCCGCCAGGCCAGGCACCATCATCGTGCCCAGCAGGATGCCGAACAGCAGCTTTTTACCCGGGAACTGGTACGTCGCGAACGCGTATCCGCCCATGGAACAGAACAGCAGCACCAGCGCAGTGTTCGCTGCCGTCACCAGCGCGCTGTTGAAGAAGTTGCCCAGCACGTCCACCGCGCCCATCATGAACGCGAAGTTGTCCGTCAGCGCCCTGCCGAACGAGAACGGCGGCGGGAAGCTGTAGATGTCCGGCGTGAAATGGGTGCTCAGCACGAACATCCAATAAAACGGCAGAATCATCGTCGCCGCCACGGCGATCAGGCACAGGTACAGCGAGCCCTTCGCCACGGTTTTCGACCTCTTCGAGCCGAAAACCAGCGCCACGACGACCGCGGCCAGCAGCACCAGATACAGCCACGGACTCATGCGCGCCTCACCCGCCTCTCATCGCGGTCGCCCATCAACCGCTGGAAGATCAGCGACATCAAGATGACCATCAGCGTAATCACATACGCCACCGCAGACGCCACGCCGTACACCGTGTTGCCCTTCGGCGCCTTGTTCAGCAGGTACATCATCATCGTGATGCCCTGGTTGTTCGTGCCGCCCGTGAGGCTGTTGGTGAGCACGAACGGCTCCGTGAACAGGCTCATCATGCCGATGGACGACTGGATCAGCGTGAACAGGATGATGGGCTTCAGCAGCGGCAGCGTGATCCTGAAGAACGTCTGGCTGGGCGACGATCCGTCGATCAGCGCCGCTTCGTAGATGTCCTCGCTGATGCCCTGCATGCCGCTCAGGTAGATCACCATGTTCCAGCCGATCCATTTCCAGGCGAACATGATGATGATCGCGACCTTGATGTAGGACCCCGTGCCGCCCAGCCAGTTCACCGGCGGGATGCTGAGAAACGACAGGAAGTAGTTGAGCAGCCCGAAGTTGTACCCGAACAGCACCTGGAACACCATCGTCACCGCCACCGCGCTGGTGACCATGGGCAGGAAGTAGACCGTCTTGAATACATTCTGGTACTTGACGAACTTGCCGTTCAACACATAGGCCAGCACCAGCCCGCCGCCCAGGATCGGGATGTGGGCGATGATGCCGACGTAGAACGTGTTCTTGATCGCCGTGATGAACATGGGATCGGTGAAAATGCGCTCATAGTTTTCCAGGCCCTTCCAGCGCATGGCGCCCATGCCGTCCCACTTGAAAAAGCTGATGTACAGGCCCGACAGGATCGGGAACAGCCCGAAAATCGCGAACAGAATGAAGAACGGCGCGATGTACGCGTACGCCACCTTGTTCGCCTTGATCTCGCGCAGCACCATGGACCGGGTGCGCGATTTGGGTGCGATTGTGGTCAAGATGAATCACCCACTTACTTCGGTTTTCACATGGTAGGGCGGGGGCTTGCACCCGCCGCCCACCCCCCACATAGATCGGGGCGCGGGGGGGGGGCGCCCCCCCCCCCACAGAGAAAGAAAAACAGCAAAACA
>JAVBUD010000098.1:0-4054 GCA_031555755.1 Eubacteriales bacterium | reverse complement strand
GGCGAGGGACCCGCACATCGTGGAGGAGTAGAAACCCGATCATCCGCTCCCCCGCCGTGTCATCCTGAGCGAAGTCGAAGGATCTCCCCCACGTGAGTGGTCGTCCAGAAGGGGACGTCGCCTGCGGGCGGGGAGATCCTTCGACTTCGCTCAGGATGACACGCCGGGGGTTTGGTTACCGGAGGTCTGGTTACTGGAAGGTCCTTCGCTGCGCTCAGGAGGACGGCGTGGGTGAACGTCGAAGCGACAAGCGCAACGATAGAACATCGCGAAGCGAACTGCCGCGGCGCAGCCGCCGCGAAGCGAACTGCCGCGGCGCAGCCGCCCGCTTTACCATTTCGTGCTTTCTTTTTTGGACGGATTGCGATACAATAAAACCATCTATGGTATGGGAGGCGGGACATGACGATCGAGGTGCGGGGGGCAACGGTGTATTATGAGCAGTGCGGGCAAGGGCCGGAACTGCTGCTTTTGCATGGCTGGGGCTGCGACACCACGATCTGGGCACCCGTCGTGCGGGACTTGTCGGCGTCTCGGCACATCACCGTCATCGACTTTCCCGGGCACGGCAAAAGCTCGGAACCGCCGACGCCATGGGACGTCACGGATTACGCGGAGATGACTGCGGAGCTGATTGAGAAGCTGGGCATCGCCGGTACAGACATCATCGGGCACTCGCACGGCGGGCGCGTATCGATCCTGCTCGGGGCAACGCATCCGGAGCTGATGGGCAAGATGATTCTGACGGGCTGCGCAGGATTGATCCCAAAGCCGAGCGCAAAGGCATCGAACCGGACCAAGCTCTACCGCACCCTGCGCGGCTTGGCGGACAATGGGGTCACGCGCGCGATATTGGGTGAACAGAATGTCGAGCAGATGCGCGAGTCTCTGCGCCAGCAGTTCGGGTCCGCCGACTACAGGGCGCTGAAAACGGACTTGATGCGCGCGACATTCAACCGCATCATCCAGCAAGACATGGAGCCCTACCTCAAGGAAATCAAGGCTCCCACGCTGTTGATCAACGGCGAGCTGGACACCGCCACCCCCGTCTGGATGGGCCAGACCATGGAGCGCGAGATCTCTGACGCGGGGCTGATCATCATGCCCGGCGCGACGCACTACGCATTCCTGGAGCGCTACGGCGAGTTTTTGGCGATTGTGAAGAGCTTTTTAAAGATAGCTTGATTTTGGAGGACGACAGCTTTGGCGAATACCGTTCGGTGGATCGAGGCGGTGCTGGTGGCCGCCGTGTGCGCGGTTTCGTGCCGCTATTATCTGCACATGTTCCAGCTGGAGAGCTATCAGATCGATGGCTACAAGCGCTGGCTGCAGAAGAACATGGACACCGTGTTCGGCTTTTCCATGACCGTTGCTGTGGTCGCCACGGCGGCGTCGTTCCTGGCGGGGCTGCTGCTGCGGCTCATAATGGGCGACGGCTGGGGCACGCTGGTGACGTTCGCGCTGGTTTTCGGCGGGTTCGTGTACACGGCTTGGGTGCTGTTTGGCCGCCAGTACAAGGCCCCGGAAAAGAAGCCCATCGCGTTCACCCCGCGCATGAAGCGGCTGGCGGGCTGCGTGGCTGTGTTGACGCTGATCGCGGCCAGCCTGGTCAATTATCTGGGCGTGCCGCCGTACATTCTGTACGTAGCGCTGGCATATCTTGTGATGGCCGCGGGCTATGTGATGCAGCCGGTGGAGCGGTTCATCAACAATTGGTATAAGGACGACGCCGAGGAGCGGCTGGAAAAGCGCACCGACCTGATCAAGATCGGCATCACGGGCAGCTACGGCAAGACTTCGACCAAGTTCATCCTAGCCGCCATCCTGTCGGAGAAGTTTTCTGTGCTGGCCACGCCCAGCAGCTTCAACACGCCCATGGGCCTGACGCGGGTGATCCGTGAGCAGCTGGAGCCGCACCACCAGGTTTTCCTGGCGGAGATGGGCGCGCGGCACGTGGGCGACATCCAGGAACTGGTGGAGTTGGTCAAGCCGAAATACGGCGTGCTGACCAGCGTGGGGCCGCAGCACCTGGAGACGTTCGGGAACATCGAGACGGTGGCGAGTACCAAGAACGAGCTGATACTGGGCCTGCCAGAGGGCGGCGCGGCATTCTTCGCGGCGGACGGCAAGTGGGTGGACAAGCTGTTCGACGCGTGCAAGATTGAAAAATACAGGACCGGGCTCGGCGGCGGCTATCTGAACATGTACGCCGAGGACATCCGCGTGTCCGAGGACGGCTCGAGCTTCACATTGTGCAGCGCCGAGGGTGAGCGCGTTCAGTGCAAGACCCGCATGCTGGGCCAGCACAACATCCAAAACATCGTGCTGGCGTGCATGGTCGCCCAAAAGCTGGGCATGTCCATGGACCAGATCGCCCGGGGTGTGAGCAAGACGGAGCCCGTGGAGCACCGGCTGCAACTGATCAAGAACCCGGGTGGAATGACCATCATCGACGACGCGTTCAACAGCAATCCCGTGGGCGCTCAGGCTGCGCTGGACGTGCTGCGCGGGTTTTCCGGGCGGCGCGTGATCGTGACGCCGGGCATGGTTGAGCTGGGCGAGGGCGAGGCCGCCCAGAACCACAGGTTCGGCCAGAAAATGGTGGGCAGCTGCGATGTGATCATTCTGGTCGGCAAAAAGCGGACAAAGCCCATCGCCGACGGCGCGCTGGCGGCAGGGTTCGACGCGAACGCGCTGTACCCGGTGAACAACCTGACCGAGGCGACGCAATTGCTGGCGCACATCGGCAGGCCGGGCGACGTGGTGCTGTTTGAGAACGATTTGCCGGACAACTATTCCGAATAGACAGATTTCAGGAGGCCAATCCATGAACAAGCTGAATCTCGCGGTCATCTTTGGCGGGCGCGCCTGCGAGCACGACGTGTCGATCATCTCGGCGCAGCAGGCGATGGCGGCGGCGGACAAGAACGCGTACAATGTGATCCCGGTGTTCATCCACGGCGACGGCGACTGGTACGTGGGCGACGCGCTGCGCGACATCACATTCTTCACGAAGCTGGACCTCAGCAAGCTGACGAAGGTGCTGCCGGTGGGCGAGCGGCAGAAGCTGGTGCTGCTGAAATACCCGGAGGAAAAGCGCAGCCTGCTGGGCTCGGGCAAGACGGTGCTGTTCGAGGCGGACGTGGCGATGCCGGTCATGCACGGCGTGAACGGCGAGGACGGCACGCTCAGCGGCATGCTGGAGCTGTTCGACGTGCCGTTCACCTGCTCGGGCGTGCTGGGCGCGTCGACGGGCATGGACAAGATCGTGATGAAGAAGCTGTACCAGGGCTGCGGTTTCCCGGTGCTGCCCGCCGAATGGTGTGAGCGCGGGGACTGGAAGCGGGATAGCGAGGCGATCCTGGACCGGGTGGAGCGCGAAATCGGCTATCCGGTGTACGTGAAGCCCGCGAACCAAGGCAGTTCCATCGGCATCAACCGCGCCAACGACCGCGAGGGCCTGCGCTACGCCATCGACGTGGCGGCGGGTTATGATCGGCGGCTGCTGATCGAGAAAGGCGTCAAGAAACTGACGGAAGTGAACTGTTCGGTGCTGGGGTTCGGCGCGGATGTGCGCGCCTCCGTGCTGGAGATGCCGATCCAGGGCAGCGAGGACGCGCATCTGGGCTTTTCTGAGAAGTACCTCAAGGGCGGCGGCGGCAAGAGCCAGGGCATGAAGAGCCTGGCGCGGAAGGTGCCCGCGCCGATTTCGGACGAGCTGACGCAGCGGATCAAGCAGATGTCGATCGAGGCGTTCAAGGTGATGGACGCCAAGGGCGTGGTGCGGATCGACTACATCATTGACGGGGACGACGGGGCACTGTACATCAACGAGATCAACACGATTCCGGGCTCGCTGGCGTTTTATTTGTGGGAGTACGAGGGGCTGAATTTTGGCGGACTCGTGGATGAGATGGTCAAATACGCGTTCCTCGCGGCGGCCGAACGCAGAGAGAGCGTGTTCTCGTATGAGTCGAATATATTGTCGCAGATGACGAGCGGGAAACTGGGCAGCAAGCACAAGTAGTGCGCACACCTTCGTAGGGCGGGGGCA